>CAIMCT010000153.1 GCA_903839535.1 uncultured Desulfobacteraceae bacterium
CCTCCCTCCCTCCCTCCCCCGCCGAGAGAGGGAGCATAAGGAAAGTACGAATTATGCCCTTTCGCAGTATATCTACAGCACAATGAACCTATAACCAAGAACTGTCAAGTTTGGATAGGCAATGAAGCGGAATTTCAAACGGATACAGGTAAGCAAGTGTAATGGAAAGAGATGCCTGAAGGATGATTTTTATCACTCGGAATTTGGACTGTTTCAGAAGATTCTTGAAAAAAACCAGAATGCCAAAAAAATATTTTATTTTTGTTGATTTCTGTTTTTTGTAATGTTAGAAGGGGGAGATAAGAAGATGATGAACAAGCCAGCGTAGCTCAGTTGGAAGAGCTACTGATTTGTAATCAGTGGGTCGGGGGTTCGAGTCCCTTCGCTGGCTTCATCAGGCAGGTTTTAGTGCCTGAATTAAATGAATTAAGTTAAATAAAAAAAGGTGGGGTTCCCGAGTGGCCAAAGGGAACAGACTGTAAATCTGTCGGCGAAGCCTTCGGAGGTTCGAATCCTCCCCCCACCACCAGCCTCAATAAATGTTGTATGTAGGAGATTTTGCTGACAAGATCAAGCGAAATCATTATTGGACTACATAGCTTCATCTGCAGCGCGTAGAGCTTCTTGAGGAAGCAGGGTTGTCCCCGAACAGAAGCCGGGGGGGTCTGTAGGGTATAATAAGGATGCCTGTTGGCGGGAGTAGCTCAGTTGTAGAGCTCTAGCCTTCCAAGCTGGATGTCGCGAGTTCGAATCTCGTCTCCCGCTCCAAATTTCAACAGCCTGGTATCCTCGGATTACCCCAATTTGCATTATTGCCCACGTAGCTCAGTTGGTAGAGCGCTTCCTTGGTAAGGAAGAGGTTCATCGGTTCGACTCCGATCGTGGGCTCCAACACAATGGATAAAGACCAAAAGATAAGGACTGGGACAGTGCAGATGGGAACTATCGTAAAAAAGACAAATGGTTAAGCCTGAGCATCCGTTTAATCATTATTTGGCAGGGAGGACAGTGAAATGGCGAAGGAAAAGTTTAATCGGTCGAAACCGCATGTGAATGTGGGAACGATAGGACATATTGATCACGGGAAGACAACGCTTACAGCGGCGATAACCAAACATAACGGTTTGAGGGGGATGGCCACTTACGTTCCGTTTGACCAGATTGACAAAGCGCCCGAGGAAAAAGAGCGCGGAATCACGATAGCGACCGCGCATGTGGAGTACGAGACCAAGAATCGCCATTACGCACATGTAGACTGTCCTGGCCATGCGGACTACATCAAGAACATGATCACAGGTGCGGCTCAGATGGATGGCGCTATATTGGTAGTAGCGGCAGACGATGGTCCCATGCCGCAGACCCGTGAACACATTCTGCTGGCGCGTCAGGTTGGAGTGCCGACCATGGTGGTCTTTTTAAACAAATGCGACATGGTGGATGATCCGGAATTGATTGAGCTGGTGGAGCTGGAGCTTCGCGAGCTTTTAAGCAAATATGATTTTCCAGGAGATGATACGCCGATAATTCGAGGAAGTGCATTAAAAGCCCTTGAGAGCGATGATCCGGACAGCGAAGAGGCCAAGTGCATATTTGAATTGATGGCGGCAATAGATTCTTTCATTCCTGAACCCAAGCGTGATATCGACAAGCCATTTTTAATGCCGGTGGAGGATGTGTTCAGCATATCTGGTCGAGGGACTGTCGTTACAGGTCGCGTGGACCGCGGTATTGTGAAAGTTGGCGAGGCTGTAGAGATCGTGGGGATTCGGACAACGCAAAAGACAGTTTGCACTGGTGTTGAAATGTTCAGAAAGCTTCTGGATGAGGGCCGTGCGGGAGACAACATCGGGGTTCTTCTGCGGGGCACCAAGCGCGAAGAAGTTGAGCGAGGGCAGGTGGTGGCGCATCCTGGAACGATTACGCCACACACCAAGTTCAAGGCTGAGGTATATATTCTGAGTAAGGAAGAAGGCGGAAGACATACGCCGTTTTTCAATGGGTACAGGCCTCAATTTTATTTTCGAACAACGGATGTGACGGGGATTCTTTCACTGCCGGAGGGGATCGAGATGGTAATGCCCGGAGACAATGTGGCGATAACGGCAGATCTGATCACTCCGATCGCCATGGAAAAAGAGCTTAGGTTTGCGATTCGTGAAGGTGGCCGAACCGTAGGCGCGGGCGTTGTCAGCGAAATTCTGGAATAATAAAGGAGCCTTGTCGTGAGAGTGATTGTTACCCTTGCATGTACAGAATGCAAAAGAAGAAACTACACCACAACCAAAAATAAGCGGACAACACCAGACAAGCTGGAATTCAGCAAATACTGTCGATTCTGCAAAAAACATATTTCGCACAAAGAAACCAAATAGCCGAGTCTCGGAATCCATTTATCAGCAATGCAAATGGATTACTTTGTGATAAGGATTAAAACAGGCCAGTAGCTCTAACGGTAGAGCGTCGGACTCCAAATCCGAGTGCTGGGGGTTCGAATCCCTCCTGGCCTGCCATATCATTTGATGAGTAAAGCTCAAAGAAGGTCACTGGTGGATACCGGCTGACATCGTCCACTTTGAGCTTTCACTTTTTTTAGGAGAACAATGGGACGGTTACTCAAAAAAAAAGAACCAAGCCAGAAAAAGAAAAACAAGTGTGATGAAAAAAAATCTGCTGAATCCGAAACTGAAGCAGCGGGATTGAACTTCACAAATCAAACGACTGCCGGAACTGTAAAAGAAAATCAACAGAAAATTGCTCCCGTAAAAAAAGCAATTGCCGGTGGCTCCATGTATAAAATCAATAATAAATATGTTGACCAAGCACTGCAATTTCTCAGAGAAGTCAAGGTTGAATTAAAAAAAGTTGCCTGGCCTTCCCGAAAACAGGCAATGGGCTCTACCATTGTGGTTGTCATGCTGGTGTTGCTGGTGTCATTTTTCTTGGGCATCGTAGATATCGGATTGTCCAGCCTGATCAAAGCTGTTCTGAGCTAGGAGAAAAGCAAGTGTCTCTTAAGTGGTATATTGTCCATGTCTATTCTGGATTTGAAAATAAAGTTAAGCTGGCACTGGATGAACGCATAGCGACTTCCCCACACCCAGAGAAGTTTGGTGAGGTGCTTGTGCCAACTGAACAGGTTGTGGAACTGGTTAAAGGGAAACGGAAGGAATCCTCACGGAAATTTTATCCCGGCTATATCCTGGTCAGAGTGGATTTAGACGATGAAACCTGGCATATTGTCAGTGATACGGCAAAGGTAACGGGATTTCTGGGAGGAAAAGAAAAACCAACACCGCTTTCAGATGAAGAAGCTACCCAGATATTGAATCGCATGGAGGCCGGGAAACAGAAACCCAAACCTAAATTTTACTTTGAACCCGGCGATGAAATTCGTGTTGTAGATGGACCTTTTTCAAATTTTAATGGAACAGTTGATGAAGTTAACCCGGAAAAGGGAAAAATCAGGGTTCTGGTGAGTATTTTTGGGAGAGCCACGCCGGTTGAATTGGAATTTGTCCAAGTCATCAAGTTATAAACACTAGGGTGCGTGGGGCAGGTCAGGGGCTGGTGCAGAAAACATGCGCCCAGTATCTGCTTCCAGCCACCTTTATCAGGAGTATTGAGATACAATGGCAAAAAAGGTGATTGCACAGATCAAGTTGCAGGTAACGGCTGGAAAAGCCAACCCTTCACCCCCGATCGGTCCGGCGTTGGGCCAGCACGGGGTTAATATCATGGAATTCTGTAAGGCGTTTAACGCCAGGACCGCCAATGACGAAGGCATGATCATACCGGCTGTCATCACGGTGTACCAGGACAGGTCCTTTACTTTTATCACAAAAACGCCTCCTGCATCTGTTCTCCTAAAGAAAGCAGCCAAAATTGCCAAAGGTGCCGGGGACCCCAAACGTGACAAGGTCGCTAAACTGACAATGGATCAGATTACAGAAATCGCCAGGCTGAAGATGGTTGATTTAAATGCGAATGATATGGATGCAGCATGTAAAATTATCATGGGTACAGCCAGAAGTATGGGGATTGAGGTTGGTTAAAGTAAAAAGGAGTTAAAGGGATTATGCCGAAGCGGGGGAAAAAATACTTAGAATCACAGAAGAAAATTGACATAACTAAACGGCATGCCTTGACCGAAGCAGTCCAGGTAGCTCTTGAATCGTCTTTTGTCAAATTTGATGAAACGGTTGACGTGGCCGTTCGTCTGGGTGTTGATCCAAGACACGCAGATCAAATGGTTCGAGGAACAGTCGTTCTGCCCAATGGATTGGGCAAGGAAGTGAAAATTCTTGTGTTTGCCAAAGGCGAAAAGGAAAAAGAAGCGCTTGACGCAGGGGCTGATTTTGCTGGCAATGACGAGTTGATAGAAAAAATCAAGGCGGGCTGGACAGGTTTCGACAAGGCTGTGGCAACTCCAGATATGATGGGTACGGTTGGTAAAATTGGAAAAATATTGGGACCCAGGGGACTGATGCCCAATGCCAAAACTGGAACAGTGACATTCGATGTAGCAAGAGCAGTAAGTGAGCTTAAAGCCGGAAAAATCGATTTTCGAGTTGAGAAGGCGGGAATTGTTCATGTTCCGGTAGGAAAAGTATCCTTCGGAGTGGAAAAGCTTGTCCAGAATGTTACGGCCTTTCTTGAAACCATTATTCGCATAAAGCCTTCCACAAGTAAGGGAACATATCTGAAGGGATTGGCTATTTCTACAACCATGGGGCCAGGTGTCAAGGTGGATGCCGCATCATTGAAAGATGTGATCCGGTAGTGCGATCCTGCCTTAATTGGTCAAGAGCTCTTTTGGCCGCATAATTCAGAATGCGGGGCAGAGAAATACAATCTGTTCGGCTTGCTTGGCAAGGGGGTGACTCAGAGTCAGTGCAGCGGTCGAGTGCTTCCCGAGGCTGAGCAGTGTTTATCATAAATTATGCATCTGTATTATCCTGTCCGAGACCGTAGGTACACACTTTTGGTGTTTAATTGGCATTGCTGGCCTACCGAGATGGGTTTTAACGAACTGAAAGAAGATGGCGGATGGTTCTATTTCAATCCTGTCCAAAAACCTTGAATCGTAATTACCTCCGGTGGATAACAGTTGAAGAAAGGAGGTGTAATTAATCTGTGAAATTAGAGAAAAAAAAGCAGATCGTTGAGGATCTTGAAGAGAAATTTGCAAGATCCAAGATCGTCATTTTGACAAATTTTAATGGACTCAATGTGGCGACCATGAGTTCTTTGCGCAGACAGCTCAGAGAAGCCAAGGTTGAATATAGAGTTGTTAAAAACTCTTTGCTTGCACGTGCTTCCGAAAACAATTCGGTTGCATTGATCAAAGATAAATTAAAAGAAGCTAGCGCGGTTGCGTATAGTTTTGATGACCCTGTGGCTCCTGCAAAAGTATTAAGCGCTTTTGCAAAGGAGAATGAAAAATTTAAGATCAAAGCAGGCGTTATGCAGGGCAAAGTGTTGAATGCAGACGCTATTCTTGCTCTATCGGTGCTGCCATCCCGCGAAGTGTTGTTGGGACAGTTGCTATCCGTCATGCTCGGTGTGCCGACAGCGATGGTGCGCGCGTTAAGTAATGTTCCCAAAAAATTGCTGTATGTATTGACCGCCTTAAAAGATCAAAAAGAACAGGCGATTACAGAATAAGTTGTTTGATGTTGAAGTGTAAACTGGAGGAAACTAACGATGGCTGATATTACAAAAGCAGATGTTATTGAATTTATAGCAAATATGACAGTTTTGGATCTTTCTGAACTGGTTAAGGAAATGGAAGAAAAATTTGGTGTTTCTGCAGCAGCGCCTGTTTCGATGGTTGCGGCCGCCAGCTCTGCTGTGGCGGCACCGGTCGAGGAACAAACCGAATTTACGCCAATACTTATCAGCTTTGGAGATAAAAAAATTCAGGTTATCAAAGAAGTAAGAGCGCTAACCGGTCTGGGATTGAAAGAAGCCAAGGATCTGGTTGACGGGGTGCCAAAACCCGTCAAAGAAGGGGTATCCAAGGATGAGGCTGAAAAAATTAAAGCCGTAATCGAAGAAGCTGGCGGCCAGGTTGAAATAAAATAGCATCAAGCAAGTTTTCAGGGATTACAAATGGAGATGGGATGAAAGGACTCAGGCCTTAAATCCCATTTCCGCTTTTTCGAAACCTTTAATTTGGAGCTGCCATGACGGAACGCCCTTTGGCATCGAAGCGTATCAGAAAAAACTTTGGCAAGATTAGTAAAATTGTTGAAATTCCCGATCTTATTGGTATGCAACGGGAGTCATTTCGGCGGTTTTTGCAAATGGATGTCCCAGCGGACAAACGCAAGGATATCGGGTTGCAGACAGTTTTTAATTCCGTATTTCCGATTAAGGACTTTACGGGGAGCGCCTCTCTTGAGTTTGTTGATTATCGTTTTGCAGAGATCAAACACGGTGTTGAAGAATGTATCCACAGGGGCATGAGCTATGAAATTCCTGTAAAAATCACAGTCCGCCTGCAAGTTTACGATATGGATAAAGAAACCGGTAAATCCACTCTCAGGGACATCAAGGAACAGGAAATTTATTTCGGAACAATTCCTTTGATGACGGAAAAAGGGACTTTTATCATAAATGGTACTGAGCGGGTTGTGGTCAGCCAACTGCATCGCTCCTCCGGTGTATTTTTCGATCACGACAAAGGAAAAACACATACCAGCGGCAAGGTGATTTACACATCTCGTATTATTCCGGTTCGGGGTTCCTGGATTGATATGGAAATTGACCCTAAGGATATTGTGTATATCCGTATTGACCGTCGCAGAAAATTTCCGGTTACATTGCTTTTCAAGGCATTTGGCTATACGCCAGAAGACCTCCTGTCATATTTTTACGAATCTGAAAAAGTTATTGTGAATAGAGATCTTTTGGTCAGCCGCTATTTTAAAGCGTTTAATGAAGAATTTCTGAAAGGTTCCCGGGCGACCCAGGATGTGATAGACCCCAATACCGGAGAGGTCGTTGTCAAAAAAGGAAGGGTGTTTACCCAGCGAATACTCAAGCGAATGAAGGTCGATAAACTGGATGCCATTCCCATTACCCTTGAAGAGCTTTATGACAAAATTATAGCTACGTCCATTCTGCATCCTGTCACACTTGAGGTGGTTGCAAGGGCCAATGAAACTGTCAGTGAGGACTTGCTGAGTCGATTAACTAAAGCGGGCATTACAGAGTTTGAAATCCTGTTCATTGATGGAACAACCATAAGCGATTCGATTCGAAAGACGCTGATTTTAGACAAGGTCCAGTCCAAAAAAGAAGCCCTTCTTGAAATCTATCGCAGGCTTCGCCCGGGTAACCCTGCAACGCCTGAAGTTGCACAGGATTTTATGGATCATCTGTTTTTTAAATCCGCATTTTATGATCTTTCCAGTGTGGGCAGACTTAAAATCAATCAGAGTTTGGGAATAGACAGCAATATCGATCTGCGGATTCTGCGCAAAGAAGACATTTTGTTAACCGCCAAAACCCTTATCAGACTGCGAGACACTCAGGGAGTTGTGGATGACATTGATCATCTCGGCAATCGTCGGGTGCGGGCGGTGGGTGAATTGCTGGAGAACCAGTATCGAATCGGATTAGTCCGTATGGAGCGGGCCATCAAAGAGAGGATGAGCCTTCAGGAGGTTGATTCCCTGATGCCGCACGATCTGGTGAATCCCAAGCCCGTGTCCGCCGTGGTTAAGGAATTTTTTGGAACTAGCCAGCTTAGTCAGTTTATGGATCAAACCAATCCGCTCTCTGAAACAACACACAAACGCCGTCTCAGCGCACTGGGCCCTGGTGGGCTCACCCGGGAGCGTGCTGGATTTGAGGTTCGCGATGTTCATCCCTCTCATTATGGCCGTATTTGCCCGATTGAAACGCCCGAGGGACCCAATATAGGGCTGATCGTCTCGCTGAGTACATATGCCCAGGTGAATGAATATGGATTTATCGAAACTCCATACCGGGTGGTGTCTGATGCTGCGGTCACCAGTGATGTGCGGTTTCTAAGCGCCTTTGATGAAAAGTCTCATGCCATAGCTCAGGCCAATGCAGCCATGGACAAAAATGGGAGTTTTACCGAGACGGAAATTAACTCCCGGGTTGCCGGTGAGTTTACGATGGCGAAACGCGATAATATCGCGTTAATGGATGTTTCACCCAACCAGCTAGTCAGTGTTTCTGCATCGCTGATTCCGTTTCTGGAAAATGATGATGCGAACCGTGCGCTTATGGGCTCCAATATGCAGAGACAGGCCGTACCGCTTCTGGTTAGTCAAGCACCTCTGGTCGGAACAGGCATTGAAGGGGTAGTCGCCAAGGATTCGGGCGTGGCTGTGGTTGCCAAGCGGGATGGAGTTGTCGAGGATGTTGAAGCGGACCGCATTGTTGTTCGCCACGATGTGATGGTTCAGAATGCCGACCAGGAGATATTTTGGCCGGTTACTATCTATAATCTGTCCAAATTTATCCGATCCAATCAGAATACTTGTTTCAATCATCGGCCAATTGTAAAAAGGGGTCAGCACGTCAAGGCTGGCGAAGTTATAGCCGATGGGCCCGCCACAGACAAGGGCGAGCTGGCGCTGGGCAAGAACGTCACGGTGGCGTTTATGCCCTGGGGCGGGTACAATTTCGAAGATTCCATTCTCGTTGGTGAACGTCTGGTTCGGGAAGGTGTCTATACATCCATTCATATTGAAGAGTTTGAATTGGTCTCAAGGGATACCAAGTTGGGCAAAGAGGAAATTACCCGTGATATTCCCAATGTCGGGGAAGATGCCCTGAGAAACCTGGATGAGAGTGGGATTATTATGCTGGGGGCGGAGGTTGTGCCAGGCGATATTCTTGTTGGCAAAATCACACCCAAGGGCGAAACTCAGCTTTCTCCCGAAGAAAAACTTCTTAGGGCCATTTTCGGTGAAAAGGCAGGAGACGTTAAGGATACTTCCTTGAGGGTGCCGCCGGGGATTCAGGGAATTGTGATTGATGCCAAGATATTTTCCAGAAGAGGTGTGGATAAAGATGACCGGACACGGAACATTGAAGACAGTGAGATAGCTTTTTTGGAACGCGACATGAAGGACGAGCTTCTGGTGATCAGTGAAGTTGTTCAGTCAAGGGTGTTCAGCCTGATCAAGGGCCAGGTTTGCAGCGTGCCGTTTAGAAAAGGAAAGAAGGTGTTGATTCCAAAAGGAGTGCTGATTGATGATGAGATCATCGCGGATATCTCCATAGATCAGCTTGAGGGTATTGTGCTGAACAGTCAGGAAATATCAGAGCAGATTAACCAGATATTGGTGCAATACCGGGAACAGTGCGCTCATTGCAGGAATAATTTTGAAAGACAGGCCACCCGGTTTGAAAAGGGAGATGACCTGGCCCCCGGTGTCATCAAAATGGTTAAAGTGTATGTAGCCATGAAGCGCAAACTCTCCGTAGGGGACAAAATGGCTGGCCGCCATGGAAATAAAGGCGTTGTTTCCCGAATACTGCCTCAGGAAGATTTGCCCTATTTTGCCGATGGAACCCCAGTGGACATGGTATTGAACCCGCTGGGCGTGCCTTCTCGAATGAATGTAGGGCAGGTACTTGAGATTCACTTGGGCTTTGCTGCAAAAGGCCTGGGTGATCAGATCAACAGCTTGGTTGAGCAAAAGAAGTTGAGCGATCTTCGGGATAAATTCGCCAAAATTTTTTCATCACCGATGCAGGAAGATTCCGAAATTCGAAATCGGGTTGCCGATATGTCCGATGACGATCTGCTTGGTTTCGCCGCACAATTCAAGCAGGGAGTTCCCATGGCGACACCGGTTTTTGACGGTGCCAAGGAAAAAGAAATCAAGGATTTGCTTCAGGAGGCCGGATTGGACAGATCCGCGCAAAGTACGCTGTATGACGGGCGGACCGGGGAGCCTTTTAAGGAAAAGATCACGGTTGGGACCATGTATATGCTGAAGCTCCACCACTTGGTTGACGATAAAATCCATGCCAGGTCCATTGGTCCGTATTCACTGGTCACACAGCAGCCATTGGGGGGGAAAGCACAGTTCGGAGGTCAGCGTCTGGGAGAAATGGAAGTGTGGGCAATGGAGGCGTATGGAGCTTCCCATGCACTTCAGGAATTTTTGACTGTGAAATCCGATGATATGGCAGGAAGAACCCGAATGTATGAAAAGATCGTAAAAGGTCAAAATTCGCTTGAACCCGGTATTCCAGAATCATTTAAAGTTTTGACCAATGAATTGATGAGTCTGGGATTAGACGTTACGCTGCTCGAAGATTGATGACTGCGTAAGAGACTGTTCGCTGCGCTATCGACAAACCTTTTCGCAATAATAACTGGCAATAGCTTCAAAGTTTTTCGCGTTGCGGATGGCATGGAGATTCAGATTCTAACGCCATACGGTTTCAGATAGAACAATAAGGAGAGAATTTTTGGAAACGCTATACGATTTTTTCGCTAAACCCATGGATCCCAAACGGTACACAGGTGTACGAATTGCACTGGCATCTCCGGAGCAGATACTAAAATGGTCCCACGGTGAGATAAAGAAACCGGAAACCATTAATTATCGAACGTTTAAACCCGAACGCGATGGGTTGTTCTGCGCAAAAATATTTGGCCCTACAAAAGACTACGAATGTAATTGCGGAAAATACAAACGAATGAAACACAGAGGTGTCATTTGTGAAAAATGCGGTGTGGAGGTCATACAGTCCAAAGTCCGCCGAGAACGCATGGCGCATATTGAGCTGGCTTGCCCCGTGGCGCATATCTGGTTTCTCAAAAGTCTTCCCAGCAAAATCGGTAATCTGCTGGATCTGACGCTCAAAAACCTTGAAAAGGTTCTGTATTTCGATAGTTATATCGTCATTGATCCGAAAGAGACCCCTTTGGTGCGCGGCCAGCTTCTTTCGGATGATAAATACCGTGATGCTCTTGAGGCATTTGGTCCCAAATTTGAAGCCGGCATCGGTGCAGAGGCCATAAAAACTCTGCTGGATGACATTGACCTTCAGACGATTTATCAGGAGCTTCGCGTCGAAATCCGCACAAGCAATTCATCTGCCAAACGCCAAAAAATGGCTAAACGGTTGAAAATCGTGGATGCATTCAGGCGATCCGGCATTGATCCAACCTGGATGATTATGGATGTCATTCCTGTATTGCCTCCGGACCTGCGGCCTCTGGTTCCCCTTGAAGGTGGACGTTTCGCAACTTCCGACCTCAACGATCTATATCGACGGGTCATCAATCGGAACAACCGGTTGAAACGCCTGATCGAACTGCGGGCCCCGGATATCATCATTCGAAATGAAAAGCGCATGCTGCAGGAGGCTGTAGATGTACTTTTTGACAACGGCCGGCATGGGAGGGTCATAACCGGAACAAATAAACGCCCGCTGAAATCGCTTAGCGACACGCTGAAGGGAAAACAGGGTCGTTTTCGCCAGAATCTGTTAGGAAAACGCGTGGACTATTCCGGCAGAACGGTTATTACCGTGGGTCCGAATCTCCGGCTTCATCAGTGTGGTCTTCCCAAAAAAATGGCGCTTGAACTTTTTAAGCCTTTTGTCTATTACCGCCTGGAACAAAAGGGGCTGGTGCAAACGGTCAAAGGTGCCAAAAAAATGGTTGAAAGTGAGGACCCCCAAGTTTGGGATACCCTTGATGAAGTGGTGCGCGAGTATCCGGTTATGTTGAACCGTGCGCCCACGCTCCACCGGCTGGGAATTCAGGCTTTTGAACCGATTTTAATTGAGGGAAAAGCGATTCAGTTGCATCCGCTTGTGTGTACGGCCTTCAATGCCGATTTTGACGGCGACCAAATGGCGGTACACATACCTCTTTCGGTAGAATCTCAGATTGAAGCCCGCATACTCATGCTCTCCAGTAACAACATCCTTTCACCCGCAAACGGGAGTCCCATCATCGTTCCCAGCCAGGACATTGTTCTGGGCATTTATTATATGACCCGCGAGGTCGCGGGAGCCAAGGGCGAAGGTATGTTGTTTGCGGGTCCCGAAGAAGTGAGATCGGCTTATGACACCGGAATTGCCGCCCTTCATGCCGGGATAACGGTGCGTATTCATGGAAAACGTCTTAAGACAACCGTGGGCAGAATGCTTTTGTGGGAAATCATGCCCAAGGATACGGTGATGGTGCTTCGTCGCGTCATGACGGCGACACGCGAAGAAGCCCTGCAGGTAAAGGAAGAACTTGGTGATGACACTTCATTTGTGGCATTGGTCCAAAAGTATTCTCAGCATCCGGACAAAGCACACAAGGGACTGATCGGTCGGCTTAGAAGCGAGGAGTTCAAACGGGTATTTCCGGCAACCGAAGAAGAAGCTGACGTGTTGTTTTCGTTGAACCCCGGCGATACCAGCGAGATTATGAGCTTTGATGAGGCTTACCATATTTTTGAAGTCGTTGACCGTATGCCGGAAATTCCTTTTGAAGTAATTAATAATGTGATGGATAAGAAGTCGCTCCGCGACTTAGTGGACTACGCATACAGGAACCTGGGGCCGAAATCCACTGTTATTCTGGCGGATCGGATTAAAGACATTGGCTACCGATATTCGACTGAGGCCGGTCTTTCCATTTCAATTGACGCGATGATTATTCCGGATGCAAAAGCAAAAATATTAAAACTTGCCGAAGAACGGGTCAAGGAAATTGAAAAGCAATACACGGAAGGGCTGATCACACCGGGCGAAAAGTATAACAAGGTCGTCGATATTTGGGCCAAGGGGACGGATGATGTAGCCAACGAAATGATGGAAGCCATGAAAAAGGAAATCATTTTTCCTGTGCAAGATTGTATCGAAAAATGGGTCAAAGATTTAGCCAAGGAAATGATGAATGCCAAGAAAAAGGAGGACATTCACGATGTGCAAGCAATAATAGTGCAACTTGTCGAAGAACGGCCCAAGAATATCGAAAAGAATTATATCGAAGAATTGAATGAACTGGATAAAAAATTCCCAGAGTACTACAAGTCAAGAAATGGATATAGTGAAAGATATGATAAGGCTAAGGCTATGATTGGGAGCAAAAAAGATGTAGCCAGCGAAATGATGAAAGTTATGGAAACTGAGATTAGTTTTGTTGCTAAAATATTGAAACTTGCTGAAGAACGAGTTAAGGAAATCGAAAAACAATGCACGGAAGGTTTGATTACATCGGATAATAAGAATAACAAGATCGACGGTATCAGGAAGGATGCCGAGTATGCTGTGACCGATATTTTGTTAGAAGCCATGAAAAAAAATGGATCCTCTATGGAGGAAAGCCTGAATCCAATTTACATGATGGCCGATTCGGGAGCTAGGGGCAGCAAGGATCAGATGCGCCAGCTTGCGGGCATGCGCGGGCTGATGGCCAAGCCTTCAGGTGAAATCATTGAAACGCCGATTACGGCGAATTTTCGTGAAGGGCTCTCGGTTCTTCAGTATTTTATTTCGACGCACGGCGCTCGAAAAGGCCTTGCCGACACGGCATTAAAAACCGCCAACTCAGGATACCTGACCCGGCGACTTGCGGATGTGGCTCAGGATTGCGTGGTCAGCGATGATGACTGCGGAACGTTGATGGGGGTCGATGTAGAGCCTTTGACTGAAGGTGGGGAAGTGATTCAACGCCTTGGAGACCGTATTCTGGGGCGCGTGGCCTGTGAAGATATTTTGGATCCCTATACCGACGAAGTCCTGATCACGACGGGAACCGAACTGGATGAAGTTGCGGTCAAGATCATTGAAGACGCAGGCCTGAAAAAAGTTCGGATTCGAAGCGTTCTGACCTGTAAATCCGATCATGGTGTTTGCGCCAGGTGTTATGGTCGCGACCTAGCGCATGGCCGCACCGTCGAAATCGGACAGGCAGTCGGCATTCTTGCGGCCCAGTCCATCGGGGAGCCTGGAACCCAGTTGACGATGCGCACCTTTCATATCGGTGGAACAGCCAACCGCCGCGTGGAGCAGGCGGATATTCGAGCAAGGGTGGACGGAACAGTAAAATTTCAAGACCTGGTTGTCGAGGCGAATTCTGAAGAACATGAAATTGTCATGAACCGGAAAGGTGGGGAATTTGCTATCATTGGTGAAACTGGGCGAAAACTGGAACAGTTTTCCGTGATCTTTGGTGCCAATGTACATGTGAAAGACGATCAGAAAGTAAAGATCGGAGATTTACTGGCAACCTGGGATCCCTTTACCACCCCGATTATTTCGGAAGTCAGGGGCATTGTAAAATTTGGTGATATTACACAGAACAAAACCATGCAGGAAAAGGTGGATCCGGTTACCCTGAAATCGAGCCGCACCATTGTAGAGTCCAAAAATATCGACGAACGGCCTAGAATTTCGATAAAGGATGACGACGGAAAAACCGCCAAGCTGCCAAGATCCAGCGGATGGGCCAGGTATATGCTGCCAGTGGATGCCATTTTGCTGGTTGAAGAAGGGGACGAAGTTAAGGCTGGCGATGTGGTTGCCAAGCTACCACGGGCTACGACCAAGACAAAAGACATTACCGGTGGTCTTCCCCGTGTGGCCGAACTGTTTGAAGTCCGAAAACCTAAGGACATTGCTGTCCTTAGTGAAATCGATGGCTATGTAGCGATTGCAAAGAGCAGCAAGAAGGGAAAGCAGAAGGTGACCATCACACCGGTCGATGTCGGCGAGAAGAAAGAGTACCTGATTCCCCGCGGAAAACATATCAATGTGATTGAAGGGGATTATATCCGGGCCGGGGAACCGCTCATCGGTGGATCCAAAATTCCCCAGGATATTTTAAATATCAAGGGCGAAATCGAACTGGCGCGATATTTGGTGAATGAAGTCCAGGAGGTTTACCGGCTTCAGGGCGTACGCATCAACGATAAGCATATTGAGGTCATTGTTCGACAGATGATGCGCAGGGTGAAGATTACGCAGGTCGGAGACACTGATTTTATTCAGGATGAGCAGATCGACAAGCTCCGGTTCCAGGAAATCAATGCGGCAATTGTCGATAGAATTTTCGAGGAAGAGGACAGTGTCGGCAAAATTGTCGCCAGACATGGAGTTCCTGCAAAGGCAGAGCCGCTTATCCTGGGCATCACTAAAGCATCTCTGAGTACTGAAAGCTTTATTTCAGCAGCATCTTTTCAGGAAACCACAAAGGTTTTGACGGATGCAAGCATTGCAGGCGCCGTGGACTGCCTTCGCGGTCTGAAAGAAAATGTGATCATGGGAAGAACCATTCCAGCAGGCACAGGATTTCCGGCGTATCGCGAAATCAGAATAGATGCATCCTGATTCCAGTTCGAACTCAATCAGACTGCCTTTGTCAGCTTCTCTGTGCTGCAACTCGACGTAATGAAGGACCGTCTCATCGTTGCTTGTTTTCGTGGTCTCAGCTTGAATGAGCAGTGAAGAGACAAAAGACTTGACAAATTGAACGAATCTATATAAAAGTACTAATTTTGCTTTATGCAAGTTCTAATTATGTTCCAATTGAAGCGATCGAAGGGGAGAAAATGCCTACAATTAACCAGTTGGTAAGAAAGGGAAGAGATCGGGTCAAGAAGAAGACCAATACGCCTGCGCTGAAAGGAGCACCTCAAAAAAGAGGGGTTTGCACCCGAGTTTACACTTCAACGCCCAAAAAGCCGAACTCAGCGCTCAGAAAAGTCGCCAGGGTGAGGCTGACAACAGGTATTGAAATCACAGCGTATATTCCGGGCATCGGACATAACCTTCAGGAACACTCAGTTGTTCTGGTTCGCGGGGGCCGCGTGAAAGATCTTCCTGGTGTTAGATATCACATCATTAGAGGAACATTGGATACGTTAGGTGTGGATGATCGGAAGCAGAGCCGATCAAAATATGGAGCCAAGAAACCCAAATAAATTAAGATATCGATCGCTTAAGGGTTAACAAGTAACTTTTAGAGAAAATGGTGTAGGATATGCCCAGACGAAGAGAAATCGCTGAAAGAGTAATCATCGCAGATGCAAAATACGACAGTAAGCTGGTGGCAAAATTTATCAAGTCAATCATGCGTGATGGGAAGAAGAGTATCGCAGAATCAATTCTCTACAATGCTTTTGGTATTATCGAAAAAAAGACGAGTGAGGCGCCGCTGAAAACATTCGAGCAGGCGGTTGATAATGTCAGGCCCATAATTGAGGTAAAATCTAGGCGCGTAGGTGGATCTACTTATCAGGTACCCACGGAAATCCGGCAGACTCGGCGGACGGCTTTGGGAATTCGATGGCTCATCGGCTTTGCAAGAAAACGATCCGAGAAAAGCATGGCGGAAAAACTTGCTGCGGAAATAATGGATGCCGCCAACAACAAAGGATCTTCTGCGAAGAAAAAAGAAGATACTCACAAAATGGCTGAAGCCAATAAAGCCTTTGCGCATTACCGGTGGTAGTATCTGGCCGCTGGAAGCATGAAAGAAACGGATTGACCGTAAAAAAAGGAGGACGGTGAAATGGCGAAGGAAAAGTTTAATCGGTCGAAACCGCATGTGAATGTGGGAACGATAGGACATATTGATCACGGGAAGACAACGCTTACAGCGGCGATAACCAAACACAACGGTTTGAGGGGGATGGCCACTTACGTTCCGTTTGACCAGATTGACAAAGCGCCCGAGGAAAAAGAGCGTGGAATCACGATAGCGACCGCGCATGTGGAGTACGAAACTAAAAATCGCCATTATGCACATGTGGACTGTCCTGGCCATGCGGACTACATCAAGAATATGATCACTGGTGCGGCTCAGATGGATGGCGCGATACTTGTAGTGGCTGCAGACGATGGCCCCATGCCGCAGACCCGTGAGCATATTCTGCTGGCGCGTCAGGTCGGGGTCCCGACCATGGTGGTCTTTTTAAACAAATGCGACATGGTGGATGACCCGGAATTGATTGAGCTGGTGGAGCTGGAGCTTCGCGAGCTTTTAAGCAAATATGATTTTCCGGGCGATGATACGCCGATAATTCGTGGAAGTGCATTAAAGGCCCTCGAGAGCGATGATCCGGACAGCGAAGAGGCCAAGTGCATATTCGAGTTGATGGCGGCAATAGATTCTTTCATTCCGGAGCCCAAGCGTGATATCGACAAGCCGTTTTTAATGCCGGTGGAGGATGTGTTCAGTATATCGGGTCGGGGGACTGTTGTTACAGGTCGTGTGGACCGCGGTATTGTGAAAGTTGGCGAGGCTGTAGAGATTGTGGGGATTCGGACGACGCAAAAGACAGTTTGCACTGGTGTTGAGATGTTTAGAAAGCTTCTGGATGAGGGCCGCGCCGGAGACAACATCGGGGTTCTGCTGCGTGGCACCAAGCGCGAAGAGGTTGAGCGAGGCCAGGTAGTGGCGCATCCTGGAACGATTACGCCACACACCAAGTTCAAGGCGGAGGTGTATATTCTGAGTAAGGAAGAAGGCGGAAGACATACGCCGTTTTTCAATGGGTACCGGCCGCAGTTTTATTTCCGAACAACGGATGTGACAGGGATTCTCTCACTGCCAGAGGGGATCGAGATGGTGATGCCCGGAGACAATGTGGCGATAACGGCAGATCTGATCACTCCGATCGCCATGGAAAAAGAGCTTAGGTTTGCGATTCGTGAAGGCGGCCGAACCGTGGGCGCAGGCGTCGTCAGCGAAATTCTGGAATAAGAAGAGAGACGAAAACCATGATTATGAATAATAAAATCCGAATCAGACTTAAGGCTTACGACCATAAACTGCTGGATCAATCAGCATCGGATATTGTGGATACCGCCAACAAAACTGGGGCGAAAGTCATTGGTCCGATTCCGCTGCCGACCACAATCAATAAAATATGTGTGCTGCGATCTCCGCATGTTGACAAAAAGTCTCGCGAACAATTTGAGATGCGGACGCACAAACGACTAGTTGATATCCTGGAGCCAACACAACAGACGGTAGATGCGCTAATGAAGCTGGATCTTTCTCCAGGTGTCGATGTTGAAATTAAATTGTAGGGGAACAAAAACGCGATGTGCAAAGGAATGATAGGAAAAAAACTGGGGATGACAGGTGTTTTCTCTCCAGAAGGGCGACATATACCGGTGACAGTTCTTCAAGTGGGACCTTGCGTTGTGACACAGATTAAAACTGTGGCGACGGATGGTTATAATTCATTGCAGCTGGCCTTTGGCTCCAAAAAGAAAACGCATGTAAACAAGCCGATGCTTGGCCATTTTGGCAAATCCGGCGGCGAAGTATATGCGCATGTTATGGAGTTTCATGTGGACAATCCTGCAGAATATACTCTGGGTCAGACGATCCCATTGGATATGTTTGCCATCGGGGATCTGGTCGATGTTTCTGGGGTCAGCATCGGAAGGGGCTTTTCCGGTGTAATTCGACGTCATGGGTTCAGCGGCGGCAGAAATACACATGGCAGTCACTGTCTCAGAATTCCCGGTTCCATTGGGTGCAGTGCTTGGCCTTCACGTGTTGTCAAAGGAAAGAAGCTGCCCGGCCAGTTTGGGAATGTACATAAAACGGTGAAAAACTTGATGATTGTGGATATACGGCCGGAGGAGCAGGTTATTCTGCTAAAAGGAGCAGTTCCAGGAGCTGAGTCCGGAATTGTCACCATCAAAAAAGTGAAGACCATCAAGAAGGTCAGTGCATAAAAGAATCATTGATGATTCGATTGTGAAGGGTATCCAGTGCCAACGAATGCGAGGGGATATATGGCTGTTGTAGATGTATTCAATAGTAAAGCAGAAAAGGTTTCACAGGTGGAATTAGTGGAGGACATTTATAATGTCCCGGTCAAGTCCTGTGTTCTGCACGAAGTCGTAACTATGCAGTTAGCCAATCGACGTGCAGGCACAGCATCTGTAAAAACCCGATCAGATGTGCAGGGCAGCACCAGAAAACTTTTTAAACAAAAGGGGACCGGTCGTGCCCGCAGAGGGGATATCAAAAGTCCGCTACTGCGTGGAGGTGGGGCGGTTTTTGGGCCTCATCCAAGATCTTATGTTTACAAGGTTCCCAAGAAAGTCAGGCGACTTGCGTTAAAAATGGCTTTAAGCACCAAGGCACAAAGCCAATCCCTTCTGGTGTTGGACAAGTTTGACCTTGAACAAGTCAAAACCCGGCAGGTTGTCCAAATTCTGAATGCCTTGAAAGTTGAAAGGGCGCTGATAGTCGCCGACACGGGAGATGAATTTTTGAGGCTATCCTGTAGAAATCTACCTCACGTCAAGGTATTGAAACCTGAAGGACTCAATGTTTATGATATTTTGAAATACAAACACCTGCTGCTGGTTGAGCCTTCAATAAAAGCCATTGAAGGGAGGCTTCTGAAATGAATTATCATGCCATCATAAAACGTCCAATAGTCAGTGAAAAGTCAACCATGCAAAGGGAAGTTTCAAACCAGTTTTCTTTTGAGGTGGATAGAAAAGCCAATCGGGTCGAGATCAAAAAGGCAGTACAAAACCTCTTCAGTGTTCAGGTGGATGGTGTAAGGACACTGCAAATCAAAGGCAAATACAAACAACGAGGCCGAATTATTGGAAAACGTAGAGACTGGAAAAAAGCAATCGTCACGCTGAAACCGGGTGAACGTATAGAATTCTTTGAAGGGATATAAACCGGGGAAATAACCATGGCTGTTAAGAAGGTAAAACCAACATCACCAGGACGCAGATTTCAAGTGTATTCTACATTTGAAGAAATCACGCGATCAACGCCCGAAAAAAGCCTCTTGAGAGTTTCAAAAAACAAGGGTGGGCGAAATTCCTATGGCAGAATCACCAGTCGGCATATCGGTGGGGGACATAAGCAGCATTACCGAGTGATTGATTTCAAGCGGGATAAAACCGGCGTACCAGCCAAGGTTGCCACCATTGAATATGATCCGAATCGTTCATCGAGAATTGCCCTGCTGCACTATGCAGATGGTGAAAAAAGGTATATTCTGGCTCCTGTGAATCTCTCCGTCGGCGATACTGTCATGTCTGGCCCGACAGCGGATATCAAACCTGGCAATAATCTGCCGCTGATAAATATTCCGTTGGGAACTCAGATACACAATATTGAGCTAAAAAAAGGAAAAGGTGGGCAGATTGTCCGGAGCGCGGGTACGTTTGCGCAGTTGATGGCCAAAGAGGATCGCTATGCGCTTCTTAAACTGCCATCAGGCGAGGTTCGAATGGTACTCCTGACTTGTCAGGCAACTATCGGCCAAGTTGGCAATGTCATTCATGAAAAGCTGTCTTTGGGTAAAGCCGGGCGGAAACGTTGGTTAGGAAAACGTCCCAAGGTCAGAGGTGTTGCGATGAACCCCGTTGATCACCCCATGGGAGGCGGCGAGGGCAGGTCGTCCGGTGGACGGCATCCTTGCTCTCCTTGGGGTACTCCATCAAAGGGGTACAAGACCCGGAAAAATAAACAGACGACTAAATTCATAGTTAAAAAACGGGTGAAATAAGTATATGGCGATTTGCTATATATTTTATGGAATGGTTTTAAGAAGGCCGCAGAGGGGGCAGTAATTTTTGTACATCCCTGACCGGCAATGCAACCCAAAGATTTTCTGTGTGTCTATAGTTGATGGATAGAGTAAGAACTGACAAACTCAGGAGAAGTTATGCCACGGTCGCTAAAAAAAGGTCCATTCATTGATTTGTTTTTGTTGAAAAAAGTAGTGATTGCCCAAGAAACTCGGAGCAATCGTGTGGTGAAAACCTGGTCACGTCGTTCTACTATTGTACCTGAAATGGTGGGCATCACGATGGCCGTACACAATGGTAAGAAATTTGTGCCCGTATTTGTTTCAGAAGATATGGTAGGCCACAAACTTGGAGAGTTTTCGCCAACAAGGACGTTTTATGGCCACACCGGAGATAAAAAAACCAAAGTCAAGAAGTAATATTGGAGCAAAAAATGGCTGAGTTAGATGTGAAAGCTGTGTCAAGGTTTGTGCGAATTTCTCCTCGAAAAGTTCGAATACTTGTTGACACCGTAAAAGGGAAACCGGTCGAAAAAGGTCTGTATATTCTGAAATTTATGCCACAGAAAGCGGCTGCAATAGTGGAGAAAATCGTCCGATCTGCTGTTGCCAATGCTGGACAGCGTGCGGGAGTTGATGTAGATGCGCTAATTATCAAGAATATCACTGCTGATCAGGGGCCTTCTCTGAAACGTTTCTGCGCCAGAGCTAGAGGCCGTGGAACTCAAATCATCAAAAGAACATCACACATCACGGTAACGTTAGCACAAAAATCGTTCTAAAAAGGAGGATATCGCTTGGGCCAGAAAGTAAATCCAATTGGGTTGAGATTGGGAATTGTCAAAACTTGGGAGTCACGTTGGTTTGCCAGTAAAAAATATT
Source organism: uncultured Desulfobacteraceae bacterium (assembly GCA_903839535.1). Lineage (GTDB taxonomy): Bacteria > Desulfobacterota > Desulfobacteria > Desulfobacterales > Desulfatirhabdiaceae > RAAP-1. Next base: position 21,414 of record CAIMCT010000153.1, read on the forward strand.
CGGCTTATATTCTCGAAGATTTTAATATCCGAAAATACCTGAAGAAGAAACTAGGTCACGCTGGAGTTTCCAAGATTGAAGTCGAAAGATCATCCAAGCGCGTGAGACTACGCATATTCACATCCCGACCCGGAATCATTATTGGAAAAAAAGGCGCAGAGATCGTTCAGCTCAAGCAAGATGTTGAAAAAATGATTTCTCAGGATGTTATTATCGACATTCAGGAAATCAGAAAACCTGAATTGGATGCCCAACTGGTGGCGGAAAATATTGCCCTGCAAATCGTACGGAGAGTGGCTTTCAGGCGTGCGATGAAAAGGGGAATTGCATCAGCAATGCGATTTGGCGCCCAAGGCGTTAAAGTGATCTGCTCTGGCAGGCTTGGTGGCGCTGAAATGGCCAGAACCGAACTGTACCGCGAAGGAAGGGTTCCTCTGCATACACTCAGAGCCGATATCGATTATGGATTTTCAGAAGCCAATACTACCTATGGGATAGTCGGGATAAAGGTTTTCATATTTAAGGGCGAAATTCTGAAAAAAGATGCGGTTGAAGTCAGATAGTAATGGATAGGAGATATAGGGCATGCTGAGTCCCAAAAAGGTAAAGTTTCGAAAACAGCAACGTGGACGCATGAGAGGGTTATCCAAGCGTGGTGCTACGTTAAATTACGGAGATTTTGGATTGCAGGCGGTTGAATGTGGTGCAATCAGCTCAAAACAGATTGAGGCCGCCCGAATTGCCATGACTCGACATGTAAAACGAGGCGGGAAGTTATGGATTCGGATTTTCCCTGATAAGCCTTTTACGAAAAAACCCGCCGAAGTCCGGATGGGTAAGGGCAAAGGCGCGCCTGAAGGTTGGGTTGCTATTATTCGTCCTGGCAGAATCCTCTATGAAATGGAAGGCATTTCAAAAGAGCTTGCTGTGGAAGCTCTAAGACTTGCATCTCACAAGCTGTCCATAAAAACCCGATTTATAGAGAGGAGCGAGGTGCAATGAAGGCCGGTGAAATCAGAAAGTTGACTCCTGAAGAAATGGAACTGAAAGTTGCCAGTATGCAGCAGGAATTGTTCAATCTGCGATTTCAGCACGAAATTGGTCAGCTTGAAAATCCCAAAAAGTTAATGTTTATCAAACGGGATATCGCAAGACTAATGACCATAAAGAACGAATTTAGGATGTCACAAGACAGCTAACCCATGAACTCAAAAGAGAACAGCAACATGAAAACTCGAGGAATGAGAAGGCAGATGGTTGGAAAAGTCATCAGTAACAAAATGGATAAATCCGTTGTTGTTCAGGTTGAAAGGCTTGTAAAGCACAAGGTGTATCATAAATTTGTAAAGCGCCGTGCAAAATTCGCCGCCCATGACGAAACCAATGCCTGTAGTATTGGCGATAAGGTATTGATTACTGAGTCCAGACCCATCAGTAAAACTAAAAGATGGCGCGTTAGTGAAATCGTCGAAAAAGCCATTTGATGATAAAGGAAGGCAAAGAAGATGATTCAGTCAGAGACCCAATTAACAGTGGCGGATAATTCTGGAGCCAAGACTGTTTACTGTTTGAAAGTATTAGGCGGTTCCAGAAGACGGTATGCAAGTGTTGGCGACGTAATCGTCGTGTCTGTTAAGGAAGCCATCCCCAACGCCAAAGTAAAAAAAGGGGAAGTTTTAAAGGCTGTTGTCGTTCGTACAAAAAAAGAAATCAGAAGACCGGATGGCTCGTTTATCAGATTCGACGATAATTCCGCTGTACTGATTAATGCTAACCAGGAACCTATCGGAACACGTATTTTTGGCCCGGTGGCCAGAGAGCTTCGATTAAAACGTTTCATGAAAATTATTTCACTGGCTCCAGAAGTCCTTTAGAAATACACTGTCTGTCGGAGAAGCTGCTCATGCTAAGAAATACATGTCACTTGAAAAAAGATGAAAATATATGTCATTTGAAAAAAGATGATAAAGTAAAAGTAATTACCGGCAAAGATTCTGGTAAGATCAGTAAGGTGTTGAAAGTTAATCGTAAAAAATGTCGCGTTTTGATCGAAAGCGTTAATATCGTGAAACGACATACTAAACAGAGCGCAAAAAACAGACAGGGTGGCATCGTTGAGAGTGAAGCGCCGATTCATTGGTCAAATGTTCTGTTGATGTGCAATAAATGTATGATGCCGGTGCGGCTCAAAATCAAAAGCCTCGACGATGGTAAAAAAATTCGGGTATGTCGAAAATGCAACGAATTCATTGATAAATAGGATCGTTTGCTGGAGGATTATCATGTCTCAGTTGAAAGAATACTACGGAACGGAAGTTGTCCCCAAGTTGGTTGATACCTTCCAATACAGAAATAGGATGGAAATTCCAAAACTTGATAAGATTGTTCTGAATATGGGTTTGGGTGAAGCCATTCACAATATCAAGATTATGGATTCGGCAGTTGAGGAACTGAAAGCTATTTCTGGTCAGAAGCCGGTCATTACCCGATCTAAAAAATCGATTGCTGCTTTCAAGCTTAGAGAAAATATGCCTATTGGATGTATGGTCACATTGCGGCAAGACCGAATGTACGATTTCTTTTATAAACTGGTAAATGTGGCGCTTGCGCGGGTTCGCGATTTTAAAGGAATCTCCGGAAAAGCCTTTGATGGAAGAGGCAATTATACCCTCGGCATTAAAGAGAACACCATTTTCCCAGAATTGAGTTATGATACGATTGATGTGATCAAGGGGCTGAATGTTACGGTTGTCACAACTGCGAAAACTGATAAAGAGGGCAAAGAGCTTCTGAAACTTTTAGGCATGCCATTTCGAAATTAATAATGATTGCAGCTCAAAAAGTGCTAAGTGATAACTATTTATAAGGGGAGGATGAATTGGCAAAAAAATCGCTGATGAATAAGGCATTGAGAGTTCCTAAGTTCGGGGTCAGGGCGTATAACCGGTGTCCAATGTGTGGGAGGCCCAGAGGATTTATTCGAAAGGTCGGGATATGCCGGATTTGTTTTAGGAATTTAGCCTCTCAAGGCTCTCTTCCTGGCATAACCAAATCGAGCTGGTAACAGTGCAGGGTTTATGAAAATTCAAATATTGCAAAATGTTATGGGAGAAAGCAATGGCGATTAGTGACCCAATTGCAGATATGATTACAAGGATTCGAAACGCTGGAAAAGCAAAATTCACCAGTGTGGATATTCCGGGTTCGAAGCTGAAAGTCGAGCTGGCCAAAGTGTTGAAAAACGAGGGCTATATTCGAAACTATAAGTTCGTTAAGGATGAAAAACAGGGTATATTGCGAGTTTACTTAAAATATGCCCAGGGAAACACGAACGCTATCTATGGACTGGAGCGTGTGAGTAAGCCCAGCAGGCGGATATATACAAAGGGTAAGGATATCAAGCCTGTTCTGAATGGACTAGGCATTTCCATTCTTTCGACTTCAAAGGGAATATTGACCGACCGACAAGCTAGAAATGAAAATATCGGCGGAGAAATTCTCTGTAAAATATGGTAGGATGAGGAGTAATACATGTCCAGAATAGGTAAAAAGCCGATCATGATTCCCGATAAAGTCCAGCTTTCCCTTGCTGGTAGCCAGATCACGGTTCAGGGCGAGAAAGGGAAATTGACCCATTCACTTCATCCATCTGTTGAATTGCGGGTAGATGGTGGAGTCGTTACAATCATTAAAAAAGATGAAGGTAAAAAAACGGACGCTCTCCAAGGGTTGACACGAAGTCTGGTCGCCAATATGGTAACCGGTGTCCATGCTGGGTTTCAACGGAATCTGGAGGTAAACGGGATCGGATATCGCGCTTCAGTCAGTGGCAATGTATTGGTGATGAGTCTTGGGTATTCTCATCCGGTCAATTATGATCTACCCGATGGTATCAGCGCCTCGGTCGATAAGAGCAACGTGATTACGCTTTCTGGTATAGACAAAGAACTTCTTGGCCGAACTGCCGCAACGATCCGACAATTTAGATCTCCGGAACCTTATAAGGGCAAGGGGATTAAATACGCAGAAGAGCGTATTCAACGAAAAGCTGGAAAGACAGGGACTAAATAGCAAGTGAATGAGAGTGCAGTTTCTTGAACGACCTGCTGAACAAGTTGTAAACTGATAAAGGAATAAACAGGATGAGTTCAGTTGATGAAAAAAAACAAGCGCGCTTAAAACGAAAGCAGAGAATTCGAAAAAAACTTTCTGGCACATCCGAGCGCCCGAGGCTCTGCGTCTTTCGCAGTGCAAAGCATATTTATGCCCAAATTATTGATGATTCGAAAGGGCTAACGATGGTGGCCATATCTACCCTTGATCCGGCTGTAAAAGTTCTGGACAAATTTGACAATAAAGTCGCAAAAGCGGTTTTTATTGGAAAATTGCTCGGAGAAAAAGCCGTCAATATGGGAATTAAAAAAGTCGTTTTTGATCGCAACGGGTTTCTGTATCATGGTCGGGTTAAGGCGGTCAGCGATGGCGCCCGTGAAGCCGGTCTAGATTTCTGATCGAAGGAGGAATACACTTGTTCAAACAAGATAATGTCGACAATCAACTGATTGACAAGGTCGTTCATATCAACCGGGTTGCAAAAGTTGTGAAAGGCGGGCGTAGATTCAGCTTCAGTGCTATCGTTGTCGTTGGTGACGGGAAGGGTAGTGTCGGATACGGCCTGGGAAAAGCAGGTGAAGTTCCGGAGGCGATTCGAAAAGGCGTCGAGCAGGCCAAAAAAAACATGTGCAGTGTTCCTTTGATCGAAGGCACTATCCCCTATGAGATTCTGGGGAGGTTCGGTGCGGGCAAGGTTTTTCTGAAACCCGCCGCCAATGGGACGGGTTTGATTGCCGGCGGTGCAGTTCGTGCTGTACTGGAAGCTGTCGGGGTTCAGAATATACTGACCAAGTGCATGGGATCAAATAATCCGCACAATGTGGTCAAAGCGACTATTGAAGGCCTTAGAAAACTCCAAAGCCGCGAGCAGGTAGCAGCAAGACGGGGTAAACGGGTGGAAGAACTCTATTGAAGGGAAAAGCGATGTCCGGTATCCTTACGGTTAAACTGATTAAAAGTATGATTGGCAGGCCAGAAAAACACAGAAAAGTGCTAAGAAGCCTGGGATTGACAAAAATAAACCAGGCGAAAGAACATGCGGATACCCCTTCAATCAGGGGGATGATCAATACCGTATCTCACCTGGTGAAAGCCGAGGAGAAGTAGATGAGCTTAAATGAATTGTCCCCAGCGATTGGAGCCAGAAAAGATCGTAAAAGATTGGGAAGAGGCATGGCCTCCGGCACGGGTAAAACCTCAGGGAAAGGGGCCAAGGGACAGAAAGCCCGTTCTGGCGGCGGTGTGAGGCCAGGATTTGAAGGTGGTCAGATGCCGATCCATCGCAGACTGCCTAAACGAGGATTTACCAATATCTTTAAAAAAGTCTATGCCATCGTCAATTTGCGTGATCTTGCTGTGTTTGAGACTGGTGCGGTCGTTGATGAAGCCAGCTTGATTCAGCGAGGAATTGTCAAGGGCAAATTTGACGCTATCAAGGTTTTGGCAAATGGCGAAATTACCTCTTCGATTACCCTGATGATAGGGCATATCAGTATGGGGGCGAAGGCAAAAATTGAAGCTGCAGGCGGAACCGTCGAGGTAACAGCATGATTGGTGGCGGGTTTCAGAATCTTTTTAAAATTCCTGAGCTAAAAAAACGTGTACTGTTCACCCTATGCTTGCTTATCGTTTACCGTATTGGGGTTCATGTTCCGGTTCCTGGAATTGATGCAGTGGCTTTGGCCAGTTTCTTCGCCAAAGCCAAGGGAACAATACTGGGTCTCTTTGACATGTTCTCCGGAGGCGCGTTGGAGCGATTGTCCGTTTTTGCTCTGGGCATTATGCCGTATATTAGCGCATCCATTATTCTTCAGCTTCTTACCGTTGTTGTGCCGCACTTGGAACGTTTGTCCAAGGAAGGTGAGCAGGGGCGGAAAAAGATCACTCAGTACACGCGGTACGGTACGGTTGTTTTGAGCATTATTCAGGGGTTTGGTATCAGCGTTGGTTTGGAGAGTATGATGGCTCCCGGCGGCGCGCCGGTTGTCCTTGTTCCAGGATGGGGTTTTCGCCTCTTAACCATGATCACTCTTACTTCCGGAACTGCTTTTATCATGTGGCTGGGGGAACAGATCACGGAAAGAGGGATCGGCAATGGTATTTCACTGATTATTTTCTCTGGAATTGTGGTTCGAATTCCAAATGCGATCTCCAATTCGTTCAGGTTGCTGTCAACAGGCGAACTCAGTATTTTCCCGTTGCTGTTACTAATTGTACTGATGGTTGCAGTGATTGGCTTTATTGTTTTTATCGAACAGGGTCAGCGACGTATTCCGGTACAGTACGCCAAACGGGTGATCGGCAGAAAGCTTTACGGTGGTCAAAGCACCCATCTTCCACTTAAGATCAATACTTCAGGGGTTATACCGCCTATATTCGCTTCTTCTATCATCATGTTTCCGGCAACTATAGCCAGCTTTATCAACGTTGATTGGATTCAGAGCGTGGCGGGGGCTATTAAACCTGGGAATTTTTCCTATGAGCTGCTTTTTGTTGGATTTATATTTTTCTTCTGCTACTTTTATACCGCTGTTACGTTTAATCCCGTTGATGTTGCAGAGAACATGAAAAAACATGGTGGGTTTATTCCCGGAATACGGCCGGGAAAAAGGACAGCCGATTATATTGACCGGGTTCTTACCCGCTTGACATTGGGCGGTGCTTCTTATGTGGCTGCCGTATGCGTTCTTCCTTCAATTCTTATTTCAAATTTTAATGTTCCGTTTTATTTCGGTGGCACTGCTTTGATGATTGTGGTCGGCGTTGCCATTGACACGATGTCGCAGATGGAATCTCACATGCTGACGCGACATTATGAAGGATTCTTGAAAAAAGGCGGTGGTCGATTAAAGGGAAGAACTTAATTATTTGCGTTAGCGGGGTTAATGTGTATGCCTAAGGAAGAAGCGATCAAAGTTGAAGGAAAGGTGCTTGAGACCCTTCCGAATGCCATGTTTAAAGTCGAGTTGGAGAATAAACATCAGATACTCGCGCATATTTCCGGGAAAATGCGAATGCATTTCATAAAAATACTGCCTGGAGATAAAGTGACGGTCGAACTGTCTCCATATGACCTTACCCGGGGCAGGATTACTTACAGATCCAAATAATTATTATCCCTGAGGTACTGGAAATAGTTATGATTCCATAGATAGACCGCGGGGAACAGGAGCGAAGCTTAATGAAAGTAAGGGCATCAATTAAAAAAATATGCAGCAAGTGTAAGATAATTCGTCGTAAACAGGTTTTACGCGTCATTTGTGAAAATAAGCGACATAAACAAAGGCAGGGATAGAGGAGGATTTAGCTTTGGCTAGAATTGCTGGTGTAGATTTACCGAAGCGTAAACGGATTGAAGTTGGGCTCACCTATATTTTTGGAATTGGGCTGACCACATCAAAAAGCATCCTGAACAGACTGAACATAAACCCGGACACAAAAGTAGATCAGCTTTCAGATATAGATGTCAACAATATCCGAAAAATTATTGACAGCGATTTAAAAGTTGAGGGTGAACTCCGGACCCAAATATCCATGAGTATTAAGCGTTTGATGGATTTAGGATGCTATCGTGGGCTTCGTCATCGAAAATCGCTTCCGGTACGGGGTCAACGGACCAAGACCAATGCGCGTACCCGTAAAGGGCCTAAACGGGCTGCTGTCAAAAAGAAAGTTGCAGCTAAAAAATAGGGAACCATAGGAAACAGGGGCTTTAATCAATGGCAAAAAGAACCCGTATCAAGAAGAAAGAAAAGAAGAACATATCCAGTGGGGTAGTTCATATTCAGTCCACTTTTAACAATACGATCGTTACGATTACCGATCCGGTTGGCAATGTTCTGTCGTGGTCCAGCTCTGGTGTCCAGGGATTTAAAGGTTCTCGAAAGAGTACGCCTTTTGCTGCGCAACTAGCTGCTGAGGATGCTGTTAAAAAAGCAATGGAATATGGTATGAAAACTGTTGAGGTATTTGTTAAAGGACCCGGCGCTGGACGTGAGTCCGCTCTTCGATCTTTGCAGTCTGCTGGATTTAATATTGTTTCAATCAAGGATGTTACGCCAATCCCGCATAATGGCTGCCGACCACCTAAAAGGCGGCGCGTATAGTTTGTGCTGTTTTGACGTTATAGAGTCAACTGGATATAAAGGAGGATGACTTGGCAAGATATATTGGTTCGGTATGCCGGCTATGCCGACGCGAAAATCTGAAACTCTTTTTGAAAGGGGATCGATGCTATTCAGACAAATGTGCTTTCGATCGCCGCAGTTTCCCCCCTGGGCAACATGGGCAGCGAAGAGGCAGGAAAGTCTCTGACTACGGTATCCAGCTTCGTGAAAAACAAAAAGTCAAACGCATGTATGGGCTGTCAGAAAAACAGTTTCATCTGTTTTTTGAAAGGGCCGAACATCAGAAGGGTATAACAGGATCGAATCTGCTGATAATGTTGGAAAGGCGGCTGGATAATGTCATATACCGACTTGGTTTTACGAATTCCAGAACTCAGGGAAGGCATTTTGTCAGACATGCCCATTTTAAGGTCAACGGGACCAGGGTTGACATTCCATCATTTTTGGTTAAGGTCGGGGATGTTATTGAACTTCGGGAGTCCAGCAAAGAGATCAAGGCGATTAATGACTCTCTTGAGGCTGTAGTCAGAAGAGGCGTACCACAGTGGCTTGAATTAAAAAAAGATGTATTTACTGGCAATGTTAAAGGATTGCCGGTCCGCGAGGACTTGACCATGCCAATTCAGGAGCAGCTTATTGTCGAACTTTATTCAAAATAAGCGTACTTCTCGGAGTTTATCAACTGTCGTGCTATGTTCATCAGCAATTAATATCTGAGAATCCTCTGAAAACAGTCTGGAGAAATCATAATGCCAACCAATGAACTTATGACAATCAACTGGCAAAATTTGGTTATGCCGGGAAAGGTTCATGTTACAAGCTCGCCGGTGTACGGCAAGTTTGTTTGCGAGCCTCTCGAAAGAGGATTTGGAATCACAATCGGGAATACCCTTCGACGTATATTACTCTCTTCTTTGCACGGTGCTGCTATCGTATCTGTTAAATTTGAAGAAGTGATGCATGAATTCAGCGTCATTCCTGGTGTTCTGGAAGATGTTTCTGAGATTATTCTGAATCTTAAATCTGTGCGGGTCAAGGTAAAGGAAGCAGGCCCTCATACGATTCGTATCCAGCGATCTGGAGAATGCATAGTTAAAGCCGGTGATATAATCAGTGAGGATGGACACTGTGCAATTCTGAATCCGGACTTGCACATTGCTACCTTATCCGAAAAAGCGACGCTGAATATGACGATGACCGTAAGGCTGGGTAAGGGTTTCGCATTATCTGAAGTCAATAAGGACATGAATGAGCCGGTCGGGACCATTCCGATTGATTCTGTGTTTTCGCCGATTAACAAAGTGGTTTATGTTGTTGGAAATGCCAGGGTTGGTCAGCGAACCGACTACGACAAATTGACAATGGATGTCTGGACTGATGGAAGCGTTCTTCCCGAGGATGCAGTATCTTACGCTGCCAAGATCATGAAGGAGCAACTGTCTAAATTTGTCAATTTTGATGAACATTTGATTCCACCCACCGCGGATCCGCCGACAGGTCCCACTGATCCGCGATCTAAAGAAATTGAAATAAATCTGCTCAGAAGTGTCGAAGAACTTGAGCTTTCCGTTCGCAGCGCCAATTGTTTAAAAAATGCTGATATTTTTCAAATTTATCAACTTGTCAGTAAAACTGAAGCTGAAATGCTGAAGACAAAAAACTTTGGCCGCAAGTCATTAAACGAAATCAAAGCGGTTCTGAGTGAAATGAAACTATCTTTGGGGATGAAGCTGGAAGGTTTTAATACTCCTGAGGATGATACACAGCAAGGAGAGTAAACAGGGCTATGAGACATGGAAAAGCCGGATTAAAATTAGGACGTTCAAGCAGCCATCGTAAAGCGATGTTCAGAAATATGGTCACGTCCTTGTTTAAGTACGATCGCATTACGACAACGGATGTTAAGGCAAAAGAACTTAAACGATGGGCCGATGATCTGATCACTCTGGCAAAACGTGGCGATCTTCATGCTCAGCGCCAGGCGCTTGCGATCATCACTGAAAAAGAAGTCGCCTATAAGCTTTTTAATGAGGCTGCCGATCGTTATGGCGATCTTCATGGCGGTTACACGACCACCGCAAAAATAGGAAACCGTCCTGGTGATTCGGCTCCTATTTCCGTTATCGAGCTGGTTGCCAGAGGAAAAAGCATGCCGCTTCAGCCTCGATCCCGTAAGTCCGCCAAATCGGACGAAACCAAAAAGAAGGCCGAAAAAACGAAAGAAGTATCGATAGAAAAACAGGTACCTACAGTTCCGGAGACGCAAACGGAAAATGCATGATTATTGCTGTGTTCTGCGCTGAATCTTTTTTTATAAAATCTTTTCGACATCCATATTTTAAGGGTTCCGAGCTTCTTTAGCTCAGTACCCTTTTTTATTGTTAGTTGCAATAAAATGAGACATCATGACCATGCTTTAGTAGCTGAAAGATGATGAATGGTTTTGCAGTTGCTTTATGGTAAGTGTTGTTCATTTTAGTCTTTGGTGGTTGGAATTTTTTGCCGCCCTTGGAAAGGATTACTCAAGGTGACGACTTCAAAATTGATGGACATGACTGATGCCATATCCCGATGGGTGGTGGATGGATGTTCCGTTGCAATCGGCGCGAATCTGGAAACCGCCATTCCTTTTGCGGCGGGGCATGAGATCATGCGTCAGGAGAAGAGGAGACTGACCCTGATTGGGCCGATATCCGATATCCTTTTTGATCAGATTATTGGCGCCGGATGCGTCCAGCGCGTTCAGGCTGCCTGGGTTGGTAATGTGATTACTGGCGTTGGATATAACTTTCGTCGGGCCGTGGAACAGGGCCAGATCAATGTCGAGGACCATTCAAATTTGACTATTTCGATGGCTCTTCAGGCCGGGGCGATGGGCGTGTCTTTCTTGCCGTCCCGAACCGCCCTGGGCAGCGATCTGTTTGCGACAAACCCTGGATTGAAGTTTGTTACATGCCCGTTTACAAGTCAAAAACACGCAGCAATCGCCGCTATTGTTCCTGATGTAGCTATTGTTCATGTTCAACGATCGGATTTATTCGGCAATGCCCATGCTTGGGGCAATATGGGGATTACCCGCGAGGCCTGTCTCTCAAGCCGGAATGTGATTCTGACTGCGGAAGAAATTGTGTCCACCGAAATGATCACTCGCGATCCCAATCGCATTCTGACACCCGGATTCAAGGTCAGCGCCGTAGTTCATGCTCCATGGGGAGCCCACCCCTCTCCGATGCCTGGATATTATAACCGGGACCATGCTGTTTTTTTGGACTACCAGACTCAAAGCCGAACCCCGGAGCTGTTTGCGTCATGGATGAATCAATGGGTTCGCTCCATTTCTTCGATTCATCAGTATGCTGAAACACTGGGGGATGCGTATTTGTCGCGACTTTCGATAACCCATCATGACTATTCGGAGCCTGTTGATTATGGATACTGATTCGGTCTATACCCGATCTGAGTTGATGGTTGCCGCCGCGTCCCGTCAAATAGCCGATGGGGAGGTTGTATTTGTTGGCATGCGGCTTCCGCTTCTGGGTTTTCTGGTGGCCAAAAGTCTCAGGGCTCCGAATGCCGTTGGAGTTTATGAGCTGGGAATCATCCGCGACACTGTAGCTTCGGAACCTATACTTACGATGGGTGACCTGCCAAATCTGTACAGGTCTCAGTGGTTGGCGGATACTCGGGATACTATGTCGCTGCTGCAGCAGGGGCTTGTGGATGTCAGTTTTATTGGCGGTGCGCAAGTGGATCGATTTGGAAACTTGAACACCACTTTGACAGGCAGTTCCGTAAACATTACAACCAGGCTTCCGGGCAGCGGGGGGGCCTGTGACTTGGCATGTCTGGCGCACCGCCATATCATCATCATGGCCCATGAGAGGCGTCGGTTTATGCCTAGGGTGGATTATATAACCTCCCCCGGATATGGAGATGGCAAGGGCTGGCGCGAGTCGGTTGGTTTGATTCGCGGCGGGCCGTCTGCCGTCATCACCACAATGGGAATATTCGCTTTTGATCATGAAACTTGCGAAATGGTGCTTACTTCACTCCATCCCGGAGTCACTGTGGAAATGGTGCAAGAACAAACCGACTGGCCAGTGCGCATTTCAACGGAACTATCTCAAACGCCCTTACCTACCCACCAGGAGCTTTCCACCCTGCGCCGATTCGATCCGAATGGATACTGGACAGGCAAATAGAAATCTTATGATCTCTGATGCTAAAACCCGGCAATATCGCTGGATCATTTTCTGGGTTCTGGCTTTTGGCTACATACTGGTGTATTTTCACCGGCTATGTCCGGCTGTTGTCGCCGTCGATATGATGAAAGATCTTCAGACCGGGGGAGGCCTGACCGGTTTTTTATCCGCCGCTTATTTTTATTCGTATGCAGCCATGCAGCTTCCGGCTGGGCTGCTTTCCGATTCCTGGGGACCTCGCAACACGATCACGGTTTTTTTCCTTGTGGCCTTTGTTGGCTCCGTTATGTTGGGGTTTGCCTCATCTGCAGCTATGGCTATTGCCGGACGTTTGCTGGTCGGAGTCGGAGTGGCCATGCTCTTTGTGCCGACCATGAAGATACTGTCTGAATGGTTCACGCCCGTCGAGTTTGCTCCCATGACCGGGATTCTGATGGCCATGGGCGGCATTGGCTCCCTGTCGGCTGCAACGCCGCTGGTTTTGCTCTCCGGTGCTATCGGGTGGCGGATGTCGTTTGTCGCTGTGGGGGTACTCACCCTGGTTTTGTCACTGCTGGTATGGATATTTGTCAGGGACTGCCCCGAGGACATGGGCTGGGTGTCCCTTAACGCCTCTGTAAAGGCATCATCCGCTGCCATTAGCCTGATGGCAGGCTTTCGCACGGTCGTTTCCTGCCCGCATTTCTGGCCCTTGGCCATCTGGTTTTTTTTCGACTGTGCTGTGTTTTTTACTTTTGGCGGACTGTGGGGCGGACCATATTTCATGCACATTTACCATTTGTCCAAAACCCAGTCCGGCTATATTCTTTCGATGCTGGCTGTCGGCATCGTCATCGGCGGTCCACTTCTCAGTTTTCTATCCAACCGGGTATTTCACGCCCGAAAACCCGTTCTTCTCATCTCAACATTAATTTTACTGACAATTACCGCAACACTGTCATTTGCAACTGATCGCATTCCCGTGTTCGGATTGTATTTGATATGCCTTGGTCTGGGAATGTTTTCCAGCTCCATCGTGGTCATTGGATTCACTGCGACCAAAGAGCTGTTTCCGGTGCAAATTGCCGGAACCGCCACTGGCCTGGTCAACCTGTTTCCTTTTGCAGGTGGAGCCATATTCCAGCCATTTGCCGGTTTTTTGCTGGAGAGGTCTGGCAGTGTGGAAGGGGCTTTTACACTGGCCGGATATCAGCAGATTTTCAATTATCTGCTGATCAGTGCTGCTATCGCGATGCTTGCCTGCTGTTTTATTAAGGAAACTTTCCCCACTGCTTCAGCCAGATCATCTGTACCCTGATTTTTCCGGAGCTGCGATATTATACTGTCAACGGTTATAATCTTAATTTTTGAACCCCTACCCCAGCCCTCCCCCGCTGGAGGCGGAAAACGCAGGTAGAGCCGGCATCCTGCCGGCTGCTGCAGCCGGCAAGATGCCGGCTCTACGACGAAAGATTATGTCTGTTCGCAGTTTAGGTGAAAATGACCATGACCGTTTTAGATGCTCAATTTTGCTTTTGGTGAAATTATTCTTGACAAAGAATAAAATAGCTGCAATATAGCTTATAAATTACCTTTGGCAAATGAATCTTATTTATTAACTTAAGATCAGGCAAACAGTAAGGAGGCAAGCATGACAGGAAAAAAATCGACAACCATTATGGCCCTATGTTTACTCAGTCTGTTTTTGATGGTCAGTTTCGCAGCAGCCGCGGGTCCCCCGCCCATAGATCAATGGAAGCCAGCTTTTGATCCTTCAACAGCCAAGTACAAGGCAACGTTTTCAAATGTTTCGCATCCGGCGATCCGTGGGGTATATTTCGGTTTTGCCTTGCGTGATGAATTGTGGAAACGTACCAATGGTCAGATATTCATTGATTACAAACCCTTTTCGATGCTGGGCGGCGAAGTTGAGGTCTTAAATCAGCTCCAGATGGGTGCCCTCCAGGGAATGGGTGTCAGTTCCGTGGCTTCCACAAATCTGGGGCCCCGGTTCGGTGTGGTAAATCTGCCATTCCTGATTGACTCCTTTGACAAGCTCGATAAATTCGTCGCGAACGAAAAGCTCTTTGGCCATTTCATGAATGCCATGGATCATCAGGGCATCATGGGCTTGGATATCACCGGATACGGCAATTACGGCTGGGCGACGATGACTCCGGCCGCGACTATTGATGATGCCAAGAAACTCAAAATACGGATTGCAGAAGCTGCTGTTAATCAGCTTCTTTACAAGTCATGGGGATTTAACCCAGTGGTCATGCCCTGGCCGGATGTCTCCATTGCACTGAAACAGGGGGTAATTAACGGTCTGGATCACACTCCCATGGTGTGCAACATCACAAAAAAATTTGAGGATGCCAAGTTCTTTACCCAATTGAATTACGCCCAGGGCTTGTTTATCTGGGTTGTAAACAAGGCGTGGTTTAACACTCTTCCCGCTGATCTGCAGAAAATTTTCAAGGAAACCGCAAAAGAAATCGCTGCAAAGATTCGCCAGGAAACCCGTCAGCAGGAAGCTGACGAGATCGAAAAAGCCAAGGCTGCCGGCATTCAGTTTTTCAAACTCTCAGACGCTGAAATGGCGATTCTGGATAAGCAGGGAGACGTTGCCCATAAACAGTATGCAGCGGAAATCAATAAACTGTATGAGGGCGATAAATACCGATCGGCAAATTATCTGAAAGAAGTGCAGGATTTCATGGGATATCAGCCCTGATTAAAGCTGTCTGAAGGTGTTAAGGCTGAAGACTGAAGGAAAAACGGTGATGAATTGTCTGGTTGATCGCCGTTTCGACCACTGCATGTCTTCCAGGTATGAGATTTCCTCCTTTGACAAAGGAGGAAATTAAAAGGATAAATTCATGTTTAAACAGATAATAAATACTGTGGATAAATGCCTGACATTATTTGAGGACTGGACCCTGTTTCTGACGGTAATGGCGGCTTTATTAGCCTTATTCGCCAATGTGATTTTGCGGTATGGCTTCGATTACAGCCTGGCCTGGTCTGAAGAACTCGTCAAACTTGTGATTATCTATACGACTTTTATTGGTTGCAGCGCCTCAATCAGAAACAGGTCCATGATTAAGGTGGACGTGCTGCTGCAACTTGTTCCCAAAACCCGGTTTCCCCTGATTGTTTTCAGCCATCTGGCGATTGCTGTGTTTTCGCTGATAATGTTGTTCTTCGGGTGGAAGATGGCTGTTCAGCAGGCAACCACCGGACAGGCGACCATTATCATGCAGATTCCGATGGTTTATCTTTACGCCTTGATGCCGCTGATGGGCGGCTTGATGCTGATACGGACCCTTCAGGCGCTATATCAGGATATTGCCGCAGAAATGGTTCCAAAATCAAAGACTTGAAATCAACAGAAAACTGAACGTTTTGTCATTGGCTTTCTGATTTTACCGACTGAAATGGAGATATCTGTTTTATGGAATGGAGCTATATAATTCCGCTGTTGATTTTACTGGGTACCATGGCCGCATTTATTCCGGTGTTCATGTGCCTGTTCTATACCTCTTTGCTTTGCGTTCTGGCGTTTACCGATTACCCCATCATCCTTCTGGTTCAGAGTATTTTCAAAAGCATGGACAATTTCGCCCTGGTCGTGGTGTTGTTTTTTGTTCTCTGCGGCAATATCATGACTACCGGCACCATCGTTGAAAAACTGATCAAGTTTACCAATGTGCTTGTGAGCTGGCTGCCCGGCGGATTGGGGATGGCCGGTGTCATCGCCTGCGCCATATTCGGTGCGATTTCCGGCTCAACCGTTGCAACGGTCGTGGCTCTGGGCGGGTTTATGATCCCGGCGCTGCTCTCCAATGGATATCCTGAAAACTATAGCGTCGGGCTTATGACGACCGCCGGAAACCTGGGTGTTATCATTCCGCCCAGCATCGGCATGATTCTCTTCAGCATGATCAGCAACTGCTCGCTGCAGGGGCTGTTTTTAACCGGGTTTGTTCCTGGTATCATGATTACGTTGGTTACCTGCATCTATACATATTTTGTATTCTGGAAAGATAAGACGATTGTCCGGATGCCGGTTCCAAAGTTTGATGACATCTGGGTAACATTCAAGGATTGTTTCTGGGCGCTGATGCTCCCTGTGGTGATTTTTGTCGGCATTTACACAGGGATATTCACAGCAAACGAGGCTGCGGTTATTTCATGCGTCTATGCGTTTATTGTGGAGCTTTTTATCCATAAATCCATGAAATTTGAGCAGGTGAAAAAAGTGGTCGTGGGTTCCGCCGTCACGTCTGCCTCTCTTTTGATCATAGTAGGTGGCGCTACCTGTTTTGGCAGGTATCTGACCCTCGAATCCATTCCCGCAAAAATCACTGAAGCGGTTACAGCGGGCATTCATTCGCCTATGGTCTTTCTTCTGGTGATCAACCTGGTTCTTCTTGTGGTTGGCATGCTGATGGACATCATCTCCGCTACTCTGATTATAGGACCGATCTGTATTCCGTTGCTGATTGCCTTTGGAATCGATCCCATCCACTTCGGACTGATCATGACGGTCAACTTGGCTATCGGGTATTGCACGCCGCCGGTAGGGGTTAGTCTCTACATTGCGGGAGCCATAGCCAAGCGCGATATTGTGTTTGTCACCAAATCGTCAATGCCATTTCTCATAATTCAGATTTCCATTCTGTTCCTGATCACCTTTTTTCCGGAACTGATCATGTGGCTGCCCAGGCTCTTTGGGTTTGAAACCGGTGTGGCATCTGTTGGCGGCGGTAACTGATTACATTTTCTGTATCATTCTTAAATTTCAACGAACGCTCTTGTGCCCGCTAATCACAAATAGAATCGAAAGGATTCCCCCCTTTGAAAAAGGGGGGCCAGGGGGGATTTAGGAGCTATCCACCTGGAAAATCCCCCTCGATCCCCCTTTTCCAAAGGGGGAAGTATCATTTTCATATATGGGGGGATCGAATTTAAGAAAGATACCATTTTCTTTTGTCTTGACAATAGCAGGTTTGATCTACTACACGGCGAACATGAATGCTTTGATCTTCAAGTTTTCACAGTTCGAAACAAGGGCGCCATGATCTATACATTGCATAACGAAGAATACTGTTATACCTATTTCAGGCGATCTGCCCGATAACGCGCCTTTGAAATCAGGCCGTGGGCGGACCGCAGAAGCGGGCTGTCCACGGCTTTTTTGTTTTTGTGAGCCGTGGTTTTTAGCCACGGCTTTTTTTATGCCGTTCAAACAGGTTTTTTTTACATCTTACAGAAAGCAGGAGATAATATGCGTCGATTGAAAAAATGGTGGGGAGCCGCTGGATTGCTCTTGTTGGGAATTTTGTTTCATTTTGCTGCGCCGCCTTTCGGATGGACAGTCGAATCGCCTTACCGGATCGGAGCGGTGTTTTCCATCACCGGAGTCGGATCGTTTCTGGGGGAACCGGAGAAAAAGACTGCGGAAATGATTGTTGAAGAGGTGAATCAAAAAGGGGGAATCAACGGACATCCGATTGAATTGATTATCTACGATGATGAAAGTGACGCCACCAAAAGCAATTTGGCGGTAAAAAAGCTCATCAAGAAGGATGAAGTTCCCGTGATTATCGGGCCAACCCGAAGCGGAGAGAGCCTGGCCGTTGTAAGTGTAGCCGAAGAAGCTCATGTCCCCCTGATTTCTTGCGCCGCCAGTTATAAAATTGTAACCCCGATAGAAAGCCGCAAATGGGTTTTCAAGGTTGCCGGCTCGGATAGCCATGTGGCTGGAAAGATGTACGATTATATGAAATCCAAAGGAATTCAAAAAATTGGAATCATGACCGATTCCACTGGCTTCGGGGCCAGCGGGCGTGAAGAATTGCTGCGATTGGCGCCTGAATATGGCATTACCATTGCGGCGGATGAACGGTATGGCCCACAGGACACTGATCTATCCGCCCAGCTTACCAAAATCAGGAGCGTGCAGCCCCAGGCTGTTGTCAACTGGTCTATAGGCCCTACTCAGGTGCTTGCTGTAAAAAACTGGCGGGATCTGGGCATGGGATACACCCCACTCTTCCAGAGTCATGGTTTCGGAAACCGGAAAAATCTGGAACTTTGCGGAACGGCTGCCGAAGGCGTGTTGCTGCCCTTGGCAAGGGTGAATGTCGGAGCCCTTCTTGCGGACGCACAACCGCAGAAAAAAGTCATTATGGAATATACAAAGTCTTATGAAGATCGTTATAAAGAGCCAATTTCTTCTTTCGGCGGTCATGCCTGGGATTCCCTGCACCTGGCTATAGCGGCATTGAAATCAGTGGGGCCGGATCGCGCTAAAATTCGGGATTTTATCGAAAAGACACAGAAATTTGTTGGACAACATGGCGTATTTAACTTCACGCCTCAAGATCACAATGGCCTCAGCAAGGACGATCTGGAAATGGTCGTGGTTAAAAATGGGGATTGGGCGCTTGCACCATGATCGATCGCCATTTCTCATTTTTTCGAATATGCGTGTTGAAATTTATATTGTGATTAAGGTATAAGGGGGGTTTACAGAGGATATTCTTGGCTGTGGTGCCAAAGTATCCGACCAATAACCCAATTTCGGCGTTTTCCGTGTGTCAACCGAAGCGCAAGTCGAAATCATGGTTTCCGGGGGACTTCATTGGGAACAGACTTTTTGCAATATACAATCACTGGTCTTACTGTTGGCGTCATTTATGCGATGGTGGCCATCGGATATAATATAATTTACAATGTCACTGAAATCATCAACTTCGCTCAGGGAGAGTTTGTGATGCTGGGCGGGCTGTTTGCAGCCTTCTTTGTCGGAACACTTCACTTGCCGGTATTCCTGGCTTTTTTTGCAGCGGTTATAGCCACCGGCTGTGTGGGTTTTGCCATGGAACGGTTTGTCATCCGCAGAGCCAGAAATGCCGGCGTTCTTTCCCTGATTATTATCACAATTGCTGTATCTATTCTCCTGAAGGGTTCCGCAATGCTCGGATATGGAAAAGATCCCCATTGTCTGCCCGCTTTCAGCACGAGAGGTCCGATTATGATAGCCGGGGCTGTCTTACAGCCACAGGTTCTCTGGATATTCGGGGTCAGTGCTCTTGTTGTCATTGCACTGTCGTTTTTTTTCCACCGATCTTTCTACGGCAAGGCCATGCTGGCCTGTGCGGACAATCCCATCGCAGCCCGAATGGTGGGTATTCCCGTGCGGCAAATGGTGCTTCTGGCCTTCATCCTTAGTGCGTCTATTGGTGCTGCCGCAGGTGTCATCATCACGCCGATTTCCCTGATGGATTACGACAGGGGCGCCATGCTGGGGCTGAAGGGTTTTGGCGCAGCCGTGCTTGGCGGATTGGGCAATTTTTACGGCGCGCTGTTGGCGGGCTGTGTTCTTGGCCTTGCTGAATCATATTGCGCCGGCTATCTTTCTTCAGGTTATAAAGATGCCGTGGCATTGATTTTTCTGCTCCTGGCGCTCTTTTTCAAACCAGAAGGTCTTTTCGGCTCCGAAGCAGCCACTTTGAAAAAGTTTTAAAAATTATCGGGATTTTCATCCAGGGGCTATTATGAATAAAAAAGACCGATGGGCATTTGTGGGAATGGGACTGTTAATTGCAGTTTTTCCAGGGGTCGCCCTGAATGTGAAGTGTATATCCCACTACGTCGATGTAATGGTCTTTGCCGGTATTTTCAGCCTGGTCAGCCTTGGACTTTGCATGCTCATGGGCTATGCGGGCCAGGTTTCCATGGCTCAGGCGGCTTTTTTCGGAATCGGGGCTTACAGTTCCGGAATCCTGACCAGCCGTCTGGGATGGAATCCATGGATGGCCATGCCCGCCGGCGCAGGTGTGGCCGCCCTGGTCGCATGGATCATCGGCGTTCCCGCCCTTCGCCTCAAAGGGCACTATTTGGCCATGGCTACACTAGGATTTGGCGTGATTGTTCACATTATCCTGGGCGAGGAAGTGAAATGGACAGGCGGACCTTCAGGCATGGTCGATATTCCGGGGCTGCAAATTGCGGGCTGGAAGCTGACAAGTGAAGTGGCATGGTATTACATGATCTGGTCAGTTGTGTTTATGGCTCTGCTGTTCTGTCTTCATGTGATCTACTCCAGGGTGGGCCGTGGACTCAGAGCCATTCATGAAGAGGAAATGGCGGCGGAATCCATGGGCGTTCCCACAGCTTGTTACAAGGTTCAGATATTTGTATTCAGCGCTATTCTATCAGCCATTGCCGGAAGTTTTTATACCCATTACGTTACATGTCTGAATCCGGGGTCTTTCAATCTTATGTGGTCCATCCGTTTTGTGCTGATGGTCATGGTGGGGGGAACGCAAAGTCTCTGGGGAGCGATTCTTGGCGCGGTTCTGCTTACCTTTGCGGGTAATGAATGGCTTCAGATTTTTTCTGACTTTGAAATTCTTGTGTATGGTGCGATGTTGCTGTGCGCGGCACTTTTTTTACCCGGAGGCTTGGCTTCCCTGGTTCCAAAGGTCATCGGCGTTTTCCGGAACTCTCTGACCCATCTTTGCAAACGATAAAGCACCATGCAAGAAGCCTGCTGTCCCGAGTTATCTTCCATTCTTGAAATTAGTGATGTTCAGATGCATTTTGGCGGCATTGTTGCGCTGAAAGGTATCCGGTATGCTGTGCCACCTGGCATCATTCAGGCGCTGATCGGCCCAAATGGCGCTGGAAAAACAACTCTTTTTCACTGTATCAGCGGATTGATCCAGCCCACATTCGGTCATGTTCTGTTCGAAGGCAGGCAGATCGACGGTATGCTCCCCCACAAGATTGCTCGGCTTGGCATCTCACGCACCTTTCAGCATGTGGCCCTTTTTAAATCCATGACAGTACTGGAAAACATCATGCTGGGACGGCACCCGAAAACAAAAAGCGGCTTCTGGGCAACTGGTTTGAGGCTACCTGCCATGCGCCGGGAAGAACGCAAAATCCTGGAAACCGCCAGATATCATCTGGACTTTGTAGGGTTGGGGGATTCGGCGAATCTTCCTGCCGGAACGCTTCCGCTGGGCAAACAGAGGATACTTGAAATTGCAAGGGCCTTGGCTACTGATCCCAGACTACTGCTTCTGGATGAGCCTGCCGGAGGGCTCAACATCCGGGAGACTGAAGTTCTGGGAGATCTGATTCAGCGTATCAGAGCCTGTGGCGTGACGGTAATCCTGGTAGAGCATGATATGAATCTGGTCATGGAGATTGCGGACAGGATTCTGGTGCTGCACTATGGGTCACAATTAGCTTCGGGGACACCGATGGAGATTATGGATCATCCCGCTGTGATCGAAGCCTATCTGGGAGGTGGATAATTGGAATTCTTTCAATGCTGACGGTCTCTGATATCCACACCTATTACGGGAATATCCATGCTCTCAAGGGGATATCGCTTCAGGTACGGAGCGGGGAGATGGTTGCTCTGATCGGCGCCAATGGTGCCGGAAAAAGTACGCTTGTTCATACCATCTGCGGCCTTATACGGCCGGAAAAAGGCACCATCATGTTTCAGGGAGCCGCCATCCATGGGCTATTGCCCGAATCTATTGTTGAACGCGGAATAGCAGTTGTGCCGGAAGGCAGGCATGTTTTTTCGACCCTGTCCGTGGAAGTGAACCTGCAGATGGGGGGCTTTGTCCATAGAAGAAACAGCAGCCAGATTCAGGAAGACATCCACTGGATGTTTGACATCTTTCCCATTTTGCGTCAAAGACGGCTTCAACTTGCTGGAACCCTCAGCGGCGGAGAGCAGCAGATGCTGGCCATCAGTCGGGCGCTGATGTCCAGGCCACAGCTTCTCATCCTTGATGAACCATCCATGGGTCTTGCTCCGCTGGTGATCAAGGAGATATTTCGCATTATCCTGGATCTGAAAGAGAAAGGTAAAACGATCCTGCTCATCGAACAGAACGCCAGGGCTGCACTCCAGATTGCCGACAGGGGATATGTTCTTGAAACCGGAAGAGTGGCTCTCGAAGGGGAGAGTGCAATGCTCCTTGAACACAAGGATGTGCAGCGGGCTTATCTGGGTCAGAAAGGCCATCTTTCCACGGTTCCGTTCGCCGCAAAGGCGCAAAAAAGACAACGCTCTTGTGGCGGCTAATTTCATTGAATATTTTCTTTGCGATCTTTGCGCCTTTGCGGCGAATAAAAACCAAGTAATTGACCGCCCAAAGTAACACATCGCAGTCGAAGCGATCCTGCCTCCAGCACTCACCTTTCTCTGATCCCAGCCTTTTTTTTTCAGCAAGCAGTCATGTCAACAGGCAGTATGATGAGCAGTTCCCGGTGTTGCGAATTGGCGGACTGGGTAGCCTTCAGGTAGCTAAGCAGGTCAATGGCGCGGCCATCTGTTACCGGAACATCGACAGGAGAAAAAATAACGGCGGTGCCTTCCTGTTGAGGTCGAAGGGTAAGGGTAATTTCTTTTTCCGTACCTGCTCTTTCAAGGATTTCTTTGATGTACAACCAGATAAGATTTTCAAGATAAAACATATGGGTTGTTACGCAAATCGTTTGTGGAGGCGGTTTAAAGATCAGCGTGACGCACTTCATGGCGGCAAGCCTGGAAGATAGCGCAACGATCAGCGCCATAGTTTCTCCGAGATCTATACATTTCACTATCTCATCGGTGCTGTGAGCAAAACGGTTCATATTTCGGATAATATCGTCAGCACGCTGAATCTGCTTGCCGATGTTGGCGGCTAAACTTTTCAGTTTGGCAGGATCAAGGGGCAGCCCTTTTCCCGCCATGAAAGACAGATCTTCCAGTAGCCCCGCGTTTTCATTGATGATGGCCAGGGCGTTTTTTAGTTCGTGCGAAACGGATGCCGATATGGACCCAAAACAGTGAAGGCCGCATGCTCCAATGGATTCCTGATAATCGCTCATTTTCCGTCTCCTTGTTGTTGCATCACCTCATTCATTTTTTCAAGCAGGGACTCGATTTTTACCGGCTTGACCAGATAAAAATCCTTGCCGGCTTCTGCAGTCCCGATATTAAAATCATCTTCAGAACCATGCCCGGTCAGGAAGATGAACTTCATAGCCGGGCGCAAAACCTGAAGTCTTTTTTTCAGCTCCAAGCCGCTGATTTTGGGCATTTTGACATCAAGAATAGCCAAATCAAAGGACTCGGTTTCAATCAGTTCCAGGGCTGCCGTGCTGCTTGTGACCCAATTGGCATGGATCCCTCTGAAAGCCAGGCGTTCTGCCAGTGTTGAAACCAATTGCTCTTCATCATCAACCAGCAATACGCGCATAACCCTCTCCTTTTTTCTTTATATATGTCAATGGCAGAATGATCGTAAATCGTGTACCCTTGCCGACCGTGCTTTTTACCTGAATTTTTCCGCCGATTTCCTGTACCAGTCCATACGTGATGGACAAGCCCAGACCGGTACCGCCGGTTCGGCTTTTGGTTGTAAAAAAAGGTTCGAAAACCCGTTTCATATCAGACTCTGAAATCCCGCATCCGTCATCTGATACCTCAATGGAAACCTCATTGTCGCCGTGCTTTGAAACCCAGATTTCCAGTTTGCCGCCATCTGTCATGGCGGCAAAGGCGTTGTTGATCAGATTCAGAAAAATCTGCTGAAGTTTTCCACGATCACTTTCAAATTCGGGAATATCATCGGGAATATCAACCGAAATAGTGATGCTTTTGTATTCAGCCTCCTTGCTCATAAATCCCAGCACGTCCTGAATGACGGATTTTACGCTGAGTTTCTGGACGCTCACTTCGATGTGTCGGGCAAAGTTGAGCAGCCGCTTGGTGATGGTTCCGCATCGTTCCACAGTTGAAATAATGGAATCGACCAGACCATTCAGTTTTGAGTCATTACCATAATCTTTTCGAAAGGTGAAGATGTCTTTGATCAGGCCTGCTTTTTCATTGATAATGGCCAGGGGATTGTTGATTTCATGAGCTACTCCAGCGGCAAGGCGTCCGATGGAGGCAAGTTTATTGGCATATTCGACCTGATGAAGGGTCATGACTCGCTTCTGATCCGCCAGAAAAATATTGTTGACCAGATACGTGGATACGCCGATAATTACCACCAAAATGGCTGAAATGCTGACTCCCAGAAAACCGATCAATTGAGAGCGGGTTTTAAACCAGGGTTTCATCAGCTCTGTTTTCTGCTTGGTTACGACCAGGACAAAAGGGGTATCCGTGATATAGGCATAACCGACAATCAGTGCTTTTTCATTCCTGTCCAATGTCTGGTAAACGATCGTCTTGGGGGAATATTCCGGAACCGGGAGCGGAATTTTTTCCAGCACAGTGGTCTGGTATCGGGAAGGCGTTTGAAGAATGCCGTTATGGTTGATAATAAACGCATCCCCCATCCCCCCAACCTCCATTTCCGATAAAAGCTCCTTGAACCGCTCCAGGTCCAGAGATGCCCGTAGAACAAAAGAAGATCCGTCCGGCGCACTGTGCTTTATGGCGATTACAAAATGGGGAACATTGCGAAGACCAAGAAAAACATCGCTGATGTAAATATTGCGTTCCTGAACCTCCCGATACCAGGCATGAGTACTGTAGTCCACACCGATGAGTTGATATGGTCCGATATAGTTGAATTGAACGCCAGAGTCGTTTATAACGCCCAGATCACAAAAACCACCCAGGCTTTTTTTAAAATTTTCCATAATTGCAGACAGGCGTTCCGGGTTTTTTAGGCTTTCGGGGGTGTTGTCATTAACTATGAAATTCAGGGCGAATTTACGTTCATCCAGAAAAAAAGACAGGGTCCGTCTGGTATTTGAAACCAGACTTGATGTTCTGAGCAGAATTTCCGATTCAACTGCATTCTGGGTGACGTTGTAGTCGATAATCGCCATGAAAATCAGAGGGATCAGGGCGACTGCTGCAGTCAGAAATGCTGCCTGTTTCCAGATTCTTCGAAAATTGAACAAGGATTTGAATGGACCTGCTGCAGCATCCTGGTGATCCCAGAACTTGGGTTTGAAACGGATTGTCATCATGATTTCCTCAAGGTGTTATACTGTACGCGGGCATAAACTACACTTTATCAATTCACAGCAAAGACGCAAAGGACGCAAAGAAGACAACGCTCTTGTGGCGGCTAATTTCATTGAATATTTTCTTTGCGATCTTTGCGATCTTTGCGGTGAACAAAAACTCAGTCATTGACCGCTAAAAGTATACTCCGAAACGCAAGCGTTCAGCCCCATCCCGCTGGGATGGGGAGTGAACGGTTACTCGTAAACAGTCAAATCCATTCATTAGGCACCGGTTTTTTTCTTCCGTGTTTGAATTTTTTCATTGGCTTTTTTCAAGGTGGCGCTCAGAACATCTATGTCAACAGGTTTCTGCAGGTAGGCAAAGGCTCCCAGGTTCATGCAGGTTTCCCTGTCCGTTTCCGAACCATGTCCGGTAAGGATAATGACTTCAATTCCGGGCTGAGTTTCCTTAACCCTTCGAAGGACTTCGATGCCGTCTATGCCAGGCATTTTGAGATCCAGAATCATCACCTCGGGTTCTTCCTCATGAACCAGTTTAAGTGCTGATTCTCCGTCAAACGCTACGACAGAGCCCATGTCCCGAAGGATCAGGCGTTCGGACAGGGTTTGAACAAATTCCCGTTCGTCATCTACGAGCAATACTTTAGAAGGGACTTCAAAATCAAATTTTCGATAAATATCAGACTGATGAAAGCCCTTCCCCACGCAGGTCTCTATAGTTTTTACGCCTGGAACAATTCCGGCAATGGATTTTAGCTCCTGTTCCAGTCGGCTTAGCATCAGCACATTCTTGTTGATTGTCAGGGTAACTGCGCCGCTTGCAGCGCTGACGCCCACCTGATGGCCTTCGTTGGCCAGGGCGACTTCCACCTGAGCGGAAAGGAGGAAATCATCGACGGTTTTACGAGAATTTTCAGTCTTTCTAAGCACATCCTTGTTCAGATTGTTCAAAATCAGTTGAATGGCATCGTTCGTATTGGTTTTGTTCATGGGCAGGATCATGTCGTAAAGAACAGAATCCCACGGATCAGCCAGATTGAATAAGGTGTTGATCCAGCTCGCGCAGTCTTCATCGTGACGGTGTATCCATTTTGCTGCTTCTTTTTCTGATAATCCCTCGGCTTTTGCAGCCAGGGCAACCCTGAAACCCATGTCTGCAATAAGACATATCCGCAGAACATGACTGATCGCTTTGGGTATCAAATGTCCGGAAAAACCAGATAGCAACAGATTATCATCTGTCAGTTTTTCAGCCAGCGCCAGCTTTAGATAGGCAATCGAACGTTCTTTTTCATGCGTAAACTTATTGAATATCGATGTTCGAGATACAAAGGCGCGGCTGATTTTGGATGCATCTATTCCCGAAAGTCTTGCTGCATCGTTTGTAAGTTCGCTGTCTGTAACCGGTTTATATCCGGTATGAGTGATAAGTTCCTGAAGAACGACATCTTCATTGCAGAACGTACCTGGGAAAATCGTAATTATTGGCATTTAATACCCCTTATCATTTGAATTATGAATTATGAATTGTGAATTATGAGATAATGTGAATCCCCGAATTGCATAAGTATTGGCCATTATTCCCATGCAATTCCACCAGTCTTTGCCATTGCTACAAATGTCGCTAAACTCAAATGTGGCCAATACTTATGCAATTCGGGGAATTATACTTTTTTACGCCGGCAATCAATTCAGGTTGCAGACCGTTAAAGGGCACGTTGGTTCATCGCCATCCCTGTGTGTGGGTTCATAAATGGCGTGAATGGCTTTTTCCATTGTCGGGAATAGGTGATCCGCGCCTATTTTTGCAGTCAGGTGGGTACGGCTAAGCACTTTCATGACCACTTCATTCACCCCGCTCAGGGAAATGTCCAATCCTGCGCTGCGGATTCTGTCTATCAGTAAAGATAGCGTTTCTTCCCCTGATGCGTCAATATCATTAATGCCATTGGAGACAATTAAAATGTGTTTGAGTGTTTCCCTGCTAAGCATCAGTTCAGTAATCTGATCATCCAGATAGCTGGAATTGGCGAAAAACAGGGGTCCGTCAAACCGGATCAGGGAAATATATTTACATTCATTCAAGCCGTGAGTCGTAACACACCGGAGCGCATCATCTTCGTCTCTGGCAAGGGATGCTACGTTTGGCCTCATGCTTTTGTAGAGAAAAACCATCAGGGAGAGGGTAACACCCACCATAATCCCTTTATCCAGATGCGGTGCAAACCACAGGGTGCAGATAAAGGAAATGATGGAAATGGCCCCGTCATATTTTTGCGCTTTCCAGGCATGGACAAAACCGGATATATTTATCAGGCCAATCACGGCCAACATGATGACAGCAGCCAGAACAGACTGAGGAAGATGATAGAGCAAAGGAGTAAAGAACAGCAGGGCGATTACCACAGCAATGCTGGAAAAGACACTGGAAAGTCCGGATACTGCGCCTGCCTGAAGATTTACGGCGGACCTGGAAAATGAACCCGATGTCGGATAGCTTTTTCCGATTGCCCCCAGGATATTGGCCAGCCCCTGACCGATGAGTTCCTGATTGGGATCCAGTCTCTGGCCGGTTTTTCCGGCCATGGCTTTTGCGATGGAAATGGCTTCCATAAATCCCAGAAGGGAAATAATGGCCGCATAAGGAAATAGTTGGACGATAATATTCAGGCGAATGGTTGGAATGGTAAACGCAGGAAGTCCACTGGGAACCATCCCGACAACTTCACCGCCACCAATCATTCGAATTTTATCTAATTTCAGCGGCGAATTTCCCAAACGGATACGCCATATCCGCCCATCGGTTTTTACACCTTGCTGCAAGTTGTCTTTGGGTAAAAATTTCAGGGAGCCGTCTGTCTGTTCAACGCCGACAAATAAAAAATTACGGATTTCTTCCCGATAAATCTGCACGTCATAATTGATCAGATCGCTTTTGGTGGAAAGCATTTTATCCTGATGTTCAGCTTCAAGGGTACCCAGCAGATCATGTCTGTGTTTGGCATCTTCGATTTGTTTATTGAATTCAGTCCGCTTTTCAGCGATGGGGGGCAGGGAATTGACAGCGGAATTGAATTTGTCCACCATTTCAAGGGCTCTTTTGGAATTGATGGCTGTGATATTTGCGGTAATGTCATGCTCGAAATTCAAGGCCCATGAAAGGACTGTGGTAATGACGACGGCCACCAGAACATTGGGAATTTTCGGCACCATCCGTTTCAGTCCATACATGATTGCGAATGCCAGAACACCCATGGCCAAGGTAGGCCAGTGGGTGTAATGAACGGCTGCTTGTACAACGTTAATGATGGTTTCATAATGATGGGGGGCATTGTCAACGTTCACGCCAAACATTTTTGAAAGCTGTGAAGTTGCAATGATAATGGCGGCGGCATTGGTAAAACCGTTAACCACCGGATGGGAAAGAAAATTGACCACTAGGCCAAGCCTGAGAACTCCGAGGCTTAGCTGAAAAACGCCCACCATCAGCGCCAGCAAAATCGCATAGACAATGTAGCCTTCACTTCCGGCAGTGGCCAGTGGTGCCAGAGACGCCGAAGTCATCAGGGAGACCACCGCAACTGGTCCGGTTGCAAGCTGACGGCTGGAACCAAAAAGAGAGGCGATCATGGGTGGGAGAAATGAAGCATACAGACCATAGTAAGGCGGCAGACCGGCAAGCTGCGCATAAGCCATGGATTGAGGGATCAATACGAGCGCCACTGTCAACCCGGAAAGCGCATCAATTCTGAGGTCTGATACAGTGTAGTTTTTAAACCAGATCAAAAACGGGAAAAATCGTTTATACATGCCTTCCACCTATCCTTTAATGGGGTTATTTTCAAGCATCCTCCTGCAGGATGCAATCAGTTCATTAAACAGCGCGCCAGCGTCATAAAGGTTATAGAGTTTAAAACGCACCAACCCATCCACCATAGTAAAAACAATCAAAGCGGTTTTTCTGGCAGGCATGGGACCGATGGATCCATCGGCCTGGCCGGACACTATGGCATGCTCAAAAATATCCACAAAGCAGTTGTAAATGGACTCCAAATGCTCCCGGCAAACCGGATTAACTTCCGCAAGTTCGTAAGGATATCTGCGGTGAAGCAGCAAAAATAAATCTTCTTTTAGCCCGGCCAGATAGAGATAAAAAGATATTGCACCTTCCATCATCTCAATGCCGGTTTCAAATTTTCTGTTCGCGGTATAACTGTTAAATTCGGACAGAATGTCTTCTTTTGCAGTTTTTAATATTTCCAGAAAAATGCCCTGTTTGGTTTTGAAATGATAAAAAATCGTGCCTTCAGCCGCACCGGTGGTTTTTGACAGTTCGGCCATTGAGGTGTCTTTGAATCCTTTTCTGGCGAAAAGCTGCATTGCCACTCGAAGAATAATCTCTTTTTTTTTCATCGGCATATCCCTATAAAATTATACTGAGTACTCAGTCAGTTTTTTTAAATAGCGCAATAATACGGACGTGTCAACTTAAAAAAATAACTTCCAGGAAAGATGATTATACTGCAAAGGGGTATAATCTGCATTTTTGAACCTCCACCCCAACCCTCCCCCGCTGAGAGAGGGAGTTTATGGAAAGTTCAAATTATACCCGTTAGCAGTATATTTGCGGAAACCTGAGGCGCGGAGGTAGCCAGAAAAATTCCATCACAAAATGCTGCACAATGAGACAGTCTTCGCCATCCAGCACCGCCCGCAGTGGGATGGGATCACCACCGTCATCCTGCCCATAAAAATGAGAATATAGATAAAATTTCGCATTGGCTTTTTGTGATAACATGGGTATGGTAGCTTTCATGATCGGAGCATGTACCTCATGTTAATCGACTAAAAAATATGCTGCCAGAACACACAGGGGATAAAAGAAAATGAAAGCTAAATATTCGGGCAAAAGCATCGGAACTTTGGTTGTTGCAGCCGCTTTGGTTGCGTTTCTTGTATTCGTCGCATGGATTCTTTATATAAAACCGAAAATGGCGGATATCTTCTTTGAACCGGTTTTTATTAATGATGTCAAGAAAGCCCGGCTGGTGTCCGGGATGCGGGTAAATCTGAATGCATCTGTCGAGGCGGAAAAAAGCGCCGTCCTGGCTGACACCGATGATGCCTCTATCGTTTATGCGGACCAGGCACTGGAGTTTTCGGCTGCCGTGGAAGAGGCCAGGCTTGAACTTGAAGTGTTGATTGAAACAGAAAAAATGGGTCGGGAGGTGGATATTCTTAGTGAGTTCAGCGCCTGCTGGGAGAGGTTTCAGCAAATAGACCGGGAATTATTGCCGCTGTCCGTACTGAATACGAACCTGAAGGCGTACGATCTTTCTTATGGTTCGGCAGGCAAAGCCCTCAAACAATTGGAGCAGGCTCTCAACGTCCTGATGAACAGCAAGGTTTCAAAGGACAAGACATGTGAAATCGGCAGATTATCTTTGCGGACGCTGTCCGCTGCGCTAAAGATTCATGCGCTGCAATCTCCCCATATTGCCGAGAGTCGGGAAGAGAAAATGGACGAAATTGAGACAGCGATTCAAACAAATGATGCGCTGATCAATCAGTCTTTGGATGCCCTGTCGTTTTTGATGAATCCGGCGGACAAGCCGCTGTTTGAGGTGGCGAAATCAGCATATACGGAGTTCTGGATGATCAACACGGAAGTGATGAAGCTCTCTCGCCAGAACAGCAATGTCCGATCCCTTGCACTATCTCTGGGTCAAAAACGCAAAGCCACGGTTCAGTGCCAGGATGTTCTGGCGGCTCTTGAGGAAGCCATTCAGAGCAAGGCGTATAAGGCCACAAGGTAACCAATCTTTTGATTCACGAATACACGGAAGAACATGCCTCGAAAACGGAATTCGATATTGTAATTGATGGCACCTCCAGGCTAACTTGGGGAATAGGAGCAAAAGGTCGCCGCCGCTTTGAAGTCTGACACATGAGAACACTGAGGAGTTACCGTCAATGTTCTCCAGATCATTTCAACATCCATTGATGGATAACAGCCGCCCCCAGCCATGAGCCAAAGCTTGCAATTAGGACGACCGACAGTGGAAGATGCTTTTTAAAACAGATAAAAGCTACAAGATAAAAGAGAACGCTCGGCAAAATTCCCCAAATTCCTATTCCTATGCTGCTAAAAAACATCCGTATTAGAATCAAGGTCGCCTCATCCACAACGAGATCAGATTATCATCCATGCTGTTTCACGGTTTCTTTACCATACTTTCTTTCAAGGCTCTGGTTAATAAAATGTAAATGCGCCATCCTGAAAATGACTCTATCTTCTATCAACAAACATCCGAATAATTTTTCCAATCGAATCATCAAGTTGATCGAAAAGGTATTCGAGTGATCCTTGAGATGTCTCGTTGGCGGTTGGTGCGAGAGACAAAACTCCCTGAACAGTGTTGCTTGGCATTCGGACGAGGTCTTCAGGCGCGCCATAAGGCACATTGACCTGCCAATATGGTCGCTCTCCAGGATGGATAATCCATAACTGATCTGCAACATTTCGAAGCCCTATACTCTCAAAAAGTTGACTCTGATATTTCTCTACATCATTCCAATGTACTTCCAGAATTCGTGAAGTGTACTTGCAGTCGATGACTATACCATATTCAAGGTTCGGAGACTCTGTTGTTCCAGATAATATTTCGATGAAAATATCAGGCACTAATGGTTTACTGCCCCTTAATGTTGAACGAATAAATCTACTACCGATCTTTTCAGCTTCGGTTTTTGTGAAAAAGGTTGGTTCGTAGTGAATCGCGACTTTGAAACCGTTTTGGGCCAAAAAAATTATGTGATCACCGGAATTGATATTTAAAGCATATCGATCTTTGTTACTTGTAGGATTCAGGAAAGGTGCTTCTGTTGTAGCAGATAAACATAAACGTTTTTTTAGGTAAAAAAAGATTAAGAGAAAAATCCAGTATTCGTAAAGTTTTGAAGTGTCCTTGAGCTTTTGTTCAAGTATTCCGTTATCAAATATCAAACCGTTATTGCTTATGAATTCGATCATTACAGAGTAGGCATGCGAATAAAAGAGATCTCTCATGAATTTTGGCGTTGGCTTTAAATCAAGTTTGGATTTGCTGACTCCTTCAAGGAAAACAAAACGTTTTGGATATAGGGATAGCCGTCGCTGTATTTTGCGACAAGAATCAATTGATCTTTCCAATTGAGTTATTCGTGGAGCATCTTCAATGTCCCATAACGAGATTTTTCCTTTTGGAGCAAGCCTCCTCCATTGTTTATCCCTTTTTATGGTATCAATTTGAATTTGAGCTTTACTTGCAACGAGAGACGATCGATCGGCAACCCAGTTACACAATGCAGATATCTGCCGATTTTCCCAAATATCAAAAGTTCTTTCTTTTCTTTGAATTTCACATTGAAATGGCCTTCTATATCCTTTTTTTCTGGGATCTGATCCGCTACGACTCATTTGTGCAAGCGATTTTGGTGTGAAATTTTCTTGGCCATAGCAAAGCGATTGAATATTCATAACCGTTAAGCGATTGCCAGGGTCTCTGTTGATTCGTTCGAGGATAGGCTCAAATTGGCTCAGGAATTGATTGATAAGGAGATATTCTTCAACACCGGATAATTCATCGACAGACTTCGTGGCTACCCAACCGAAGAAAGAGCTGGTTTTGGAGACAATATCAAGCAGGAGCCCCCTGGATATTGTAGAAATATCCTGGAGCATTATTTTGTACTGTTGCCTGGTGATTTTACTGGGATAACAGAAAACTTCAACCAAAAAGACCGCCTGCCAAATATTCGAATCTTTACTTCTTACTTCGAGAACAATTTGTACCTTGCCTATACAATTTGAGAGGTATTGAGATTTTTCCCATTCCATAAATTGTCTATAATTCATTGCATCAGGAAGCTGTTTATCCCCAATATGAAGACGAAAATCAACATGCTCGGGATAATCTTCTATTGTAAAGCTCAAGGAATCCGTTTCTTCCAGTGCTTCATTCAATAAAAATACTCGATACGTTGATAAATCAATCTGTTCAGAAACCAGATTGTTGATACCCTTGTGGATGGTAAACAGCATTTATTCCTATACCATAGAATAATTGAAAAAATCCATTGCGATCGGAGCTTCAGCAATGAGTTTGATTCTTGATGAAGACCTGTTGTAATTTCTCAATTCTGTTATTTCGATTAATTTGAAAAGCATTTCTCTGAATTGCGTGGAGTGTCCTCTCAACCCGGGCAGTATCTTTTGAAAAATTGCATAATCCATAGCCTCTTCATCGGACTCCATAACCCCTCTGGCATTTGAAACATATCTGCAAATGGATTTAAATGTTCTCGGTGATATTCTCAATCCCATCGCGGAAAGAAGACATTCAATTTCGTTTATGCTCTTTAATACATATTCCTGTACAAGTCCGGGTTCCTGTGACCATGAATAGTAAATGCGTGTTGAAATGGGTGTGCCAATTGCTGAATTGTCTGGTTGGTGCTCATTCCATGAGTTGATATTTGATAATGCTACAGGTCCCATTTCAATAATATGCACACGATCAAGAACTTTAGGGCTAAAGAACTTCGTGGTTTCATCAACATTTACAGTACCACAAAAACGAAGGGACGAAGGAAGATGAATCTGGTGGAAGTCTCTGTATGGATCATCAATACGGCAGAGATTTTTATCGAAGAATATTATCTGTCGATCCTCCATGGGTGCTTGAAGCAGAACAAGAAAATCTGCAAAGTATTGCTCGACATAAGATAAATTCATCTCATCCAAACAACAGATGTAAACGCCATTTTCAGGTTCAAGCGACTCACTGTGTGAAGCGACAAGGAATTGGTAGAAACCACTACTTGATGGTTGAAAACGCCCGTCAAGAGCATTGAAATATCCTATCAATTCCTGGCTGTCCAGCCAGCCGGGCTTAACTGATATGGAAAGATAACGCATTTTCCCTTCAGCACTCCCATGTAAAGCTTGAGAATAAAATCGTGGAAGTGATGACTTACCGATACCGCTTGGGCCTGTCAATATATTGAAATTCTCGGATTTGGTACAGACATGGAAGTTTCTTAGATCTTTTTCATTATACGAAAATCCGGAACCATTAACCCATTTTATCCAGTAATCCATAAATTCCGATTCAGATAACGACTTTGGAATTCCATGAAAAGGTAAATAAGGACAAATATTGATAGTTTCAGTTAACTCTTTTTTCTTTTCTGTCAGTACAGTTTCATCTGATTTATCCGCCGTTGTGCGAAATCCCATTTCTTGGAGAATCGGCATTAAGCCAATCAACTGAGCAACAATTTCATCACGGTTTTGATTCAGTTTACCTACAAGGTTGGAAAAATACTCCTGTTTTCCTATAAATTCTTTTTCTTTTTTTAATATTTCATCTTCTCTTTGCCGAAATAATTCATCAAGTTCAGTTTTTTTATTATTTAGAGTCCGTTCATATTCTCGAAATTTCTCTTTTTTTTCTGTCTCAATTAACGATTGAAGGGCATTAAAGGATTTATCTAAATCCGAAAGTTCCTTCTTTTTTTGAAATATCTTTTCATTTGCTTGGCGATCAAGGTCTTTCCTATTCTCTTCTATGTGATAATCGACTCGTTCTTTAATTCGATCCTGAAGTAATGCCTTTAATCGCTCTTCCTCGAGCAAGGTGTCAAGCAATTCACGAATGATTTTTTCGTTTTCCTCAACTTTATTGGCAATTTCCAGAATGCGATCTTTATTCTTGTGAACCCTATCAAGACCTGGATCTGCACGGTGTATCTCATCGACCAGCCTGGTAAGAGCTTGTTTATCAGCCCGTGACCATTTCAACTCCTTTACAACTTCACTAACTACCATTTTGTCAGATCGCAGATCAATTTTTTTTCCAATATCAGTCGATAGTACTCTTTCAAGTCTATCCTTTGGAATAAAGGTATATTCAATTTCAATTTGGTTTCGTTCATGAGTTTCAGTGTAAATTATCATTGGAACAACACGTGGTTGAGCTATATTAATAAACTCCTGATATTTCATCTTTCGTAAGGGTTGACCTCCCCAGCAGGGAGAAAGATTAAGAAAAACGGCAATCTTTTCATCTTTAATCGGTTCTACTCCCGTTGCTGTGAAGGGGCCAATTACTAATGTACCAAATCTGCAAAAGACAGCCCCATTTCGAATTGGATGATTACATTTTAGCCGCCCGGTCTCAACAAGAGATGTTGGAGAAAGCGAGGCATCCGTTCCTACGATTTCAGCAATATAACTTTCAGCTCCTGTCACAGTTCCCAAAGAAGCCTGAAAAAAATCTTTATTGGGATCAGACTTGTCAAAACCGTTGGCTGGCTCTATCTCAACAGAAATAATTCTTCCGAGAGTGGTGTAGCCTAAGTCTTCATTTCTCACTTTCCACCAAACTCTGCCCCTATTATAGAATTCTGATGGTTCTATTTCGTCGCCTGATATATCCGCTATAGGTTTCAGCGTACAGAAATTTCCAGTTGCTGTCGGCCAATAAGACTCATGCACTACTGCAATAATTCTATCACCAATATCCATAAATTATTCCTAAAAACAGGTTATTGAGAGAAAACAACGATTATTACCTTGCCGTTATATTTTGAAAAGATACCATCTGTAACCGAACTATACCATATCAAGTGGGATATCAAAAGCCCCCAGTATCAGCCAACAAGAAAAGTAACTCTGCATGCGCGAAATATCCTCTTCATTGACCAGGTTGATAAAACGTCTCCTGCGTCAAATTGAGAAGGTTAAAGAGTCAAACAAAAATAGAATCTACTGGAGAATTAATAACATGAAAATATTTTCAGAAGCAAGCAGCCAAGCAAAAAACAACAGCTTCTCTATAAAACGTGATCATTTTGACAGATAATAAGTACTCGTGCAAGATAACAGAAGAGCTGCTGAAAAATAAAATAAGCAAATTTACCTAAAAAGCAGGAATTTCCAGGGAGTAACCAGTGTCCGTTTTTTCAATTTTTTCATGATCATTTTGGCGAATAATCCGAGATCAAGCAAGCCTTTGTCTCCAGGTAGTTTTTGATGCAAAACCTCCCCCTTTTGGTCATTTTTTGGACAAAAGCGGGGTGGAAAATAAAAAGTAGCTTAAAAATGAGCGAAAGGTAAGAAAATAGTAAACTTAAAATATTAATAGCGTCTCCAGCGTCCCTTATCTCATGAGCGGCTGGATTGTCAGCTCATTTCCGTCCGTGTTGATTTGAACCGCACCGTGTATTGCGGTATTCAGCAGGGTTGCGCCCATATCCTGATAACGCTTTACAACTGATGGATGTGGAAAATTAAAGTGATTCTTCAAGCCGGTTGTAAAAATCACAGTATCCGGCCTTATTGTATCAATAAAAGCTGGGGTACTCGATGTTTTGCTGCCGTGGTGGGGGGCAATCAGAACCCGGCTTTGAAGGCGAGCTCCATACAGGGTGACCATTTCCTTTTCAGCTCCGGATTTGATGTCTCCTGGGAAAAGCATGGAGACAGTTCCAAAACTGGCCTGAACCACAAGGGAATTGTTGTTGATATCCCGCCAGGTTTCATTATGCCGCCTCTCCATGAAATCAGGCGGAGGGTTGACGATATCCAGGGACACGCCATTGATTTCATGATGTCGGGGAAAGGTTTTAAAGTCCACGGGAAACAGGCTGCATTGCCGAAGAACATCCATGAATCGCAGATATCCGGAGCTGTTTTCCGGCTCTGCGTTAGCCCATAAGGCTTTCACATGGAAATGCTCGGCGATGTAGGTCATTCCATTGACGTGGTCGCTGTTGGCATGGGACAGTACCAGAATGTCCACAGACCTGATTTTTTTCCGCCACAACAGCGGCGCTACGACCATTTTCCCCATATCAAACGCGGAAAAACCCACAAAACCACCTGCATCAATCAGCATGACCTGTCCCTTGGGAAATTCCAGAAGACTGGCGGTACCCTGGCCGACATCCAGGACTGTCACCCTGAAATCGGAGCGGAAAAAGCGTTGATATCCCCAGTAAACCGCATCCACGCCAAGTGTTATTGCCGAGGCGACAGACAATACAATCAAAATGTTTTTTACGCCAGTTGACAAGCCTTCCTTCTTTCGCAGTGTAAGAGATTTTAACATCTGTGAATCCGAAACATATTTTTGCTTTAATGTGATCAACGTCAATAACAGTGTATAAAAGCAAATCACTTCCAGCAAGGAAGGTGTTATGGTCTTGACAGCAGAAAACGGAAGGTTTGCAAAAAAATCAGTGATGTTCAGGGATATTTTCAGAATTGCAGCAGCAAGTTCAAGTCCCCACAGGGAA
Organism: uncultured Desulfobacteraceae bacterium; assembly: GCA_903839535.1. Lineage (GTDB taxonomy): Bacteria > Desulfobacterota > Desulfobacteria > Desulfobacterales > Desulfatirhabdiaceae > RAAP-1. Next base: position 59,194 of record CAIMCT010000153.1, read on the forward strand.
GCGATTGGTGAAATCAGCGATATGCAGGCGAAGACCAGTCCCAGCGGGATCACCCCAAAACCCACAAGCGGAACCAGAATAAAATTGGCAATCGGACTGATCAGGGATATCTGGTTAAAATAAACCATCACGAGCGGCTGAACGCCAAGGGTCGCAGACAGGGTAATCCATAGGGACGAGTAACTGTAATTCTTGATGCGCTTTCGGATATTTGTGGCATCATCGTCCGGCTGCCAGAACCTGGGAAGAAAATAGAGAATAGCGAAAACCGATGCAAAGGAGAGCTGAAAAGAAATGGCGAAAAGGGAGGGTGGGTGAAGCATCAGAATCAGGATTGCCGCTGTGGCCAAGGTGTTTAACGACTCGTGTTCCTTATGAATCAGAAATGTCATCAAGAAGATGACGATCATTATAACGGCTCTTTGGGTAGATGGCGACATGCCGGAAACAAGGCCATATCCCAGAACCGGGATCATGGATAAAATTGCGGCACCTTTTCGCGTCCAGGCGCGCCAGAGGAAGAACGGAAACCAACTGAGCATCCATCGAAACATGAAAAAAGAAGTCGTTGCAACAATCCCGACATGAAGTCCGGAGATGGCCAGTAAATGACTGACTCCGGCTTTGCTGAAATTCTCCATTATCAGGTCTGAAACATCGCTGCGTTCTCCTATGAGAAGTGCTTTTAAAACCGCCCGTTCAACTGCTTCGCCGATATTGTCCAGGGTTCGTGATACGGTCTTTCGAATGCGGTAAATCCACTGAAAAAAACCGCTCAGATGTGGCGCTGTCTGTTTGATCTTGCTGCTTTGAACGAAAACAGAGCCGTAAATACCGTTAAATGCCATGTACTGCCGGTAGTCGAACCCGCCAGGGTTTTGAAAATTGCGGAGCGGGTGGATTTTGCCTGTAAAGCAGATACTATCCCCCATGTTCAGATCCAGTGGCTCCCCATCAAGGGTCACCCTGAGTTTGCCAGTAACCGGAACAATATTGTTAGCGCTTTCCAGGGTTTCAACCGTTAAATCGAATTTCTGGCGCTGGTTATCAGTCCAGGCGGGAGAGTCCATGATGCCGGCTATGTTCAACAAGGCAGAGTTGCTAAAGTGTGAAATATGGCGATCTGGTAGTTGGGAAGTTACCCACGGCTGAATTGAAAAATAGCCTGCAGCGACAAAGAGGATAAGTGGCGAAAACCGTATCGGTGAGCTACGAATAATTCCGTAAAGTATCCCTGATATTCCGGCCAGAGCCAGGGGCCATACCCATAAACAATGGTCAGGCGCTCCGTAGCCCGTCAGAATACCGACCATTAGGGCTACTAACAGAGCGGCCAGCGGCCTGGAATAATACGAAACCGGTGAGTTTAGCATGGAATGGCTTTTGTCGAGTAGTCAGGTTTTTCCGGCCTGGGTAAATACAAGTGGGTCTTTATCATTGCAGGTGGTCGGAGGTCAGATATTTTTTCCGATTTTCGACTTTATATCAATTATTTTCTGAGTTATCAATAATTTATAGCCGGTTCAAAGTAAAAGAAAACCCCGTTTACATGAATAACCAACCGCCTGTCTCTCAATCGCAAGTATTCTGCAAATCCAGGCAGGTTGCAATCGGTCTTAATCACCTCAAAAGTTTCATCCACAATATTAAGCAGTTGTGATGTAATATGAAAGACATTGTTCAAGTATTCTTTCGTTTTTACTGTTTCCTTTTTAAAAATGACATTGCTGCATTTATTGCCATCAAAGGTAATCGTTGTTGCAGTTATGTCCAATGGCTTAAAAAGCATATTGCGTGCTTCTTCATTCCCCCACAGCGCATTTGCGCCTATTTTATATTCGGAGACTGTCCACAAAACACGCATGGAAACACTACCCTCCATCGTCTGTGGTTTCGGTTGAATAATGTCTTCCGCGGTGGTTTTCGCGGTTGTTGAGCCGCTCGTCTGACCGGTATCCAGAACAGATGCGGTCCATGCAACCAATGTAAACATCAGAATAATGAAGCAGAAAGCACTTATGAATGATATTTTCATGCTGTTTTCCTTTTTTTGATGTTAGCAATTTGTGGGTACTCTGAATGTATCCTTCTATACTGCGAACGGGCACAATCTGAACTCTCCATAAACTCCCTCCCCAGCGGGGGAGGTTTGGGTGGGGGTTCAAAACTGCAGATTATGACCGTTGACAGTATATATACTTTGAGCGGTCAATGACTTAATTTTTAGAATTGAAAAGTGCAGTTTATGTCCGCGTACAGTATAATCTTAAAATAATAGGGTTTTGATTTTTTTTAATCTCGACCATTGACTCTCGTGACTTGAACTAATATTGGCCATGTCCCTTAGCAGTCTGTCCTGTTTTTTTGAGGGAATGATAGTTTATGTCACCCTATATTCCCCCATATTGTCCAATGGTGAATACTGTCGGGATATTGATCGTTCCATCTGAACTATTCGTCAGATTGGTGACGACCGCACTTAACGAATCAATCGAAAATTCGTATGTAACGGGAGTACCACCAGGGAAACGATTTCGAAGGTCGTCCCCTTTGATGGTGGTTGTACCGTGATTATTGAGTTTCAGCGCTGCGGCACCTACGGATTCGGAGATAATATTTCCGTCCATATTCCTGGCGGTAATGGTTATACTTGTCCCACCAGATGGGATGCCGCCGGACATATCCGTAATTTGAATGGTATTCAGATCACTGACATAGTTGGTCGTATAGTTGGTTATCCCACTGGTGTAAACTGTTGGGATATTGATGATGCCGTCCGAGCTGCTTTTGACATTGGTAATCAATATCTTTGATGACCCGACGGTAAACTCGTATGTCATGGGTGAACCGGAAGAGAACCGACTGGCCAGCTCTGCACCAGTGATTTTTACCGTTTTGTAATTGAAAATTTTATAAGAACCGATAGATTTGGACTCGGGTATTTCCGTTCCCGAAACATCCCATGCCCTGATGCTGATAGCAGCTCCGCCTATATCCAATGTACCCGAAAAATCAGAAATATAGATGGAATTTCGCAAACCAATTGAGTTTGCTACAAAATTGCTTACCCCAATCGGATAGACGGTTGGAATGTTCAGCGTTCCATCGCTGCTGTTTTTCACATTCGAAATAATTAGCTTTGGCGAACCGATACTAAACTCATAGGTCATTGGCGTACCAGATGGAAAACGGGCGGAAATGGATGACCCGGCAATGGTAGTTGTGCCATGGCTGTAAAGTTTCAAGGTTTCCGCAGATGCGGATTCCGGAATTGCCTTACCTAATGCATCCCAGGCTGTAACGGTTATTGCAGCGCCGCTGCTGGCAATGGCACCGGACATATCTGTTATTTTAACGGTGTTTCTGGAACCGATGGAGTTGGAGACGAAGCTACTCAGCCCGTTTGAATAAATGATGGGTACCTTAACAGCGCCATCAATGCTGTTATTGACATTGGTGATGAACATCTTCGATGACTCGACTGAAAAGCTATATGCCGCCGGAGCGCTGTCAGGGAATCTATCCTTGATATCCGCACCCGGAATGATTGTCGTACCGTGGTTGATAATGGATAATGGCAAGGCAGACCCCGCCTCTGTGAGCTGCTTTCCGTCTTTATCCCAAGCCCTGACGCTGACAGCGCCGCCAACATCAGGAAGCGAACCCGACATATCCGTAATCTTGACCACATCTATCGAGTCAATTGAATTTGAACCAATTAAATGAATAGGGCTGCCCAAATAGACGGGGCTCGTCCACGCCTGATAAATCCTGTCCTGTCCCTGCAGTCTGGCTCTGGCATATATAAAGTGTCTGCCGGAAGCCAAATCAAAGGTGCGGTCTATCTGGCTGCCTGCCGCATTTGCTATAAAACACCCATCAACAATGATGTCAATTCGCTCCACATTGGTGCTGGCTAAGGCTCTGACACGAACTGATCCACCGTTGAAAGACAGGAAATCACCCATAAGCAGATTCTGTCCGCCAGCCTCCACTGACAAAAGCAGGGGGATTTTTGTTCCAGTGGAACTCGCCTGAGTGTGTCTGGATGACAATGAAGACCACAAGTTGTTCCTGGTCAAAGTGGGGGTGGCTATTCCTGTCAATCCTCCGAGATAATGCATGCCTGGGTCGCAGTAATCATCGAGCCAGCTTCCAGGATGCCCCCTATGATTATCAGTGCCTCCGATAAAAGATAGCAAATACAAAGTATTACCTTCAGTTATCCATTTTTGGTAAAGGACGTTGCGCAAAGTATTTGCAACCAGGATTTCCGCATCCACGTTTTCAATTGGGACATCCGCCTGGGGGCAGTTGGCGGATACAGGCTGCGTCCCTTCTGAATTGCCCCATTTGGATATGATTTCCGCGTGCTTGGTAAAATCAGAATCCATTACATTCCAGTCGGTGATATGATTGGTTGTGGTTGAGCCCTGTTCCGGTCCCAGATGCGCCGGCGTATGAATGAGAGTAAAAGCCTTGGGTTCAAGGCCGGGCGATGGTCTGAAATCAAATAAATAGTTCCATAGTTCCTGAGCATTGACAGCTTGTCGGCCCGGAAGCATGGAGCATGCCCCGATGCGAAAAGCAAAAACTTCAGTCAAGCTTTTGAATACAACATTTTTATGCCCATACCCAGTACTCCCTGTGCAATTAGGCACCCCCCTGGTGTTGGTATATTCCCAACCAGGAAAGACAATGAACACTTTTCCGGCAGAAGCATCCTCGTTATTGTATAGCGCGCTGATACGAAGGCTGCTCTGCCAGAGATCAGTATCCTGACTGGGAAGGGCAGCCATATTCTCAAACTCTGCATGGTCGTTCAGGGCTGCAAAATCCAGATCTGCTTTGTCCTCAGCCCGTGCGAATTCAAGAGCGCCAGAAGGGTTTTCCGCTGCACAATCCGCAGCATCCTTGGAATAGTTGGTATGAGAATGAAAATCTCCCCAATATATCGTATTCAGGGTCAAGGCGAATTTTTGATAAAAATGGGAAGGAATATCGTTTTCCGAATTTTGCACCCAATCTCCAACATCTCCAACTGAAATTGGCGTGGCAAAAGCAACCGCTGTAAGCATCAAAATAATAAAACTGCAAGCAATTACCCATTTTTTTGTCATGCCATTCTCCTTTTTCCAATGTCTTCATCTATAACCACCCAATACTAAATGAGATAAATATCACAGCTTTGTGCCTTTATCAAGTATATGTTGCCATAAATGGCCTCAATTGTAATAAAAATCGGAAAAATAGGCAAAATAGGCAAAGAAGGGTATCATTCTTGAATGTTGCGGAAAGTGAAATTTTTTGTTTGCAAACAGAATATCAATGATTGTATAACTCGATTATCAAGTTTTTTTGTCTATAAAAATGTAATTGCTTGATTTAATATGATATTTAAAAAAATC
>CAIMCT010000154.1 GCA_903839535.1 uncultured Desulfobacteraceae bacterium
CGTCGTTTCGGTCAGGCATTTGTCCGTGTATCGCCGCCGTCAGGCAATAGTAGGGGCGAATCTTGTATTCGCCCTATCGGAAAGGGCGAATACAAGATTCGCCCCTACGAAATAAACCCAACTGGCCGAAACGACGATCAAGGCGGTATATTCTTTATTGGAAATCACCTAATGTAAAGCGTAGGTAGAGCCGGCAGAATGCCGCTCTACAGTGAAAGATTATGCCCGTTAGAGTAATTCCTGGGAATGATCACACTGTTCCATTAGTCATAAAAAATAGCACAGCAATAGTAAGTGAATATTTTATGGAGTTTTAGCTTCAGAATCCCCATCATAACGATAAATGCCCTAAGAATGTCCGATAGGGATGGGCTGCGGCTGATAAAGACAGAGCGGTTCTTCCGCCAGGTAGTCTCCAGTCGCCTCAAAAGCTCTGGCGCGACATCCTCCGCAAACCTTTCGGTATTCACACTTTCCGCATTTTCCTTTCAAATTATCATAATTTCTTAAGGAAAGAAAAACTTCAGAGGAGTTCCATATCGTGGAAAAAGATGTCTTCGTAATATCGCCGCAATTGAGCTGGAGAAAACCGCAGGGCTGAACAATTCCGGTATGAGAGATGAAACAGAATCCGGTTCCGCCCAAGCACCCGCGAGTAACCGCATCCAGGCCATGGGTTTGAAAGGTGACAGTTTTGCCGTCCTTTTTGGCGCGCTGGCGAAGAATCCGGTAATAATGCGGCGCACAGGTGGCTTTCAGTTGAAGCGGCGTATTCTCCCGTTGATCATAAAACCAGTTGAGGGTCTCTTCATACTCCTCGGCATTGATGGCTGTATCGGCAATATATTTTCCCCGACCGGTCGGCACCAGCAGGAAAATATGATGGGCCACAGCTCCAAGTTTTATAGCAAGTTCTTGAATCCTGGGTATTTCACTTAGATTGGTCCGGGTGATGGTGGTGTTTATCTGAAATTCAATCCCCGCGTTTTTCGCATTGGCGATACCGCGGAGCGCGCCATCAAAAGCGCCTTCAACCCCTCTGAACTGATCATGTTTTTCGCGGGTCGCCCCATCCAGACTGATGCTGATCCGTTTGATTCCGGATGTAGCCATTTTTTTGGCGTTGTCTTTGCTGATGAGGGTGCCATTGGGAGCCATGACCATTTTAAGGCCTTCGGATGTTCCATAGCCGGCGACTTCAAAAATATCCGGACGAAGCAGGGGTTCTCCGCCGGTAAGAATGACAATGGCGGAACCAACTTCGGCGATTTGATCAAGGAGGCGAAAACATGCGGCGGTATCCAGCTCGCCTTTATATGGGCCGTTTGTGGCGGCAGCTCTGCAATGAACGCAGGACAGGTTGCAGTTGCGGGTGATTTCCCAGGCGATTAGACGAAGCGACGATCCCTTTGTTTCGGTATTGCCGTGTGTCATCGGGATTGAAGCTCCCTGGCTGCGTCCATGGCGAAATACGTTAGGATAATGTCTGCTCCGGCCCGCTTGATGGACGTGAGGGATTCCATCATCACCCGTGTCCCGTCCAGCCATCCAAGCTGCTCGGCTGCCTTTATCATGGCATATTCTCCGCTGACGTTGTAAGCGGCGACCGGCAGATCAAATTCCTGGCGGACCCGGCAGATGATATCCAGATAGGCCAGGGCGGGTTTGACCATGATGATGTCTGCGCCTTCTTCGATGTCCATAGTCACTTCCCGAATGGCTTCCAGAGCGTTGGCCGGATCCATCTGATAGGTTCTGCGATCTCCGAATTTTGGTGCGGAATCCGCCGCCTGACGAAAAGGGCCGTAAAAGCCGGAGCAGTATTTGGCGGCGTAAGACATGATCGGCACATTGGAAAATCCGTTTTCATCCAGACTTTCCCGGATTTCCCCCACCCGGCCATCCATCATGTCCGAAGGTGCCACCATATCCGCTCCGGCCTTGGCATGGGACAGGGCGGTTCGCGCCAGAAGATCCAGAGACGCATCGTTATCCACAATGTTCTTTTCAACCACCCCGCAGTGACCGTGATCGGTATAAGCACACAAACATACATCGGTGATAACAGCCAAATCCGGGAGCTTGTTCTTAACGGCTTTGACGGCTCGTTGAACGATACCGTCCTTGGAGTATGCGCTGGTAGCCAGAGGATCTTTTTTATCAGGAACGCCAAAAAGCATGACAGCCGGAATCCCCAGTTTCTGAACTTCCTGGCAGGTTTTCACGATTTGGTCAACAGACAGTTGATACTGTCCGGGCATGGAAGATATCGGGTTTTTAATATCTTTGCCTTCGATGGCGAAAAGGGGCAGAATGAAATCGTTTGTGGTCAGAACGGTTTCGCGGATCATTCGGCGAAAAGCTTCATTCTGTCGGAGTCTTCTTGGGCGGTATTCGGGAAAAAGCATAAGATATCCTCATAAGTAAAAAATAAAGGTGATTTCCAACAAAGAATACTCCATTATCTGAATCAAATTTTTTCTATGCATTGATCATCGTTTCGGCCAGGCATTTATCCGTGTATCGCCACCGTCATGCA
>CAIMCT010000155.1 GCA_903839535.1 uncultured Desulfobacteraceae bacterium
CATATATGGGGTGATCGAATTTAAGAAAGATACCATTTTTCATTCATGGGGGCGGCATAGACCATACCATGAGCGTTTATCAGTGTAATTTTGTTCTCCCCACAAGTGTTTGATTCTACATGAGAAGTCAGAATAGCAAAACCACTGTTTTCTTTACTTATATCGAGCATAACAAAATCATCGTGGCCAAATGCCACTACGATATTGATTCAATCGAAAAACTGTATTATGATAAATGACAGGTGTTACCATGAGCCTATATGATCAGGATTTTTATCTTTGGACCTTGCAGCAGGCCGAATGGCTGAAGGCGGGTGCATTATCCCTGCGCAATATTGAAAACCTGATAGAGGAAGTGGAAAGCATGGGCAAAAGCCAAAAAAAAGAATTTACAAGCCTGTTGACGGTTTTCTTATCGGCACATTCTTTGCTTTTTACATCTTTAAAAATGGGAAAAAAACAATGTCATCTAACAAACACCTTCTGAAAAAGTCATCTCAAAACCAATTTCTGTTGATTTTTAGCATCGTAGCACTGATAGCCACTACTGCTTATACACAGGAAACCCCGTCTTCCGTACCGGTTTCCGGTGCATCCACATCTGTATTGAACAAACCGGTCTGGATGACTGAACTATCCATTGGGCTCAAAGAAAGTTACGACGATAACCTTCTGGGCGTATCTGGCGACAGCATGCCGAAAAGCTATTCCTGGATTACCACCATATCACCAAAAATCGGTATGGATTTCGCTCCGTTGATAAAAGGTCAGAGCATGTTAAAGGTATTGTCTCTAAATTATGAGCCTGATTTTGCAACGTATTCCCAGGCATCGGAAGAAAGCAACACTGCGCACCGAATTTTAAACAAAATCAAGGCGAATTCTGAAAATATTTCTTTCATCCTCGACAATTCCTTCCAATACATAGATGGTAGCAGTATTGCACCTATCTATCTTGCTCCAGACAATGTCCGAAGCTGTTATGCCCATGGGTTGCCCCGTGAACGCCGAAATCAGTATCAAGACCGGACGAAAATTGATTTCCAACTTGACTGGGACCGATTCTTCGTCCGTCCAACGGGTTCACTTCAGCTTTGGGATATGTTGACAGAACAGCAGGCAATCAGCGGATATCAAAATTGGGTCGATCGCTATGATATCAATGGCGGGGTGGATTTGGGTCGCAAAACATCCTCGCAACTGGCCATTTTTCTGGGGTATCGTTATGGGCGCCAGTATCAGGATAAAGTTATAAAATCGGATTACACTTCAACTAACGACTATCAGCGGACTATTATCGGAGTTGAAGGCAAACTCTTCAATTGGCTTACCCTGTCACTGCTCGGCGGGCCTGATTTTCGAGGGTACGTTGACAATGCCCCTGTAAGCAATAAAAATCAGGTGAATTTTTATGGAGAATCTTCACTGACAGGCGAAATATCGAAACATGATACGGTGGTGGTCAAATACAAAGGTTCCCGATGGGTATCGAGTACCGGACAGGTTCCGACTTTCGACACCAGTCTTGACCTGGGTTATCGCCATAGATTCGATACGGCATTAATATGGAACCTTAACTGCCAACTGAAGAATGCTGACTACACTGTTGGGAATCTCACCACCGGCTCGTCCGCCCCCTCACTTCGTAACGATTGGCTATATGCTCTTTCAACAGGTCTTAGCCATAACATCAATGCCAATATTGGGGTCAATATCAGCATCGCCGCCAACCTGGGGCGGAACGAACAGGATGGGATTGCAAACGCCAACTATCGGCAGTTCGATGAGTACTTGACATCAATCGGAGTATTCAGCAAATTCTGACATAGTGAAGGGAAAGATGATGCGTGCGATTGTGTTGGACGGACAACATCGATTTAAGCCGAATTTTCCGGTTCCAAAGGTTCAACCGGGTTGGGCCAGAATCCGGGTAAAAACCGCAGGTATTTGTCAGACCGATCTGGAGCTGATAAACGGTTACCTGGGATTTACAGGCGTACTTGGCCATGAATTTGTCGGGATTGTTGAGTCTTGCGAGGATATCAGGTGGATTGGCAAACGAGTGGCTGGAGAGATTAATGCAGGGTGCGGACAATGCTCATGGTGCCAAAAAGGGCAGGGCAGGCACTGCCCCAGCCGGATAACCCTGGGTATTGATCGGCTAAACGGCTGCATGGCCGATTACTGCGTTCTTCCGATATCCAATCTGATTGAGATTCCAGCAAATATTTCTGATGATCGGGCAGTGTTGATCGAGCCGCTTTCGGCCGCCTGTGAAATTCTGGAACAACTGTCCCTGAACGGCTCAGAGCGGATTGTCGTTCTTGGCGATGGTCGCCTGGGTATCCTCTGTGCTTGGGTTCTGTCAACAGTGGCATCAAACGTCACCCTTATCGGCCATCACCCGGAAAAACTTGCGCTATCCGTGTGGAACAACATCAAGATTGCTCATGACGGCAATCATTGTCCAGGCGCTGATGTGGTGGTTGAAGCCACTGGTTCTGCAACCGGTATTGCGGAAGCCATGACTTTGTGTCGGCCCCGCGGCATTATTGTGTTGAAATCCACTGTTGCAGTATCCGAGGCGGTAAACCTATCCCCTATAGTCATTCATGAACTCACTGTTATGGGGTCCCGCTGCGGTCAGTTTCGACATGGACTGTCCCTGATGGCGAAGCATCCCGACATGCCCCTGGAAAGCTTGATTACCAACCGCTTTCCCATTGAATCGGCAACGGCGGCTTTTCTTATGGCCGCCCAAAAATCCGCCATAAAAATCCTGCTGGATTTATAGTTTTCTTCACTGTAATCGGATCAACAATTGAACTATACTGCCAACTGTCACAATCTGCACTTTTGGACCCCCACCCCAACCCTCCCCCGCTGGGAGAGGGAGCATAAGTATAGTGCAGATTATGCCCGTTTGCTGTATATATAAACGCTCATGGCATAGTCTATGC
>CAIMCT010000156.1 GCA_903839535.1 uncultured Desulfobacteraceae bacterium
ATCTGGGGGCATCCTTCATATTACCTCAAAGACAGCGGCGGATATTCGAGCATTTGGTATGCAACCCACGGTGATTTTATTCTATGCAATATTGGCTTTAATAACAGATAGTTAACCATAAAATCTGATCAAAAATACTCATAACATACTGGAATACTTAACAAAAACGAGCATATTCAATTTATTGAATATGTGTAATTTCAGATAGTTATGTCTTAGAACAAAATCACCGTGCACTCGACGACAAGGCTGTAGATGTTTTTAAATCATACGAAGAGATGGCCGTTGCCTGTTCCAAAGATATTGAAGATTATAAGACGCTTCTGAAGTCTATCGAGGAGATGATAACGCAGAAGCAAAGGAATCTCCAGAACATCAAGGATAAGACCGTTGGCTTGGTAAAGACATCTTTGGAGATTACCCAGGATATCCCGGTGAATCAACCGGCTGAGAATTTCGATTATGCCGGTGTTGACATGGAGGAAGATTTAACTCCAGAGGCGGAAATTGAATCAGAAGAAGCAGTGGCGGAAGACTCTCCGGCGACAACTCCACCCAAAAAAGAACGAACGCAAAAGCCCAGAACCGCTAACCGCAGGAAAGCTGCTGAAAAGGGCAAGGTGAAGAGGGCCGATAAACCCAGAGAACCTGCCGAGCGATCCCAAAATATCACAGATATAAAATGTTTGTACCATCCTGAAGCATCTGTAACAGATGTTGGCAGACAGTTATGTTCTTCATGTAGATGGAAACTTATCAATAATGGACTGTTAAAATTTGATAAAGAACCGGAAGTGATTGCATTTTTAAGGGGAGAGATTAAAAATATCCCGATTATGGGACAGCCGATGTGTCCCATTCACGAATCAGTTCCATCGTATAACCAGAAAACCGGTTTATGTAAAGCATGTCAAAGTAAAGCCAAAGCGATGGGTGTTGAAAATCGTCAGCTTACGAAAAAAGAGCTTACGATGTTGCGGAATCCAGCTTGAGAAATATGCTTGAGTTCCAGAAGTCTGAATTATTTGAAAATGCAGGAGTGGGAAAGCTCAGTCTTGATACGGTGTTCATGACGCATGGTCAGTTCAGACTTTTTGATCTCAGCCCCATCCATATCTTTCGGATGCCGCTTGAAACAGGGTATAGCGTTTGATCCAAGTCAACATAGCGGACGGAATAATGTTTCAGCCGAGATGATGCCACGCACCTGATCAAGCAGCTTCGGTGGGCGTTTTTCGTCTGAGTCTGAGATGGTCATGATATTCCCGATGAGATTCAGTCTGATTTTTTAGTTTATTATGTGCAATCTAATTCTTTACAAATGATAAATTTGTTCTCCATACAATTGCCTGATTTTACTTGAGCGGCCAAAATGGCAAACCACCTGTTCTATCCACTTATATTGAGCAGAACAAATTACCGTGTTGGTTCACGCCATTACGTTGAAATTTTTGCAAAAATGTTATAATGTATTCGATAGATTTTAAGGGGGGGGGAGGATATGCTTCAACTGAATCGTGTGTTGTCCATATTGTTGGTAATTATTGGTTTATCCACCGTCGCTATCGGGCAGGAAATTGAGATAAAGGGTTTAAAACTCGGCATGACAAGGGCAGAAGTGGAAGCAAAAGCGGGTCCACTGCCTTTAAAAAATTTCACCGTAGCAGGCGTACATAGCAAATATACTAGTGTCAACCTTGAGTTTCATGAAGACAAACTTGACTATTTTGTTTTCTTTTTCGACTCAGACGACTTTGATAGCGTTCTTGAAGCGATAAAAGCAAAATATCCTTCGTTCCAATGTGAAAAAAGTACAGTTACGAACAGAACGGGAAATTCATTCACACAGGTAGACTGCAAGCTCAAGGATAAACTCGGATTTTTACATCTGTCCAGATTTTGTAATGATATTAACACATCGTCTCTGAGTCTTATGTCAAGCCGCAAGATCAAAGAGCTTGTTACTAATCGAAAAAAAAGAAAGAAAGACCTTTAGCCCGTCCGCGTAGGTCTATAAGTTATGGTTCTTTATTTCAATATGATTTCAATATCATATAATTTCTCAAAGAGGATTGGCACCTTGGAACGACACATCTGAGACGCTGCTGTTCTGTGATCCGGTAAGGTTTTCGCTTAAAGTTTCTTTGACTTGAGCATCGTTCCAACAGAGCTTCACACTGCCATTTCCACTTTAATATTACATCGTTAGAAAAGACATAACATATAGACCTATGGGTGATGGGAAAACCTGAAACGCAGACTGAGTCCCTTCATCATCTCGGAGTCTGGTTCATACACGATGATTTTATTCTGCGCAGTATTGGTTTTAATAACAGATAGTTAACCATAAGTCTGATCATGAATGCTCATTACATGCTGGAATGCTTAAAAAACGAATATATTCAATTTATTGGATATGTGTAATTTCAGATAGTTATGCTTTAGAACAAAATCACAGTGCTGGTCCATACCGTTCGCTTGTAATTTTTATCGAAATGCGATATTAAGCAAAATTATCCCAAACACACGAACCGTTATGAAGCTCCTAACCATCTGTTGCACCTGACTTCACAGGTGAACATTGCGTTATGCCCCAACCGAATACTATGAAAATACTGACGAAGAAATGATATCACAAGAAGCATTTGAATTTTCGGTCCGAGAAGACAGCCCTGAGAGATTGTCTGCCAGATCGCCAGAAGGCTACAAAGGTCTTGCTGGATTTCATAAATATTGGGGAAAGAAACCCACCGAAGCTTGGCGCCTGCTTATCGAACGCCTGACAAAACCGGAAGATATTGTTCTAGATCCATTCTTAGGATCGGGTCTAGTCGCTAAAGAATGTACAGATCTAAACAGGCGCTTTATAGGGTTTGACATTAATCCAATTTGCCTCGAACTAACGGAGCTGTATCTTTCTCCGCCAACACATCGAGAATTGAAATCAGCCCTACAGTCACTTCACAAGAATTTGTTTCCGAAAGTGAATAGCCTTTACAGACTCAGTACAGGGGATGTTGCAACCCATATACTTTGGGAAGACAGTACTATTGTTAAAGTCTGGAAAAAATCCGGAAGATGCAGAGTCGAACTAATAGTTGACCGGGATGAATTAAGAACATTCGAAGATGCCCACAAATATACGCCTCACAATGAATCTAATTTCAGATTCTTCGAGAATTCCAGAATTAACTCAAAGAGCAATATGGAGATAGATCAGCTATTTACACCGCGTGCACTTGAGGTAATTGATCGTATTCTTGATGAAATAACAAAGACCACCGGAAATACACGACGCGCGTTGCGTTTAATTTTGTCTGCTGGTCTAGGGCAAATGTCATGTATGGTATTTGCGGTATCGAAGCGCGGAAAGGCACGAGGTATTGAATCAAAATCAATCGAAGTGGGAAGCTGGGTTATTGGATATTGGCGACCAATGCAACACTTTGAAGTCAATGCACTAAACTGCTTTGAAAATAAAGCAAATAAACTGCTCAAGGCACTAAATGACTTGGGCCCGTCGCGTAAGGCGAGCATTACAGCAGATGCGTCAGTTTTTTTTCAGAACGGAAAGGATTGTTTTCTTGTTCTTGGCGATTCTGAAAAACTACTCCAAAAACTGCCTGCTGAATCAGTAAATGTAATCCTAACCGACCCACCTCATGGCGACCGAATACCATATTTGGAACTAAGTGAGATGTGGAATGGTTTTCTCGGTTATGAGTCCGATTTATCTGGCGAACTTGTGATATCAAATGCAAAAACGAGGAACAAAGACCATATAACGTACACCCAAAAACTATTACGAATATTTTCTGACTGCAATCGAGTATTAAAAAATGACGGTGTAATAGCAATTATGTTCAACGCACGGTCCACTGACCATTGGGAAAGCCTTCACCAACTAGAAACAGAAACTTCGTTTTCATTTGTTGGGTGTTATCCAATGCAATATTCAGCAGGATCAGTGGTGCAAGATAACCGGGCGGGAGGACTGAAATCGGATTATGTCTTGCTTTACACCAAGGGATTGAATTCTAACAATATTCAGGCAATCTCAGATCACTTCAAAGATTTGCCATCATGGTCAAGGGCACTTCCTGCAAGGGTTTCAAAATGATTGATTTCAAAACTGCTGTTTCACTATTTAATGCTGACAATATTGGCGAGCTTGCGGAATCCAACGAAGGCCTGCGTTTTCTTAAATTGCGCTCGTTATCACGAAAAGACCAGATGGAAGCTCTCGCCAAAGAGTTTGGCATCAATATTTCAGGTACAAAATCAAGAGAATTGCTGTCAATTCTATTTGATGCAAAAATTTCCGATAAGGATATCGACTCGTTTATTAGAGTCGCATATCACCAGGAACGCGAAGAGAGACGCCTTGCCGAAGATGGTTTACTCAGTGAGTTATACAAGGTAAACGCTTTTGACTGGGGCGGCCTTCATCAAAACAGTCTTGAGAAAACAATTGTCGATAACTACGTTAAGAAGATAAGGTCGTATGACGTATTGGAATCCGCTATAGATGGCGAGTTGCATAACAGTCTTCGTTCTTACGTGCTTGCCTCTTGGTACAACCATTGGAGTTCTATAATAATTGAGGATGTCTTTAAGGATCACAAGAATGTTCTTCCCGCGGTTGGACTAATAAAAAAAATCGACTTTTTCGTAAAGGATCGTCCATTTGATTTGAAAGTTACCTATTTGCCAGAAGGGTACATAAAGGATGCAAGGAAAGAAGACAATAAGAAGCCTGAACTTACATTGCTAAGAAAGATCGCCAAAGAATTAAAAATAGCATTTAACATTGATGCTGCGGATAGCTTCCTGCTTCAGGACATATGGAGGAAGCTTGATGATCATCCAAGCCCGGTAGCGAAAGAACTAATATCAGATATCGCAAGTAGTCGCATTAGTATCCTGATGAAGGCCATTGCTCAGCCAGACGTATTAGTCAAGTGGCTGTATGAAAATCAAGGCATCCGGAGATTTGATGCTTCGAATCGTCTATTTCTTGTTTTGGTAGACAAAGATATGTTTTTTGATTCCTGGAAGTTGAAACGAGCAAGGCCCCTGATCGCTGAGAATGTAAATAGCTATCTGGATAATATTTCAGATAATCCGGGTGTTGCAATGACCTTTAACTGGGAAGGCAAAGAATATAAGGCGGTTTCAGACATTGTCTTTGTAACAAAGTAGGAGCATAACAAATCGCTCCAGCGGATGTGCTAAAAGCTGAGCGTAGCTGACCTCTACGTTAGGAAACATAAAACGCATACTGAATCCCTTCAACAACTCAGAGCTGGTTCACACCGTTAATTCGCAGCTTTTACCAAAATGTGTGATATTGGGTAAAGCTCTCTCAGACAGACGAACCTTTACAAAGTTCCTAACTATCTGATACCCTTTTCTAAATTTACTCTGGTACTGGTGCTGTTTCGACCATCAATGTGACCGTATCACCTGAGAATGAGGGCTGATAATCGAGAATATATTCCCTGATATGAGGATAATCCCGATTCTTATGCTCAATCAATATATCAATATCCTCTGATAATGACGCAATGTTTTTGGCGCTGAGCTGTTCTGGAAGCATATTAAGAAAAAATCCTTGAACATCGACTTGTTCTTCTTTTGGGCAAAGTGAGATATTCCACGCCATCGTCGCCAAGGTGATCATCCCCTGACTAATGTGTGAAGCTCTCCATCGACTTATTAACAATTCACTCAACTTCATAATGGCTTCAGAAACCATTATGCCATGAGCTGGTAATCCTGAAGACTGACGCTTCAGTGTTTTCAGTTTCTGTTTCCGAGGCTTTTTCTTACTCGCCATGATTTTTCTTCACCTTTCCAGCATTCCAAATTGATTCCTTAAAACGGCATACAATACCCGCTGGCCCCATCAACGTGATACCCAGCAGGACAGGTCTGTCCATTTATTGGAATCAGACCTTTTTGTTTGGTGTTACTGAATGGGGTACAATACCCACTCGCACCATCAATGTGATAACCGGTAGGGCAAGTATTGCCAATTTTGGGGAGCATCAGTGGAGCATTCTTGGCATCGAATGGGATACAATACCCGCTGGCCCCGTCAATGTGATAGCCTTGAGGACAGGTTTTTCCGATCTTTGGAATGCTCTCTGCGGATAACGGCGGAATCGAAGTGATTGTGATTATGACAGAGATGTATAACAGGACTGATATTTTCATAAAATCATCTGGTTTTACCTGGTTTTTATAATAGCGGTTTTGGTATAGTTCACTATTTCTTAATGGTTATCGGCATGTCTATGACACCAGCATAAAAAACCAAGATTACCGCAGGAACCTTTCCAGTGTTCTTTCCATAGTGCCATTTATTCACAACCTCAACGATCGGATCTCCGGCGTTAAGATGCAGCATTTTATCATCTTCTGTTATGACAGTTAGCTCTCCACTTAGTAATAAACCAGCATTTATCACTGAATGGTGATGCAATTGCAAGGATATTCCCACTGGAACTGTTATTCGTAAAATCGTTATTTCAGGACTTTTATCCGGGTATGCAGGGAGTGGACTTCCGTCCCAGCTTATACCCGTCTTTGCCAATACTTCAGTGGTGACTCCAGTAGAATCACCAGCATGGACGGCACTTGAAAGTAATGAAGTCAAAAATAGAGCAAGGAGTAACTTTTTCATTCTTTGTTCATCCTCAGTCTACTCTTAGAAAAATCCGATTGACCATATCAAGATGCGAAAATCTGGATTCCCGATGTTAAACGGTCGAAGTTTACCATCTACAACTTCGGCGTTCACATCGAGATAATTGACGACATCAATATTTTCGTAACTTGGATCATTCATAAGTGGTAGGGAAATTCATTTTTTGGAGATTTTTTACACAATGTGACTATTCAAAAATCCTATATTACTCTGTATGAATATCAGCACTTTAAGTCAAGAATAATATTCTTCAACCGGATAATGAGACAAGGTATCCGGGAAGTATCTGTACTGCACGCCTCGCAAGATCAAGCAAAATGAAACTGGTTGGCAGGGTATTTTATTACGATCAATCCCGGATCAGTAACCGTGATTAATCCATCCAAGCAGCCAAAAACAAGATGCGGCGTTGATGCTTTGTTTCAGTTTTTCATCCCCTCATGACGGGGCAATGATTAGGATACCAAAAAGTCAGGGATTAAAGGACGTTTTAACGGATGAGTCTCAAACCCCTCAATTCGGGACAATGAAGATTCGGGAGACTGATGCAATATTTGGAAAAAGTTATCTGATGTCTTAAACCCCTCATGGCGGGGCAATGATTCGGACGTCCTATTATCGGGCGGCTACAAATGCTAGCGATGTCTCAAACCCCTCAAGTCGGGGCAATGATCTACTATTATATTAATTTTCAGATAGTTGCAATTATATTCCGAGCACGGTAAATTTGTTCTATGCTATTAAGCAAC
>CAIMCT010000157.1 GCA_903839535.1 uncultured Desulfobacteraceae bacterium
ATGAATCAAATCCAGTCCATAGCTTCATCCCTGCTTTTCTCTTTCCAGTTCCCCGTCTGTGTCATTAACTTCCTGATGTCCGTTGTATGCCGTCATGGCGGGGAGGCACCACAATGACCAATACAGAATCGGTGGATATTGTGGATGCCATTAACTTGATATACTGCAAACGGGCATAATCTGCACTTTCCTTATGCTCCCACTCCCAGCGGGGGAGGCTTGGGGTGGGGGTCCAAAAGTGCAGATTGTGACAGTTGGCAGTATATTTGCTCCCTGTTTCGCAGAAGTAGGGCTATTTGCTGCAACGATTTTCAATTATATTTTTCATAGCCGTCAACTGAATCTGATCCTCCTGTGTTCCTTGAACAGCAAATACCTTTTCAGAAGCAGTAGCAGGATCTGAGATATATGCGGCAGTGCTGATAACTTGCAGCGAATCCGGAGTGTCCATCGGGAAAAAAAGAATTGTGACGCGCTCTTCAGGCGCACCGCCGTAAAAAGTGTGATGCCAGAGCGAAGCATTAGTTGCTGTCTTGCCGGCTACGATTTGCGTATTCGACACGTTCCGAATCGTATAGCCCTGATTTATGAAACTGTTCATAAACATAGACCGAACGCAGCCGGATTTGATATTCGTAAGTATGACCTCCGGATTGCCAGATTCAGTATCGAGTGGTGTTACGGAAGCACAACCTGCAAGTAGAAATGCGAAGAATATGAGCATGAGCCTTAGCATGGTTTCCCTCCTTGATTTATTTCAGCAAGCGGTTTGAGGCTATCTAATTGACTTATTGATAAACATGGCAATGCTTTCTACGGAATCAGTATTTGCCGTCAATCACCTCCGCAAGCACTCCATGACACTGTTTCGGATGCAAGAAAGCAAAGTGTCTTTTCAACTCCTTGGCAAACCGTGGTTTTTGATCAAGTAGCCTTGCTCCATTTCTTTTGAGCAGTTCGAGCGAATCAATGGTGTTATCCACATTGATCGAGAACACCATAATCCCTTCGCCGTGTTTATCAATAAACTTGGCGACCTCGCCTGTTCCATCCATGTCTTCCATAATTTCGAGAGCCGTTTGACCTATCATGAAATACACTACATTGATCTTCTCATCATTGTCAGAATAACGTCCATCGGCTTCCCATCCGAAAGTCAGCCTGAAATCTTCTTCAGCCTCCCTGATATCCTTGACGGCTATACTGATATGGTCAATATAATTTGGTTTCAGCTTTTCAGGCATTTTATCTCCCTGTTTTCAGGGGCGTTTGACCCCAAAGACATCAAAGGTTTCGTTCCAGGTTAATGGTTTTGGAGGGACTAAATTGGTTTGCGCTAAAGAAATGGGTAAGTTTGGAATCTTTCGTGTCAACCAGGGTGTTTACTTTTTTAACGCCGAGACTTCTCAAATGAGCCATAAATTCACTAATCAACTGCGCGCCGATACCTTTCAATTGGCAATAGGGATCAACACCGATGGTATCCAGGGTTGCTTGTTCCTGGAAAATACCAAATTCTCCCATATAGAGTTCCCCCATTACAAACCCCACTACCGTTCCATCTTTTGCCTCTGCAACAAGTGACGTGGGCAAATATTCCCTGGATTTAAAAAGCCTTTCAAACTTCATTTCATAATACTCCGGACGGGAAACCTTGAGTACTTTCTCGTCAATACCAACCACTGCATCAAAATCGTCAGTCTTCATGAGTCTGATTTTAATGGTATTCTCGTTCATGGTGCCTCCTTTGGTCATATTTTGAGGTACAACTTCAACTGCCATGTTGTGCGCCTATAGATGGACTATTTTTTTCTTGCCGAAGAAATTAGTCCAGATCCAACTTCACTTTACACTGATTACACTTTACAACACCACGGAAAACTTTATTGCCGCATTCAGGACAAATATAGCGGGCTTCTTCATCTTCAATCCATTTTTCAGTACCAAACTCCCGCCAATATGGAATAGCCCTCAACATAACCTTTTTGCCAATAGCCATTGGAAAATTGTCAATGTATTGGCAAGGAAATTCATTGCACTGATGACATCCCGTGTAGCCCTTTTTCTGGGTGCATTCCCTGATCTCACACTGCCGGCAATGCATAAAAAGCTCACCAGACAGGCAGCCGCAGCATTTAATATCTCCCATTGAAAGATTTTCACTATTGGGGAGTATGCCTTTACCTTCAACTTTTCCCTGGTAAAGATTCGCTAACCGTTCCTTGAAGTTGAGGTTATTACCACGGTGTGCGATGTAAATCGCACAGACCCCGCAATAAAGCCCGCAAGGAGCAATAAAATCCGGATTTATCGTCATAATTCCAAGCTTCCTGTTTTTATCATCTTTTTATATTCAACACAATAGCAATAAATATAACAAAACCAAATTGTTATGCTGCTTGGTATCATGGCACGATGTATTTATACCAGAACCCCGCTTTCCGCGAACTGACCCAAAGCGCGGGAAAACGTGGACAGCGACGGAATTTCCCAGACCGTTTCCCAGCCGCACAGCCGTCTAAGATTCTTGCATGATTTTAGATGTTCCACCAGAATCTCCGTGGTTGCAAAGTCGTAGACAGCCTTGGCCACAAACGCTTTTAACAGGTTAAGCCGCTTTTGCGGCTTTCGTCCATTGCCAATCCAGTTAAACTGCTTCTGGAAAGGTTCTGGGTTAATAAGTTCAATGACGATACAAAATGCTTCTGTTTTTCCGTTAACGGGTCCAACTCTTCTTCCAGCCATGGGAAAAGAGTTGATTATATGGTATTCCAAAGACCGATGATACCGTGCATATTTTCATCCTGCTTGTTAAGGTTAAGTCCGGCATAAGCGTGAAAAGGAAAGTAGCACTTTTTAACTACTTTATTAAATTATTTCAATATATTATATTACGTTTTATCCCCATTTTTCGACCGATCTCCAAAAAAACCTGGATGATCCGGAGGTTTTGCAATTAGCTCAGAAGAGTACTTTTATATCCATGTAAAATTTATTTTACGGGGCTATGCACTTGACTGTACCGACCACAACATGTAGCATGTTGATTGTGATGGACAACCACAATATATGGTGTGTGGTACAGTCAAGTGCATAGCCCCGTTATTTTATTTGAGTTACCTTAAGATACGGTCAGCCTGCGGATGATTTCCATCACTGGGTCAGCAGTTTTGCCGGCAGTATTGATCATGACCACGAACCGATAGCTTCCACCTTTTCCGTCTTCGACATATCCCGCCCTAGTGCGAACCCCGTCCAGTGTTCCAGTTTTAAACAGCTCGTTTCCCAGCCTTCGCATCAACCACCGATTCGGGTAAAACCGTACCAGGAGTTGATCCAACTGAGTTGCAGAAAGCTTATTCTCCCTTGATATCCCCGATCCTTCGGCAATCTGAATAGTTTCGATTTGCAGTTCTTTTCGCAGGAAATCCTGTGACGCACAAATGCCTTTATCTATTGTACCTGGCAGTCCATACGCCTGAATGCCTACGGTAATAAATAGCTGATTGGCAATAAAATTGTTGGAAAATTCCATCAGTCTGGATATCACGTCAGTCAACAGATATGGGGAAACATACCGGATTAGGAGCATATCTCCATCATTAACCCTGCCGATTCGAATCTGTCCGGACGATGACATCCCCTGCTGATGCAGAAAACTGGCAACCAGATGACCGGCATACAGTACGCTTTCTCCATGGGAATGAGAAAAAACAATTCTGCCGGAGTTCGTTCCTGAAGCGCAGATGCGGGATAAAGCAAAAGGAACCAGTGGGGTCTGGGGCTCTGCGCTGATGTATTTGCCGCCGGATGTTTTCTGGAAGCTGATGGTGTTGAAATTTGCGCAGAATGCTCCGTTGGGCGCATCATAAGGCTCTGTGGTCGCGGTGATTCCTGGAATCCGCAGGGGCTGCTGAAAAGCAGAATCATCCAGAACCAGATCCTTGTAATTATGAATATGTGCTTGAAGCTGTCTGGAAAAATCCGGCATTACATCAGATACAAACAAGGGGTCACCGAACCCCTTGATCTTCAGATTCTGATCCTTGTCTGAATAGCATTCGGTGACAAATCGAAAATCCTTGCTAAGATAGTGAAGCGCCACCAAAGCGGTCAGGATTTTTAGGGTTGATGCCGGAACCAGCAGTTTTTCGGCATTTTTGGATGCCAGAATCTTCCCCTGGGGATCGGTTAACAGCACGGCATCCTTTTCATGAATCAGGGAAAGCATCTGTGAGACTGACTGCGACTGATCCGCCAGGGCAGGTGAGACCAAATTTCCCATAAGACATTGGAGGAAAGCCACAGTTACAAAAAAGATTGCAACAACCGATATTTTCACGTTATTTGACCTCATTCGTGAGGGTGAATCATGCTGCGGACGGGCATAATTTTACGTTTTTTATCCCCCACCCCAACCCTCCCCCGCTGGGAGAGGGAGCTTATGGAAACCCCAGTTGATAATCCGTAACCGTTCACTCCCTCTCCCATCGGGAGGGGGGAGGGGCTGGAAGATTACGATAATCCAGGTTGCAGTACAAATAAAAAAGGTCCTGCAATTGCTTGCAAGACCTTTAGCACACAAAACGAACGATAAAAACAGATTTATCTTGGCCAAAATATAAAACTGGCCTGTCCACTCATCTGGATTAAATCAAACGAGATTAGACGCAGCCGGTTGGTTTCGGAAGGCCGGCCATTTTACAGGCTCCCTTGCCGGGACCTGACGGAAACAGCTCGTAGATGTGTTTCAGTTTAAAGCCGGTAACCTTGGACAGTACGCGAACCATCGGTGCGATACCGTTCTTTTCGTAGTACTCTCTGAGCATGGTGATAACCTTGCGGTGTTCATCGTTAAGCTCGTCGATACCCTCTTCTTTTTTCACAAACTGTACCCAACCTTCTGACCAGTTGAGGTACGAATCAATAAAACCATCCTCATCAACCACAAACGTTGATCCCTGAAATTCGATTTCTGGCATTTACATTCCTCCTTGGTTTATAATAATTATACTTATGGCATTCTGCCTGCAATCTTAATGGAATAAGTTACCCTAACTATAGCATTGACCGAATATTGTCAATATGAAAATAGAATTGCTCTTGTTCAGACCAAAAACCCAAGAATACTTCAGCCATCAAAAACCTTCATTCATAAGCTTTTAGCCGTCGATTTTCAGCTTTTGGCTTTTATTAATATTCTTTGGGCATGGTCGTCAACTGCGCCAGCGTAAACACTGGCCCATCCTTGCATACGAATTCTTTTCCCACATTGCACCGCCCGCACATGCCGATGCCGCACTTCATCCGGTTTTCCAGCGACATTATGATGTGATCGTGCGCATATCCCATTTTGTCCAGTACCGGCTGGGTAAACTTGATCATGATGGGCGGCCCGCAGATAATGGCGTAAGTATCATCACCAGCCACGGGCGCTTTTTGTTCGGTGATGGTCGGCACAAACCCGACATTGTATTTCCAGCCCGGATCACTTGCCGCATCCACTGTGATGTGCATGTTAATATCGTCGCGGCGTTCCCAGGCGGCCAGTTCATCCCGATACAGCAACATGCCGGGCGATCTGGCTCCGTATATGACATTGATATCCTTGAACCTGGAACGGTTCGCCGGATCCAGCATATATACTATGGATGACCTCAAGGTGGTAAAAGCGAATCCACCGCCAATTATCACCACATTCTTTCCTTCCATGGTCTCCCAGGGATAGGAATTTCCCAGCGGCCCACGTAGTCCCATGATGTCCCCGACCTTCATGGAATGCAGATAGGTGGATACAAGACCTACCTTGTTCACGGTGAATTTTATAAATCCTTTTTCAGTCGGAGAAGAGGCGATCCCGATGGGGATTTCACCCTTTCCAGTAACCGACAATTCCGCGAACTGACCGGCTTTATAGGCGAATCTATCTTCGTCCTTTGGATCGAGAAAGACAAATTTAAATGTCTTTAAGTTCTTGTCTTCGGTTTCAGTAATGATTTCATCAATACGAACCGGATAAGGCAAATATGGATTTTGCACAGTAAACCCCCTTTTCTGGCTAAGCCGGGCAGACGCAGGCTGCTGGATCATAATCATTCATAAGATTGCAAACCCTGCGAATATCAATGTTAACCGGACAGAGACGGATGCACCGACCGCAACCCACGCATTGGATTCCGTTATCGTATTTCTCCACATAGTATTTCAGCTTGTGCATAAACCGCTGCCGGACCCGCTGCACTTTGGCGCCCCGGGGGTTATGCCCGGTACCGTGAATGGTAAAGAGCGGAAACATGCAACTATCCCAGTTCCGGAGCCGGACACCCGAATTGCCCCGGTTTTCGTCCTGGATATCGAAACACCAGCAGGTGGGGCATGAATAGGTGCAGGTACCGCAGTTGATGCAGGAGAATGCTGTATCCTCCCAGAAAGGCGCATCGTATATCTGCGTGGTTTCCTTGGCCTTGAGGTTCCCGGTTGAAACATGAGAGCCGATTTTTGATTCAGCCGCCTGTTTCATGGCTTCAATTTTTCCGGCATCGTCCGCCTGGACTTTCCATCCGGCGGCGGCCAGAAACGCATCGCCTTTATCCGTCAGGGATTTCGCCAGGAAACGGTCGCCATCATCCGCCAGCAGCACATCCAGACCGGCCTCATGAAAGGGTCCACATCCTGCTGATGTACAGAAACAGGTACTGCAAGGATCATTGCAGGCAAACCCCACAAAGGTGATGGCGTTGTAAGCCTTCAGCCAGTAGGGGTCCTGGTACTGCGGAGCATCGAAATTGCGTTTTACCAGCAGAAACGCAGAAGCATCACAGGGCCGAATACCGACCATCGCCTTGGGGCTTGTGTCTTTGTTGACTTCTTTCAGAATATGATGATCCGGCTGGCTTTCATCCAGAGTGTAGGTAAACATCGGCTCTGTCTGCGGTTGAACCAGAAATTTCGGAGAAAGCCGGGTGTTGGAGTATGTCATGTCCGGCTGTTCGTCCTTGTCAAGGGCCTTAAAGCAATGCCACTCTTTTTCTTTTACAGGGCCAAACACCTGATAAGACAATTTTGTCCTTTCGATGCCGGCGTCCCAGTCTTTTTTGTCGATGGTGAAAACTTTCATGGTAACAGACCTTATTTATTTAATAAAATCATTGGGGTCATTCGGTTTGTACGTATCCAGCGGCGGACGCTGATCCAGGGTCATTCCGGCTTCCCATCCAAACATTTCAAACGAGTCCTTGTTGAGTTTGCTGGTAAACTGCCGAACCTTGATGCCCACCGGACAGGCCCGTTCGCAGGCGCCACAATCCGTGCATCTGCCGGCACAGTGATAAGCCCTTAAAAAATGAAAGGTGCGGATATCAACGGGGTCCTGACTTTTGCCCACCCACTGGGGCCGGGATTCATCCACAAAACACGTCGGGCAGTAACAGAGTGGACAGGCATTGCGGCAGGCGTAGCAACGAACACAGGGAGAGAGCAGGTCTTCAAAATACTGCCATTTTTCCTGAGGCGAGAGGGCTTCCACCCGGTTGACATCGGCATAGCGATCCACGCCAGTCTGCTCTGTAACCAATTCGCCCACCAGTTCATCAAAAAGCACAGGGTTTCGGTGAATGCAGGTTGCGCAGTTTTCCTGAAGCACATCATTTTTCTTCAGGCTTTTTTCACTGCCCCGGAATTTGATTTTCAGGTCATCGCCATTTTCCGTGACATCCAGAATCTCTTCTCCGAACAGGGAGATGATCTTGCGCTTATCCACCATCCCCTGGCAGGGAACGCCGATAATATGGAGTTTTTCCCGCTTGATCTTGTTTTCAATGATATGGGTTACGATGTTTCGGGAGTCGCATCCTTTGGCTACAATCGCAATCTTTTCCTTCCGATCGGTCAGATAGTTTGCCAGGTTGATGCCGCAGTTGCTGTCCCACACTAATTGATGGACATCTTCGGACCGACGGATAAAGCAGGGCTCATTCATCATCGGCAGGGTTCCCTTTCGAAACCCGATGACCATATCAACGCTTCCTTCCTTAAGAAGCCGACTGGCGGCTTCCTTGATTTTATCTTGGTATCCGGACATGTTATGCTACCTTAACTGCTTGTTTTTTGTAATTTGTATTTGGACCCAGGGCCTTTACGGATGCTGTAACGGTCTTGACCACATCGACAAACTTGGTGGATTCCGCAGAGCTGATCCAGGAAAACTGAAGCCGCCCCGGCTCAATTCCCATGTGTTCCATTAAATTCATAAACAGTCCAAATTTTCTCCGGGCGTAATAATTACCTTCCAGGTAATGGCATTCGCCGGGATGTCACCCGGATACCCAGACTGCATCGGCCCCTTCACTCAGCGCCGACAGGAAGAATTTGGGACTCATTCGGCCCGTGCAGGGAATCCGGATCACCCGGATATTGGACGGATATTCCATTCGCCCAACCCCGGCCAGATCCGCCGCCCCATAACTGCACCAGTTGCATAAAAAACTGACGATTTTGGGTTCAAACTCGGTCATTATTTTAACTCCTTTACCAAAACGCCGACCACCATAAAGGATGCGATCCTTAAAGGCTGCGGCCGGCAATTTGGATCCATAAATTAAACAGCTTCATTCAGCGCATATATCTGCGCGAATATTTGATCATTGTCAAAGCCCTTGAGCCGAATGGCCCCGGAGCGGCAGGATGCCACACAAAGCCCGCAACCCTTGCAAAGCACCGGATTGATCTGGGCCTTCCCCGGATTGAAGCGGGCTGTTTCCTCGATAAACGAGGGCGCAGAATACGGACAGACCGAAACGCAGACCCCGCAGTTGCTGCATACCGTAGGCATGACTTCTGCTATGGTTCCACTGGTATGAATGTTTTCACGCGCCAGCAGGGTAACAGCGCGGGAGGCGGCGGCCTTCCCCTGAACAATGGATTCGTCAATGGGCTTGGGATAATGGGCCATGCCGCAAAGAAACACGCCGTCGGTTGCAAACTCCGAAGGCCCCAATTTGGCGTGTCGTTCCACAAAAAAGCCGTCGGCGTTCAGCGGAACCTTGAAGAAGCCGGCCAGTTTTTCATCCCGGTTGGCGACGATGGCTGTTGCAAGGGAAATCAGGTCGGTTTCCAGCTCCATGGGACGGCCCAGAATGTGATCTGTAACCTTAACCACGAGCCTGCCATTATTCATGACTACCTGGGGTTTATTGTCCACAGCATACCGTATAAAAATCACCCCTTTTTCCCTGGCTTTTTTGTACAGGTATTCCCGCTCGCCGTAAGTGCGGATATCCCGATAAAGGATATAAACGTTCATGTCTGGATTGCCTTCTTTTAGCTCCAGAGCATTGTCTATGGAATGAGTGCAGCAAACTCTTGAGCAGTAAGGCCGATCCGGCTCCCTTGATCCGACACACTGGATAAAAACCGCTGCATTAAGGGATTTAAGGGATGCATCTTTATCAATGAGTTTTCTGTCAAGCTCCAGACTGGTAAGGATACGAGGGTCTTTGCCATAGTCATATTCCGTTGGAACCAGGGGAACTGCGCCGGTAGCAATCACTGCAATTCCATGCTCAATAACCTGGCTCGAAGCAGTTGACGAAAGTGTGGTTTTAAAATTACCCACAAACCCATCCACCTGGCTGAGAGTCGTATTCAGGTGAACCTGGATACTGCTGTTTTTGACAACCGATTGAATTAATCCGGAAAGCTTTTCCTGAATTCTCTCGCCTTTGGCGGTTTGATACAAGTTGAGAGCCTGTCCGCCGAGCTGAGCGGATTTTTCCACGATATGGGTCTGGTATCCCTGCCGGGCAAGACTGCTGGCGGCCGCCATCCCGGATATGCCCCCGCCAATGACCAGCGCGGTTTGATTTACCTGAAGTTCCGCTTCCTTCAGAGGCTGAGTCAGGGCGACCTTGGCCACTGCTGAACGCACGAGATCCTTGGCTTTTTGCGTAGCCAGTTCCGGCGTACTCTTATGAACCCAGGAATCGTGGTTGCGGATGTTGGCCATTTCAAACAGGTATTTGTTGAGTCCTGCGCTGATCAGGGTCTCCTGGAAAAGCGGTTCATGGGTCTTGGGCGTACAGGCCGCCACCACAATCCGATTGAGGTTTTTTTCCTTGATAAGCTGGGTGATGCTGTCCTGATTGTCCTGAGAGCAGGAATAGAGATTGTCTGAGGTAAATTCCACAAAGGGAAGGGTTTTGGCATATTCCGCAACTGAAGGCACATCCACCACGCCGGCTATATTGATGCCGCACCTACAGACAAAGACACCGATTCGGGGGCGTTCGCCAGCAATATCGGTTTCAGAAACAATTACCGGAATTTTTGTAAGGGTATTGCGAGCGGTAGAGAGTATCTCGCCGCATGCGGAGGCCGCTGCGCTAGAATCAATGACTGCCTGGGGAATGTCTTTGGGGCCCTGAAAAGAGCCGCTGACATAGATACCGGCCCTTGACGTTGAAACCGGTTCGAAAGATGAAGTTTCGCAGAAATTGCCCTTGGTAAGGGTGATGCCAAGGTGCTGCGCCAGCGAGACCACCTCCGGAGATGTTTCCATTCCGATGGAAAGGACGATCATGTTAAAGACTTCCGTCTTTATTTCGCCATTTTCCATAATGTAGCGCACCTCAAGGTCATCGGTTTCCGGAACCTGGGTGATAGTGTGGACACGGCTTCGAATAAAGCGGATTCCGTGCTTGTTTCGGGCGCTGTCGTAAAACCGCTCGAAGTCCTTGCCGTGGGTTCGCATATCCATGAAAAAGATGGCGCAATCCAGACTGTCGCCTTCATGTTCCTTGGCGACCACTGCCTCCTTGATGGCATACATGCAGCAGACCGATGAGCAGTAGGAGTGATCGCATTTGTTCATGTCACGCGAGCCTACGCACTGGAACCAGGCTATTTTTTTCGGGGACTGGTGATCCGAAATCCGGGAAACATGACCCATGGTGGGCCCGGAAGCAGAAAGTATCCGTTCAAATTCCAGGGAGGTGATGACATTGGGCAGTTTTGCATACTGGTAGTTGTCGAATTTTTCCGGATTGAACGGCGCAAATCCTGGAGAGAGAATAACAGATCCCACGTTGAGGGTGACAATTTCGGGTTTTTGATCAAAGTCAACCGCCCCTGTCGGGCAAATCTTTATACATGCTCCGCATTTCTTCTTTTTGATGTAAATACAGGTTTCCGGATCAATCGCATACTTCAGCGGTACAGCCTGGGCGTACTCCACATAAGCGGCTTTACGTTTGGAAAGACCCATGTTGTAGGGGTCGTCCACTTTTTTTGGACATTTTTCTGCGCATGCGCCGCAGGCGATACATTTTGATTCGTCAATATAACGGGGATTCTGGACAATCTCCACCTGGAAATTGCCGGCTTCGCCACGGATATCTTTAACTTCACAAAGGGTTTTAAGTTCGATGTTCAGGTGCCGGCCGACCTCGACCAGTTTTGGGGAAATAATTCACATGGCGCAGTCGTTTGTCGGGAACGTCTTGTCGAGCTGGGACATGACACCGCCGATGGATGCCGATTTTTCAAGCAAATACACATAATAGCCTGAATTGGCCAGATCCAGCGCGGATTGCATTCCGGCAATGCCACCACCGACAACCAACACAGACCCGATAGCAGGGTTTCCATTCGACATGATTCGCTTCTCCTATGCTTTGCATTGTTGAAAACGTCAGCGACGTTTGATTTCATAAAATAGAAATAAAACGACTTAGTAACCTTTGAAAATTTTCTTGTCAACAGATTTTTCCGCAGAGAAAAACTAAAAAAAGGATGGTTCATCATCAGGGAATACGATTCCAGGCCGCATTCCGGCCAGCGTTTCCACAGCAGTCCTTATTCCGGCCAAATAATGCGTTCCAGGATCGGCAATGCCTGTGCAACAGGGATCAACTGGATGCCATTAATTGTTTCCTTGTGGTCTCCACCGTATAGGATAATCTTGGCCGCTTCAGGATACTCGTCCCCAAAGGCCTGCATACCATTGAGATCACGAGATGCAATATTGCGCTTGCGCTTCACTTCTATCGCGGCAAAGGCATCGGCTGCGTACACCACAAAGTCAACCTCCAGCCCGGTTGAAGTACGCCAATAACTTATCGCTCCGTCCGAATTGCGCCATGTTATTATCGCCCGCAAGTGCTGAAGAACAAGGGTTTCGAGACCAGCCCCGTCAATCTCCGCCGGGACATCAAGCGGACCTGTGGGACGGACGGCGCGGAAGAGGCCGGTATCGAAAAGAAAAAACTTGGGGTGCTGTGTAATTCGTCGCCGAGCGCGTTTCTGAAAAGGTTGAAGATAAACGCCGATGAGAAGATCCTCAAGGATGTCAAAATAACTTTCAGCGAGCTTGCGCTTGATCTGGCACTCACGGGCGACTTCGGTGATATTCAGCAACTGCCCTTGAGAAAAGCTGGCGGCCTCCAGAAAACGGGAGAACGAGCCTAAGTTTCGCGTCAAACCTTCCTGGATCACTTCTTCTTTCAGATAGGTTTGGACGTAGCCTTGGAGGTATTCATCGGGAGGCACATTCTTGCATGGGTCGTAGAGAGAAGGAAGCAGTCCAAATCTGACCGCTTTGGCCAAATCAAAGGAATCGCCAAGTTCGGCGGCTGTCAGAGGATGAAAATGTTTCGTAATTGCTCGACCACCCAACAGATTGACACCGGAACGACGCAATTTGCGCGCGCTGGAGCCAGTTAGGATAAACCAAAGGTTGCGCGCCTCAATCAGGCGATGAACTTCATCAAGCAAGGACGGCAGTTTCTGAATTTCATCAATAATTATTGGCCCATCGACGGAAGCGCCAATTAGATTGCCGAGGCGCTGTGGATCTGCGGCGAGCATGTTAAAAGTCCGTGCTTCCAACAAATCCACGAAGACCGCATCAGGAAAGAGATGGCGAAGCCAATAGGTCTTCCCGGTACCTCGTGGTCCCAATACGAAGTATGAGATTCCAGCTTTAAATTGATTTTTTCTGGCGAACATAACGCCAATATACACTGCAATTTGGCGTTGTCAAGCCCAATATGGTTGCATACCAAATGCTCGAATATCCGCCGCTGTCTTTGAGGTAATATGAAGGATGCCCCCAGATATATTTGAATCGTTGAGCCACAAAGAAAACGTATCGCGGCGAATCCTGGCGATGAATGCCTCTTCATGAGTGATGTTCAAAATAAATCTTGTATTTATTACTCAATCTGATGTAGGGGGACAGCAGAATCACTGTTCGATCTGGCTAGTGCAACATTGCGAAATGTTGAAGACGATGCTGTTTTTTGCCAAAGAGACAAAGGCATTTCTATCCTTCCCAAAAAGTTGTACTGTACAGAGGAGGAAATATGTTGAATTTACAGTTGCATATTCAGCCACAAACAGAGCAGAAACTGAAAAAAATTCTGACATATACTGCGAACTGGCATAATTTTACGTTTTTGATCCCCCACCCCAACCCTCCCCCGCTGGGAGAGGGAGTTTATGAAAAGCGCAGATTATGCCAGTTCGCAGTATATACCCATGATCAAGAAATGTTCGCCCTGAATATTATTGCCTATCAGATTACCGAATTACAGAAGGGTATTCTGAATCTCAGGTTAGATATGAAGCAATTTGAAGAAAAATACCGGATAACAACAGAGGAATTCTACCAGCAGTTTGAACAGGGCATATTGGGAGATAATGAAGATTTCATAGTATGGTCAGGAATCTATGAAATCTTCCGTGAAAATGAGCAGCGACTCCAGGAATTGAGATGATTGAAGGATATTTTTCACAAATTGAACGCATTCTTCAGGAGTTTCCGAATATCCGTTCTCTTTCCGTAAGGAAGAAAGTTTACAATGGCCTTCCAGTCATAG
>CAIMCT010000158.1 GCA_903839535.1 uncultured Desulfobacteraceae bacterium
GGTATTCTTTGTTGGGAATCACCTAAACGCTCATGGTATGGTCTATAAGGCCCCATGAATGAAAATTAGCCTACGCTCTTGTGTCGGCTACAAGAGCGTAGGCTACAAGAGCGTTTCTCACACAAAGGCGTTAGGGGCCATCGGCCGGTCGCCCTTACTTGTTTCGTGTCTTTCGTGTGATTCGTACTTTAAAAATTTTTTCATAGTAAAGTAAATACAAAAAGGTGCTACTAATATGGAACATGCAAAAATACTGATTGTTGAAGATGACTGGACATTCGCTGAGACTACAAAACAAAAACTCCTCAGAATGGAGTACATTGTCTCCGGCATAGTGACTTCAGGGGAAGAGGCCATCAGAAACGTGAGGGACAACCCCCCTGACCTTGTGCTGATGGACATTGTTCTGACCGGCGAGATGGATGGAATTGAGGCGGCGAGTCAAATCAAACTGATATCCAATATCCCCGTCATCTACGTCACAAGCTACGTTAACGACGAATTCCTGTCCAGGGCCAAACTAACGACCCCCATGGGATATATCTGCAAACCCTTTGAAACTGAGACACTGAAGGCAGCCGTTGAGATTGCTCTCTACCGGCGCAGCACGGAGAGGATGCTTCAAGAAACGGCCGAGGAAAAGGCGCAACTTGAGGCCCAAAACCAGCAGCTCCAGAAGGTCGAAAGCCTGGGCCGCATGGCCAGGGCTATTTCCCACCATTTCAACAACCAGCTCCAGACAGTGATGGGAAACCTGGAAATGGCCATGGAGGACCTGCCACGGAGTGAAAATCAGATTAATATCCTCCTGATCGAAGCCATGCAGGCGGCTCGCAAAGCAGCGGTGGTCAGTGGTAAGATGTTGACCTATCTGGGGCAAACGTTCGGCAAGCATGAACCCGTGGACCTGTCCGAAGCATGCCGTCAAAGCCTGATCCTGCTTAAAGCCGCAGCCCCGAAAGGCATGATTCTCAGAGCCGATCTCCCATCTTGCGGTCCGGTCATCCGTGCAAATACAAGCCAGATACAGCAGGTTCTCATCAACCTGATCACTAATGCCTGGGAGGCTGCTGGCGAGAATAGGGATGCCATTGTTCTGACAGTCAAGACGGTTTCTCTAACGGATATTCCCGCTTTAAAGCGATTCCCCATCAACTGGCGGCCGAAGGAAATCGTCTATGCCTGCATGGAAGTCGCAGATGAAGGTCATGGGATTCCGGATAGAGATATCGATAAGCTCTTCGATCCTTTTTTCACCACAAATTTCACTGGCCGCGGTTTGGGGTTGTCCGTGGTGCTGGGGATTGTAGGTGCTCATGGTGGGGGGATCACGGTGGAGAGCAAACCGTGTCTGGGCAGTGTCTTTCGGGTTTTTTTCCCGGTATCAACTGAAGAACTTCCCTGCCAGCCAGACTTACCAGCCATGCCTGGAGTGCTACAGACTGGCCGAGCAGAGAAATTCTCCAAGATTGAAGGCAGCGGTACGGTACTACTTGTCGAAGACGAGGAGCCGGTGCGCAACATGGCCAGAATGATGCTCACTCGCCTTGGATATACGGTGCTTGAAGCAATGGACGGCGTTGAGGCTGTGGAGATATTCAAGCAGCATCAGGATGATATCCACTACGTTCTCTCCGATTTGACCATGCCGCGCATGGATGGATGGGAGACGATAGCTGCTCTGCGCAAGCTTTCACCTGATATACCGGTAATCCTGTCCAGTGGCTACGATAAGGCCCAGGTTATGGCAGTTATGGCCGGCGACCATACCGAACTGCCTCAGGTATTCTTGGGCAAGCCTTATAAACTCAAGGAACTTAGCGAGGCGATCCGCCAAGTTCTGGGAAGTAATTAGCTGCGATTCATGATCTTGTGCCGGTCATAGTCAATGCCGCCCTCATTTCTCATCTTTTATAAGAACTTTTTGAGATGTTACCATTTAACAGCAGCAGCCGGATAAGCCAGAGACAAAGGATATCGCCTCTGGGATCGCCGCACCCCAGTGCGGCGATTTTCTGTTTTTAAAAAAATCAAATATCTGATTGCACTGGTTGAAGTCCTGCGCGTATTGGCAATGGCGGTGAGGGCTGCCTTCCACATTTCAGATTCCAGTATGCCCACGAACGAGCATCAAAGATGCCTGGAGGAGCGTTGTCCAAAACCTCGCTAAACTCTTCTTTCCCAACTATGCCTTTTAGCGATTTTAAATCCTCAATCGTACCATAGGTCATAACATGGGCAAGAAAATGCACCGCATCTGCAAGCGCTTCTTCCGGTTCCTTGAACCAGACAACCCGACGAGCTACATTCAACAGTATAGGCGTAGCGGGTAAAGATTTCATGGCGCGTGTCCATTCTCATCAATCCATATAACGTAGGGCATAAGCGCGGGAAGGTTGGCCGGATCGACGGCCTCAACAGCAGCAGTTAACCGTCTTCGCACTTCTGCGGATAGTGTAGGCAAATCATCAAAGAAGCTAAGCGCCTTCAACGTAATCATGGGGTTGAAGCTGCGCCCATAAATTATGCGACCTGCTGCAAGGGCAGTCGGCAAGTCAATGCCGTGCCGCAACAGCGCGTCAACATCCACATAATCTTTAGCTTCGGCTCGTTTCTGCACCACTGCAACTTTCGTTCCGGCAATGTCAAGCAGAGAAGCCACAAACAACTCACATCCTTGGGCCTGATCGCGCGGTGTCGCCTGCCCAATATTGAGTCCGCCAAAAAAAGAAATTAGAACCGGACCGTCGCGCTCAACACGACATGTCAGGGTGTTTGGCGCAACCTGCACCCGCTCGGCTCCCTTGAGGTACGGAATGGCGGCGGCAAGCGCGTCTGGATCAAAAGGCTGATTGGAAAAAAAATCAAAATCAACGGAAGCCCGATGCCCAAGATGCAATGCAAGCGCTGTTCCGCCATAAAGTGTAAAATGTTGAGGAGTCGCGCCAAGTTCCTGCCATAATTGAAATTGTGGCGGCGGTAGTATGGTCAGGTTAGGTTGAAAAATCATGCGTCTTCTTTCCCTTGTAAACCCCGATAGCTTCCATTACAACCGATTTGGGTGGCTGGCTATTATTCGCAGTCCTACGGCTTCAGTTCCGGTAGCCGCCTTAATCCCACATAGTCCAGCAGCTCATCCATCTCCAGACGGGATGACCACAAAATACCCTTTTCCCTGGCATAGACTTCAGCTTCCCCGGTCAGACCATCCTGGGCAAACAGCCACAGCCGCACAACATCCGGTTCTTTTTCTGCTCTCACGGCTTCGCCCTGCCCCCACAACGCAGTCAGTACGTCCAAACCCATCTTTTTGCCCTGCACCCATTTACTCTGACACACCCACTGCTCTCCCCATGCCGCACCCAGAACGTCGATTTCCTGTCCTTTACCCGACCTCAGTCTATGCCGATGAACAATATAGATGAACGCATGGGGCATTTGAATATCTTCCGTGCTTTGAAAAAACCGGCCCGGCAGTTTTTTCCGCTGGGTATTCCACAGAATCTGGCTCATATGAATTTCCGCCAGATATCCCCGGTATTCCCGGAATCTACGTTCCTGTTTCTGATACCGCCTGACCAATTCTTCCTGTACCGCGTAGGCATTCTGCCCTTCTACCTCAATTTTTCCCCAGACTTTCAGAAACTCCAGAAGAATCGGGTCATCCACCTTGCGAAACCATCCGCCCAGCTCCAGATATTCCACCAGATCACCGCGCGACAGCTTGATCAGTACATCCCGGATAGTCTCAATGGATACTCGCTGACCTTCGCGATCCATGAGCTGTTTCTGAATCTGTTCAAGTTTCAACTCTCCGCGCCGGCTTTCATCGGTGTTTTCATCCATTGCGGACAGATACAGCACCCATTTTGTGATTTTATGTTCGTTGATACGTTCGATCCATTGGGTCACTTGATCATGCAATTCTCCCCAGATAAACCCGGAAGACAGATCCACCGCCAGTATCAGATTTAGGGTTTCTTCGTCGGTTATCGCCATAGCGGTTTTCGCCGCCTGCTTGACCACTGCTGTAATGTTAAATGGTTTGCAGCAGCATCGCTCTGCAATGACCGGCGCCATCAGGCTGGCGACATCGGCACGGTAGTAGTCTGCGGCTTTTCGGGCCAGTTCCGCTCCCCAGTAAGCGGTCATTTCGCTGATTGGTTCGCTGTCAAATCTTCCGAACAACGCCCGTTTGCCAATAATCTCCCGGCTTAAAATCGTCATGGCGGAGCCAGTGACAAAATGGGGACAGGTTGGTGATTCCACAGCTTCCTGCATGTAGCCAACAATGCTGAAATCATACTGGGGCAAGCGGGTATTCTGAAATTCGTCCAGAAACATGACAATCGTAAAATCATCATAATCAGATATTCGCCGGGGATAGCTTACAGCTTCTTCTTCCGGGATTGTGATATCTTTTTCCTGAAACGATTCAAACTGTCTCAGCGCGCCGTCCAGCCCTACGGTCATTTCCAGTTTGGATCGTATAAACGGGACAAGCTCCTGCCGCTTGATTTTTCGGGTCAAAATAATACCCGGATCACGCAGTCTGAATGCCGTCATCCAGCGCAGAATATTCTCAACATACCCGATTGCGAATTCCCATCGGTCGATTTTTTCTTCCTTGAAACTGTAATACACTGGAATGACGGTATATGGGTCGTTTATATCCTGTTCGAAAAACAGGCGATTGATCACGCGCTTGAAGATTTCGGTTTTTCCCATGCGTCGTCTGCCCAGCAGCACGGTGGATGAGGTTCTGCGATGAGCGGCTTCTCTGGCGGCGTGATACAGATAGTCCAGAAATTCTGTTCTGTCGGTGTAAACATCATCCGGAACAAGGGGCTTGACGACATACTTCATTGTGGTTGATCCTTTCATGCGTGTTTATAGCCATTGGACAGTTCCATGATAACAGAATAAATCGTTTCATCGTTTACCGGCTGGTAAAGGCTTGCTGGCGGCGCTGAGACAAATCGCCATTCCCAATTGACGGCTTTTTCAATATTACTATCAGGTTTTTTTGGGGGGAGACTGTCCCCTTCAACTACTGAAATTCTAATCTGATCTCTAATTCCTTTCATACGGGAATCAACAAGAACAATTTTGACAGAGCCATATTTCCCAGACATATCTACCCGACCCATTGCACCTATCAAAATGGTTCCTATTGGTTTCAGAATGATTTTTTCATCAGCGAATTCAATAATCATTCTATCCGCCTGATAAGGTCCAATATTTCCTTCTATTATTTCAATTGAGTCCTTTGACACTTTTAACTTACCCTTATGCTGAAAATCCATTAAACAGCCACTAAAAAGATCGTAGAGAGCATTCAAATATTCCAGCCATGCCTTCTTTCTGGCTTCCCAGTCAATTTTTGCATCTACTTTGATATCTTTCTCTTTTGCCGATAGGAACAAAGAGAAAGATTCTTTTTTTGTCATATACTGAGAACTGGCATAATCTGCGCTTTTCATAAACTCCCTCTCCCAGCGGGGGAGGGTTGGGGTGGGGGATCAAAAACGTAAAATTATGCCAGTTCGCAGTATAAAACCCCCGAAGCGGTATTTGAATATAGATGTTCAAAACAGCTCACGCAACATCAATTAACGGTTTCTGCATCGTTATCAACGTTGCCCCCAAAATGTTTTTTCCCCTGTTGATGGTAAAGATACCACAGTCTCCTCGACGAATTTTTGAGGGCTAATCCCGAAAAAACGCGGCAAAACTGGTAGGAGGGACAGTCGCCTTTCCGAACGTCTTGCCGCGCCTACTGCAAAACCATCTGCTCACCGTCAATACTGACCGCAATTAATCACAGTTCTATAAGAATGGCGTAAAACCCCCATCCCTTTAGGGTAGGGTATACTGCGAACCGGCATAATTTTACGTTTTTGATCCCCCACCCCAACCCTCCCCCGCTGGGAGAGGGAGTTTATGAAAAGCGCAGATAA
>CAIMCT010000159.1 GCA_903839535.1 uncultured Desulfobacteraceae bacterium
ATCCATAGCAGTGACTGAAATGATGATCAAGGCCATTTGGGCTCATCAAAAAAAGTGTCAACTACTTTTGAGGTAATATGAGGGATGCCCATTAACCTTATTAAAAACCAGAACTTTTACATAATCCTCCTGACTGATTTGGTGTTGTTTCTCATGGCGCACCTTGGAGCTTATCTGCTCCGGTTTGAATTTCAACTCGACGGACAGATGGATAACATTTTTTCCGTACTGCCATATCTGCTGGTGATAAAAGTCGCTGTGTTTTATGGCTATGGCATGTACCGGGGAATGTGGCGTTATACAGGGCTTAGCGATATGTGGCGGCTGATTCAGGCGGTTGGGGTGTCCAGCCTGATGCTGATCTTTATGATGCTGTTTATGAATCGCTTCAGCGGGTTTTCGCGGGGCATTTTTATTCTGGACGGCATACTGACGTTTGTGCTGGTGGGCGGAATGCGTGTGGTAATCCGAATTCTGTACCAGTACCGGTTTGCTGGAAAAGTTGAGAATGGTCAACGGGTTCCTATGCTCCGAAAACCCGGGATTCCAACGCTGATCATCGGAGCAGGGGATACCGGAGAAAAAACGCTTAGGGAAATCATGGACAATCCCCGTATGAACTATCAGGTCAAGGGGTTTGTGGATGACAAACGGGAAAAAAAAGGGCTGATGATTCACGGCATTCCGGTTCTGGGCCGGGTGGAGCGGCTCCCCGACCTGGTGGTACGCCATGAGATACTTGAGATACTGATTGCCGCACCTTCCGCCACGGGTGAAGAGATGCGCCATATTGTCTCGATCTGTGATGCCTGTGGCGTGCGATTCAAGACACTGCCTGGAATCGGGGAGCTGATTAACGGCAAGGTCAGTGTCAAGGCTCTTAGGGATGTCAATTTCCAGGATTTGCTGGGAAGGCCGGCGGTAAAGCTGAAAGAAGTACAGATCCGGGACTACCTTCACAACCGGGTGGTGCTGGTAACCGGGGCTGGCGGATCTATCGGGTCGGAGCTGTGCCGGCAGATTCTCCGCTTCAATCCAAAACAGCTCATTCTGATGGATGTCTCGGAGCCTTGCCTGTACGAGATACAGATGGAGCTTAAGCATGGTGTGGGGTATCTGAATTATGTGACGGTGCTGGGGGCGGTTCAAAACGAGCTTTTGGTGGATCGGACGTTTCGGAAATACCGTCCGCATGTTGTGTTTCATGCGGCGGCCTACAAGCATGTGCCGATGCTGGAGCGAAATCCATGGCAGGCGGTTTGGAACAATATCCGGGGGGCGCAGGTGATGATGGAAAAGGCGGTGGAGTTCAATGTAGGCCGCTTTATTCTGGTTTCCACCGATAAGGCCGTCCGGCCAACCAATGTGATGGGAACCAGTAAGCGCTGCTGCGAGCAGTTGCTCCAGGCGCATCAGTATCCACAGACCCGCATGATGGCTGTTCGCTTCGGAAATGTAGTGGGTTCCACCGGGTCGGTGATTCCGCTTTTTCGCAGGCAGATTGAAACAGGAGGGCCGGTGACCGTCACTCACCCGGAGATGACCAGGTATTTCATGACCATTCCGGAAGCCTGTCAGTTGATATTGCAAGCTGGTGCCATAGGTACAGGCGGTGAGGTGTTTATTCTGGAGATGGGAACCCCGGTGAAGATCGCCGACATGGCCAAAGACCTGATACGGTTGTCCGGCAAGGAGCCGGGCCGGGATATCGAGATTGTTTATTCGGGCCTTCGGCCTGGCGAAAAGCTGTACGAAGAACTCATCACCGAAGGCGAGGGCATAGTCAGCACCGAGCATGAAGACATAATGGTTTTGCGCTCCAGTGGCTGCTTCGACGGCCATGGCGGCCAAGACGGATACCGGGAATGGCTTATGAGGCATCTGAATGAGCTTTATCAGATAGCCGATACCTTTGATGCCTGCGCGATAAAGGCGAAACTTAACGAGATCGTGCCGGAGTATGTGGTGCAATATGCGGAGTGCGTGCTTTAATTAGGAGGTTTGGATGACTGATCGTGAGAATGAAGATGAGATTGATTTGGTTTCATTGTTTTTGATTATTTGGAAACGCAGAAAACTGATTGTGTTAGGTACGTTGGGGATTACGTTTCTGGCGGCGATTTACAGCTTTATGCTTCCAAAGGGGTATCTCAGTACTGGATTTTATCAACTCGGGGTTGACGGGATGCCAAATGCAAAATTTAAAAACAGTTTAACACTTTTTTATGATCCAGATCGTTTGGAAATATTTGCAAATCATGAAAAGAAATTCACTTTGTGGGAAAAAATAAATGAGAGCTTCAAGACTTCAGAGAACATCAAAAAGCGCATAAAACCAATATTTACCCATACAAAGGAAGATGTTCGTGAAATTGGTAATTTGCCATCAGATCAGAAAAACGTCGTAATTGGCGTTGACTTAAGTTATGAAGCGGATATTTCCCGGAATGCTCATGATGTTGTCAGCTTTCTGGGTGATTACATGAGAAATTGCTTGAATTATATCAAGGTTTTTAATTATATTCAGGATGGATACAATAACGCCGATTCTGAGTTGGCTAAAAACGAAAATGGCATTATTGCCAATCAGTTCCAGTTGTTACAATATACAAATAAGGCGATTGATATTCAGGCTATTGTGAAAAAATACCCGGAATCAGCCCGAATTGAAGATCGCCAGTTGGTATCGATTCAGGAAGGGGGATATCATTATCTGTCTCCGGTCACGCAACTGGTGGGAATCGAATCCAATCTTGCGGATGTTCGACGCGGACTTGCCGATCTGGAACGGGCAAAGGAAAAATTAATGCTTTATAAGGAGTTTTTTTCCAACTGTATGAGCATGATGGAAAAAGCGGATAAAAACGGTGATTTTCTGTTATCGCAACTCCCGATCATTAAAAATGATCTATTTAAAAACAAAGATTTAAACAAAGATACAACTAAAGAAGTTTTTAATAATATCTCAATTGATATTCAAGGCTTTGAAAGAATTAACATAAACAATCGTTTTATTTCCGGACCATCTATCCCAGAAAAACATATTAAACCGAATAAGCGGGTTATTGTTATGGTAACTTTTTTTGCTTCATTTTTTCTATTGGTTATGATGACATTTATTCTGGAGTGGTGGCAAAAAAATAAGGAAATCATCCAGGCATTCAACTCAAAACAGTTGGGAGTCGGAAAATAATAATGATCACTCCAATCGCCATGTTGATGCAGATATCGACGATTCAGGTTAAACTGTAATAGCGGGGGCATGGCTTTGGCTGGTCAGCAAAAGGAAAATTATGCTTTAAATAGATGTTTTGCCTTTTTATGGTATATACCCGTTGTCGCCATTT
This sequence comes from uncultured Desulfobacteraceae bacterium, assembly GCA_903839535.1. GTDB lineage: Bacteria > Desulfobacterota > Desulfobacteria > Desulfobacterales > Desulfatirhabdiaceae > RAAP-1. The sequence goes on from CAIMCT010000159.1 coordinate 3,348, forward strand.
TGGCTGTAACCCCATTGATCGTATATCTTTCGGTTCGTCCCGTGCCGAGAGATTTTAGAGGATTCTGGTTTTCCAATAGTAATTTTGATTTTTTTTCATTCTGTAAAATGCGCTGGTTTATTTTTTGGTCAGTTGTACTTTTGCTTTCCTTTTTGTTTTGCTTATACAATAGGAAAGACGAGTGTCTGAGTTTCGTTCAGAAAACAAAATATTTTTGGATAGTTTGGGTTGTATTTACTTTTTCGATTTTGCTCAGTGCAGTATTTTCTCCCGTGGCGCCGATTGCCTGGGGGGGGATGTTTGATCGCTATGAAGGTGTCTGGGTTTGGCTTGCATACTGTTTGTTGCTTGCCGCCTGCGCTTTCTTGCCGCGCCAGGATACCGATTTTCGTTATTTTACAGGTGCGATTATTTTTTCAACTACAGTAATCGCATTAATCGGTGCATTTCAATTTTTGGGTATGGATATTTTTCGTTCCAATTTCATTCTGTGGTTAATTCTGCCACTAAAATTTATCACCTTAGATATAGACTTTGCATTTGGCAAAGGAACCATCTACTCTACGTTTTACAATACGAACTACGGTGGTAATATAGCAGGTATCGCCTTGCCCCTTGCTGTTTGCTTATGCCTGTTTGTCCAGAGTTTTAAAAGAGGCGGTACTCTTTTATTGTGCTATACCCTGTTGATTTTTGTCCTGGCTATTGGCTGCAATTCCCAAGCAGGCAATGTTGGCCTTTTTGTCGCTTTTACTTTTCTGATTATCTACCTTGCGCGGCATTATCGCAGCAAAATTATGCGGTTGGCTTTGATCTTCGCCTTATTTATTCCGATTTATATTGGGATGGACAAATATACCGGTGGGGCAGTGAGTGCGGAGTTCAAAGTCATTTTTTTGGGTGACAGCGGTATTTTTTCATTAGCCTACACCGTTTTAATGTCACATGCTGGCGCTATTGGTCTTTTTGCTGCTTTTACATACCTGATTATCTACCTTGCACAACATTATCAAAGCAAATTCATGTTGTTGGCTTTGATGTTCGCCCTATTTACCTCTGTTTATATCGGGATGGATATATATACCGGCGGGCCAATCAGTGGGAAGATCACAGGCGTTTTCGCGGGTGATAGCTTGAAGGTTTGGCCATCCGGGTGGGATTCCATGAATGATGAGCAGAAACGCCTTACGTTGGTGCAGGCAAAGAACAAGACGTTCTTTGATGAGAAGATCATTAAGTATGGACATGTTGGAGGAGGCCGCGCATACATATACTTGCGCGCCCTGGAACAACGATTAAAAAGCCGTTCTTTGCTGGGGACAGGTCCGGATACTTTTGCTATGGTTTTCCCCCAGGATGATGTATATAGGACGGTTGTCGGGTATCCGATGACGTTGCTTATTGACAAAATGCATTCCATGTTTCTACAGATTTTGTTTAATACTGGCCTTATCACGTTTGCTGCTTTTATGTTAATGTTACTGCTCCATTTTGCAAGTTCGGTTCAGATATTTTGGAAGGTCCAGGCCAAAACATACATTGAGGTACTTGGCCTTGGCTTTTTTACTGGGTGGGCAGGTTTTTTGGGGACAGCTCTCTTTAATGATAGCGCAATCTCTATATCCCCTTATTTCTGGGCGGTTTTCGGCGCATCCATTGCAGCCAACCATGTCATCCGATCCACAAACCCGCTATTCACTGGGGGCTCAGCGGGAGAATCATGAAGGTTCTTGTCAATGCCATACCTCTGGTCGGCCTGTTAACCGGAATATCCCGTTATGTAAGGCAACTGTATTTGGCATTCGAGCAATTGCACGATGAAGAAGTGATCTATTTTGACGGCAAGCGTGCGTTGAATCAAATGCCTGAGCAGGCTGATCCAGTAAAATGGAGTCGGGAGACTGCTGCTATATGGAAGCTTCCCGATCCTGTGGTATTTGCCCTGCGCACGGCGAACTGTTTGAAATTTGAAACGCTATTGCGGCATGTCTGCCGACATCGCCAATTTGATGTGTATCATGAGACCGGGTTTGTGCCGGCCGCCATGTCTTCCGTTCCCACGGTTTACACAATTCATGATCTTTCGCTGATTACACACGCGAAGATGCATCCGCGTGAGCGGGTCTGGTTCTATGATTTCTTTCGAAAGCGCAGAATGCACTACGCCGACCATATTCTTACAGTTTCCGAATTTGTTCGAACCGAAATCTGTGAGATATTGTCCATTCCGATAGAGCAGGTGACTGTCGTTCCGGAGGCATCAGCACCGCATTTTTGCCAAAGAACACCTGAAGCCATTCAGCGGGTTCGCAGGAACTATTCCCTGCCACAGGCGTACCTGCTCTTTGTGGGTTCCCTGGAACCACGCAAAAATCTGCCGCTTCTCATTCAGGCATTGCAGTGTTGCAAAATCGATATTCCTCTGGTGATTGCCGGATGGGAGGGCTGGGGAGACAAATCCTGGATAGATATGATTCAAGGTGCAGGCCTGGAAGAGCGGGTGGTGTTCACTGGCTATGTGGACGATGAAACCCTGGCGTGTCTTTACAGTGGTGCAACGGCATTTGTCTATCCCAGTTTATATGAAGGTTTCGGGCTGCCCATTCTGGAAGCTATGTCCTGCGGATGTCCAGTTGTCTGCTCCAATGTTTCCAGCATGCCGGAAGTTGCAGGCAAGGCGGCGTATCTGATCAATCCCAGCGATGCCGAAGAATTGGCTTTTGCGATTGACCATATAGCCGGTGATCAGGATATCCGATGCCAACTGATTCAAAAAGGCATGAACCGCGCAGCGGAATTTACCTGGCGCCGGACGGCCGAACTGACCCGAGATGTTTTTTACAGAGTGAAAATGGGGGACGGGTATTGATATATTGATATGGTTTTATTTGTCTGTTGTTCAAATTGATATATTTGCTCTTTCGCCTATCGGGAGAGTGGCGGAAGCGCGGGTTATAGCAATGAACAGTATATTTCCAATAAGAAAAATGAATTGAAGGTCAGCTCTGGTTATGTTGATAGGCGAAATTTTAATAAAAAATAATAATATTGATCCCAGGGATATTGAAAAAGGCCTTCAGTACCAAACCAAGTATGGCGGTGCGATTGGCTCCATTCTTCTGAACATGGGCATTATTTCTGAAGAAATGCTGGTTCTGGCGCTTGCCGAGCAGTTAAATTTGTGGGTGTTGAAAGAAGGGGACAGAAGTTTGATCAATTTCAACAACCTGAAATTCATATCGGATGTTAATACGTTTTTTCTGGCCGAAAGAGGATGGTTTCCGGTTAACGAAGTGGATGGAAAACTTTATTTCGGTTGTGCAAATCCCCTGGATTACGAGGTGAATCAATATCTTGGCAATCTGAATATCAAGAAAGAAATTGTGATATTAACCCAGTCCCAATTACGGGAAATCGAGGGAGATTTGCGGCTGCACCAGAAAGCAGGCGCCGGGGATGAATATGATATTGGAGATATTTCGGATAATGAAATAGACCGGCTGCGGGAAATGGCGTCCGAGGCGCCCATCATCAATATGGTCAATTCCCTGATTTCGCGGGCAGTGGAAAGGGGATCATCAGACCTGCATTTCGAGCCGTACAATAAAATGTACCGTGTCCGGTTTCGCATTGACGGCATGCTGCACGATATCGATTTTCTACCTATGAAAATGCAGCTTCCAATTGCATCCAGAATTAAAATATTATCAGGCATGGATATTGCGGAGAGTCGAAAGCCGCAGGACGGTCAAATATCCATGCGCATATCGTCCAAAGAAATTGACGTTCGTGTTTCCACCTTGCCGTTGGCCAAAGGCGAGAGCCTTGTTCTGCGGTTTTTAGTTAAGGAATCTGTGGGATATGAACTGAGCCAACTGGGCCTTGAACCAGATTTGACCAAGCTTCTGAACGAAGATATCGTAAAGACGGCCGGCGTTATTCTGCTGACCGGGCCGACGGGCAGTGGTAAAACCACAACCCTGTATTCCTGTTTGAATCGCATTAACAGTGAAGAAAAAAAAATCATCACCATTGAAGATCCAGTGGAATATCAACTGGAAGGCATCAATCAAATTCAGGTGCGTCCGGACATTGGATATGATTTTCTTTCGGCGTTAAGAAGCATTTTAAGGCAGGATCCAGATGTCATCATGATTGGCGAGATCCGTGACGGAGAAACAGCCCGCGTTGCCATGCAGTCGTCCTTGACTGGGCATCTGGTGTTCAGCACCGTCCATACCAATGATGCGCCAACGGCATATACCCGGCTTCTGGACCTGGGACTTCCGGAGTTTCTGATCAATTCGTCATTGATTTCGGTGATCGCCCAGCGGCTGGCGCGTCAGTTATGCTCCAACTGCTCCTGCATCGCAACCGTTGACAAAGACATTATCGCCACATATCATTTAAAAGAACTGGCTGCGCGATATGGAATTGAAAGCCTGAATATCCGAAATGCTGTCGGGTGCGAGCTTTGCAGCAATACCGGATACAAGGGCAGGATCGGTCTCATGGAGTATTTAAGGTGTAATCCTGAAGTGAAAGCGATGTCCAAAGACAATACGTTTCCGGTTCGGGCCAGAGCTTACATGCAGGACAAAAATATCCGGTCCCTTGTTGAGGATGGTCTCCTGAAAGTGATCAAAGGAATGACAACATTTGAAGAGGTTTACAGGGTCTGCGGATAGTGAATAAATACCAGTATAAAGCCTACGATGCCGTGGGAAGTGCGAATGAGGGAGAACTGTCTGCGCCAACAGTTATATCCGCCAGAACAAAAATCAAGGCAATGGGACTTACGCTGGTTCGCCTTGAAAAAAGCGGCGCGGGTTCAGGCAGGCTGCGCCATTTCATTCAATTCAACAGAAAACCCAAACTGGCGGAGATTGAGGTGCTTACATCCAAGCTGGCGTTGCTTCTTGGTAATGGCGTTAAGATTGACCGGGCACTGGACATCATTAAAAATGGCAGATCCAACAAAGTGCTGGAAAAACTCGTTAATGATATTTATGAGGAAATCCGCAAAGGGGTACACCTTTCCGTGGCAATGGGAAAATATCCGGATGTTTTCGATCCCCTTTATACCAGTGTCATTCGTATTGGCGAGGCCACCGGCCATCTTGGCGAGTCTTTCAGCGATATGGCCGCAAATCTGTCGTTTCGAAGATCGATCCGGCAAAAAACCCTGGAAGCGCTGTTTTACCCTGCATTCATATTTGTGCTGTGCTGCATGGCCGTATTTTTCATGTTCGACTTCATTGTTCCCAAACTCTCTGTTGTATTTGCCGGGATGAAGGACTTGCCCTTTTATACCCAGTTCATGCTGTCCATAAGCAGTTTCGTTCAGCAATATCAGTTGATCATGTTAGGGGGTGGAATTCTACTGGGATTTCTTTACACAAGGATAAGAAAAAAGAAATGGTTTGTCCGGTTTTATGATGCGCTGATGCTTAAAATCCCTGGAGTCAGAAATATGTATCTGACGCTGGAAAATTTGCGGTTTGTTTCATCTCTGGCGATTTTATTGAAAAATAAAGTTGTAATTTCGGATGCCCTGGAATATGGAGTCAAGGTTGTGGAGAATTTATTTGTCAAAAATAAACTCATAAACGTCAAAAATGAGGTCCGGCAGGGGAATAAACTCAGCGTTGTCATGGCCAAAACGGAGCTTTTCTCTGATGCGTTTGACGGCCTGATAGAAATTGGTGAGCAGACCGGAAATCTGGCCGGCATTTTTCATGAAATGGAGATCCGGCTCAAAACCGATTATGAAAACAGCGTCTCCGCCATGATCAAAATTATTGAACCGGTCATGATCGTTGTTATGGGATCCATCGTGGGCTCCGTGGTAATTGTCATGCTGCTCAGTATTGTATCCCTGAATGAAGTCGGTTTTTAGATAACATTTCGTTATTAAAAGATAATTAACATGGATAGACAGGATAATGCGAGAACAGAAAGAATTCTTTTTTATCCATATCCTGTTAATCCATGTTAATTAAACTTCTTTCATGAATAATACAAACAGCGGCTTCACATTGATCGAACTGATGGTGGTGATGATCATCATCAGCCTTGCTGCAGCCCTCGTAAGCCCGCGTGTTATGGGAATATATGATAAGGCAGTGCTTCATGCCGAAGAACAGAAACTGCGGGATTGCATTGCAGGGGTTAAAAACAGGTCGTTTATCCGGCAGGTTCCGCTGAAGATGGTGTTCAGGGACAATGGTGTGACCATCGAGGGAGAGGCTGCAACGATAGAATTTAAGATGATGACGTTTAACCCTCTAATTGTGACGTTTAACGGCAATGGTTTCTCCGATACCGAAAAGATTTCTTATCAGGCTTTGGAGACAGAGAAATTGTTCGATGTATCGGACTGACAGTGGTTTTACCCTGGTTGAGGTGGTTGTTGCTGCGGTAATTACCTTTTCCGCAATTTCAATTGGATATCTGGCAGTAAGGTCGGCCGTAAGCGCTGTCGAAAAAGTGACTGCTTATATTGTGATAGCGGATGCCTTGCCCCCTGTCATGGATCAGGTAAAGCGCCAGTTGTTCGAGAATAAGCCCAAAGGCGGCGGCCGATATAATCAAAAAATAACGTATTCTTTTGATGCCACCCAAGTCAAATCATCCGGCAATATCGTAGATACCTATGATGGCGCAGTTGGCAATTATGAATTTGGATTTTATGTGGTGTTTCTTTTGAAGACACATCTGGTTATTCGCTATGAAAACGGTGAAAACGTCAAAACTGCTGAATATATTTATGATGAAATAGTGTGGATGCTGACACAGTAGTATAATGAATTACGAATTGTGGACGTAGATAGGCTGTCCTTCGTGCAAAAGGAAAATGGCTTTACCCTGATCGAAGTTTTGATTTCAACGACCATTATCGGGCTTGTTGTGTATCTGGCATTTCTGGCGCAATCCTTTTTTTTGAATATCTGGTATTCAAATAAGCTTTTGACTTACGTCGCCATGGAAGAATACCGGGTACATTCCCTGCTGAGAAGCGCGATTGAATCCGTAACCGAATATTCCATCACCGATCCGGAGTCGGAAAAAGCCGGTGCGCATTATCCTTTTTTTAACGCAAACAGCACATCCGTGGAGTTTGTAACCCTGTCATCCGTTTTTTTCAAAGGTTCTGCTGCTGCAGGAAGGTTTTTCATAAAAAAAAACAGCGAAGAAAAAACCCTATCGTTGATTTATGAAGAAGCGCCGCTGAATGCCACATATATCCAATATCAAGGTGATAAAATCGCGTATTCACGAAGCATGACAATCGCAGATGAACTGTCCAAGGTAACATTCAGATATTATGGTACTTGGGAGATTGTGTGGGATGATGAACTGGAGTACTATAAAACGATCAAGAGATGGCAGAATGTTTATCAGGGAAAAGACAGAAAGACAACGCCGGATATCATTGAGATATCTCTTGCCGACAAAAATGGCGATCAGACGCTGTCGTTTCAGGTGAAATCCCATAACCCCTATAAGGGTGCATTTTTCAGTAATGAAGTTCAGCCCAATTAGTGGAATAACCGGAGAAAAAGGGTTTGCCGTGCCCGTAGTACTGGTGATTTCGATGATAGTCATTGTCATTGCCACCAGCATTACCTATACTGTTCGCCAGAAGATCCGCATGGCGGAGGAGATCAACAACCGCAGCAAGGCATACACGAAATCATACAGCGCCTTGAGTACTGTCTTGTATAATTTATCCACTTCCACCTTTAACAATTATGCTCTGGATATACATCAACCAAACGGCGGCATTCTAAAATGGAATCTTTATGGCAAACCCATAGAAATCGAAAAAGGCGTAACGGTAAAGCTAAGGGATACTTCGGGAATGATCTCCCCGCTGTTTGACGAAGGATATCTTGAGCTATTATTAAATCGGCTGTACAAAAAACCTGAAAAAATCCAGCAATTTATTGATACGCTGGCGGATTGGCAAGATGCGGATGACTTCAATCGGTTAAATGGCGCAGAAGCGTTTGATTACAAAGCGGCGAAGCTGCCTTATTCACCGCGGAATTTTTATATTCAAACCATCGACGAACTCAAGCTTTTAAAAGGTTTTGACCCGGAAATATTAAATATCCTCAAAGACGATTTGATATACTGGCATACGGGCCAGATCAATTGCATGACCATGAGTAAAGAAATGCTGCAAGCCCTGCTGCTGGATGCTAACATGGTAAAAACCATTGTGGATTCAAGAGATCAATGGACGCTAACCAGCGCTATTTTCAGACAACTGACCGGCATTCAGGAAAGCGAAGATGTATTATTCTTCCCTCGTGGCTGGATCAAGATCGAAATTAACGCCGCCGAAGGAAATGCAACAGAGCATATTGAGTTGGTTGTTTTAAAGAGCCAAAGACAACGATCCCCTTTCTGGGTTGCGGAGTGGAAACGATAATGGTTCATATAGGTCCGGCCGCACTCTTGGGGAGTCATTTTCTGTATTTGGGGCAGGAAAAAGCGCTGAAGGTCAGAAAGGGATTCATTGAAGCCGAAGCGGATATTGATGATGCCAGGAAAACCCATCTGATAGTATTGGGGAAAAATCATTATTATGAAACGATACGATCTTTTTCCTTTGCCAATACCAAAGAGATTCGGGAAGCTGTAGTCATGGATATCCCTGCGTATTCGCCTTTTGATACGCCGCTGTTTTTGATGAAAAAAATGGATATTCCAGACGGCGGGTGCAAGGTTAACCTGTGGTTCATTCACCCACGCGCAGTGGAATGGCTGAATCGGCTTTCTCCGATGATCATTATTCCGGAATCCGGACTTCTGGCTCTGACAAATGCTTCTCCGCAAAACCTGTACCATATTCAAAAACAGGGAAAAGAAGCGCTGTGGGTATATGTTGGAAAGGATATGCTGACGCAGAGCATGGATGTCTGTGATGGACAAATAGAGCAGGAAACATTTACCCGCATCATTGGCGGAAATGCAGAAAAATATGCGGTTAAGGAAATCGAGGACTCGCAGGATTATATGGAAATGCTGAATGGGGTGCTGATGAATATGTCATTTAATGCCGTATTGCCGTTTCTGTTTCCCATAAAATCGCTGGCGCGTTTCAACCCGAAAAATCTGAAAATCGGGTTATCTATTGCTGTCGCACTTTTTATGATATATATGGCGGTCATTTTGATCCTTCCCTATTCTGCCGAGTCTGGTTTGATGAAAGCGGATAAGGATATTACGCCCCGGGTTGCTAGTCTAATGAAAAATCAACTGCAGGTGGAGGCTCTGTATGCGCGGCAAAATGAACTAACCGGTGTATTGCAGAAGCATATTCCCAAACTTCCCCTCCTGATAATGCTGAATGAGGTTTTGCCGGAAAATACGCTAATTGCTCAGTTGGTCACCGCCGGAAATACGGTGGAGCTTAAAGGAATGACACCGAAGTCAACGGCTCTGCTGGAAGCCCTGTCTGCCCGGCCCGCCATACAAAACGCCCGCTATACGGCACCGATACGGCAGGACCAATCTTCATCCATGGAAGTTTTTACCCTGTCCTTTACATATAACCCGGCCGCAAATACAACGCCATGACCAATGAAAAAATCCTCTCCTTTGAAAAAGGGGAGCCTGGGAGGCCCTTTGTTTAAAGAAATGACCTGGCGGATAAAAGCCGGTCTGGCAATTGCCGGTGTGTTGGTTTTTGCACAGTTTGTTTTAACGCCGTTTTATCAATGGCAGGATCAGCGTCTGGAAAATCTCCAGAGCTTGGCGCGAAGCGTCTATAAAAAAAAAGCCCTGCTCGGTAATGACGATAAGCTGAATCAGGTTCTGGAAAAAGGAAAAGCTTCAGTTGAACAGACGCTGCTCTATTTTTATGCAAATGTTGCAGAGGCCCAAGCTTTGCAATTGACACTTCAGAAAGATATCGAAAAGCTTTCGGCGCTTAACAGCATCAGAATCATGAGTCTGGACTGGCTTCATCCAGTTGAAGGAGAGGTGATTCAATCTCCCATAAAGATTGTTTGTGATGGATCAGCCAATCATGTACTTGCATTTATTGCGGCCATTGAAGCTTCAGAGCGCTTTGTCTCCATTGGTTCCCTGAAGATAAACTCTGCCGGAAAGGCCGACAAGATCGGCGTGACGATGGAAATTTCCGCCTATGGTCTGAAAAAGCAGGCTGGAGGTAGTTAGGTAAAATGAAATATGTCATTGGCCTTAATTTGTTGCTGGCCCTGTTTTTTGCCTCCATGGTGAACTTGCTTTATCATGAGATCGAAAGCATGAAGGTTGCAAAAAGTACGGACCCGGTATATGTCTTTGCGGAGTTTACCCGTAAGCCTGTCGCGCTTCCGGCAAAATGGCAGGATATTTTCGGCACACCGCCGCCGGTGGTGGTGGTGGCAGCCGCGCCCCCTGCACCACCCATAGTTGATGAAGATAGCAACAAGCCTTTTCAGGGAAAAATCCGCCTGAGAGGGATTTTTATATTTAATGATACGCGAAAAGCTGTCATTTCAATTGGCAGCGTCAAGGGTCAGGAGAATCCAAAGGAACAGAAAAAATTAATTGCCTGCAAAACCGGAGATACGATCGAAGGGTTTGCCGTTACCCGGATTCTGCCGGACCGAATCGTTCTGACATCCCGGTCTTTGGAGCCTGTGACGATCATGGTTTACAAACCCCTCACCATTAACGGAAAATAATGATTAAATATATCAAGATGTCGTTATTTTGGCTGACGCTGGTCTTTTTAGCAAGCTGCCAGCATATCGCGCCTGCAGTTCAGAACAAAATGCTGCTGAGCATGACAAATGCCGCACCGGTTTCCACGGATACTCCCCCGGATTCCCTGCTGGTGGAAAAAGGTGTCGACAAAACTGAGGTCCCTGAAAGAAAACCGTTTGTTTCTCTGGCTCCTTATGGAGACCATCCGGCACGCAATAAAGATGATATGCTTACGGAAAATCCTTTCAGCCCGAATAAACTGGTGACCGTGGTGATTGATGATATGCCGATCACCGAATTTATTCATCAGATATTTACCGGCATATTGGGTGTCAATTATGTCCTTGATTCCAAAATATCGGATTTGAAACGCAATGTCACATTAAAGCTGGAGAAGAATGTTAGTGAATATCAGATGTTTGAGGTGGTCCGGGGTGTGTTGGCGCAAAATGATATTACCGTGTATTACAAAGATAATATTTTTTTCCTGACTCAGGGTGATAAAGACAAGCGTATCGCGGTAGGGATCGGGGCTTCGCTGGAAGACATTCCGGTGGTAGCCGGCCAGATTCAGCAGCTTATTCCGGTGAAACATGCGGATATTGATAAACTTTTCCCAGTGTTGCCCAAAATTCTGGGGCTTTCCATTTTTCCGGATCCAAGGGAAAATGCATATATCATCACGGGAAGCAGGGAGCAGATTGAGCAGGCAATGCAGATGATCAATCTTCTGGACCAGCCGGCTATGCGGGGGAGATTTGTGGGGATGCAGAAGGTTACCTTCTGGAATCCTGTGGACCTAGCTGTAAAATTAAGTGAGATCATGGCCCAAGAAAGCATCCCGATTGCAACAAACCCAACAACGAAGGGAGTGCAGATCAATGTGCTAGAGCAGCGTGGGCTTCTGATCTTTTTTGCGGCTGAAAAAGAATGGCTGGAAAGGGTCAAATTTTGGATCAGAACCCTTGATGTACCGATGGAAAGTGAGGAAAAGCAATATTTTATCTATTTTCCCCAGAACTGTCTGGCTACAGAGCTTGGAAATTCGTTGGCCAATATAATCGGAATGTCCCAAACGTCGAAAAAAGACGCAGCTAAAAAGTCATCGACAACCACAAAACAAGCCACTATCAAGGCTGGTGCTGCGGTTCAAAAAACCGCAAAAACAAGTGGTAGTACTGAAACACCTGGGGAAACTGAAAGTTTTATTCAGGATGTTTTTGCCACGGTGGATGAAAGCAAAAATGCATTGATCATTTATGCCACCGCGCAGAAATATAAAACCGTGGAAACCCTTTTAAACCGTCTTGACATTATGCCGGTTCAGGTGTTACTGGAGGCTACCATCGCTGAGATCACCCTAAAGGATGATCTTAAATACGGGCTGGAATGGTTCCTGAAAACTAACATGTACCTGAAGAATACTGACAACAGTATCGCCGGAACCGTGGGTACTGTAGGCAAGCTGGGTCTGGGTGGGAATATTTTTAATTATTCATTTCTGTCGGATGGGTTGCAGTTTCAAACCCTGATCAATGCACTGGCATCAAATAATCTGATCAAGATTCTGTCCAGCCCCCGCTTGACTGTTCGGGACGGAAAAACAGCATCGCTGGTGGTTGGCACCGAAGTTCCGATTGTCGCCAGCCAAACCACTAGCCCGGTTACCACCGTTGGCACAACGGGCATCTTGCAGGCCATTCAATATCGGAAGACAGGTGTCAGCCTTGAGATAACGCCCATGGTACAGGCCAAAAACGTGGTAACGCTCGAGATTAAACAGGAAGTCAGCGAGGCGCAAATCAACACCACATCGGATATTAGCTCTCCATTAATTCTAAACCGGACGCTGAGTACGGAAGTTGTGGCCAGTGACGGCCAAACCATTCTGTTGGGCGGGCTGATCCAGGAAAATGACAGCACTACCATTAATAAAATACCGATTTTGGGCGATATTCCGTATCTGGGATATATGTTTAAAACCACCACCACCAGTCAGAAGCGAACAGAACTGCTGCTGATGATCACTCCCAGGATTATTCGCAATACCCAGTTTATTGATGAAATGCGGGATGCTTTTTTTGGGGATTTTCAAAATATTGGGAAGAAATGATTCTGTAATTTCTGAACGGAATGCACAACTTCTTGCTTGCAGGATTTTGAGTGGGGTGCCGGAAATGAAGCGTGATGCGGCAGATTAACTTATTCCGAAGCCGAAATGTACAAAATAACTTTCTTGACTTGATGTCTGTCTTCATGTAAGAAACGGACGGGTGTGGTTTCATGGTTTGTTGATGGTGTTTCCCTGATCGATATTGTTCGACATGAAGAAATTGCTTTCGAGATAGTCTTAAAACTCTTGACTTCTAAACAATACAGATGTTAAAGGAAAACAAATGGATGATGGTAGCCACTCTGAAGTCTCTTTTGACTGAATGCTGTGTTGCTGAATATTTTGTGTGATGTATGGAGTTTTTACCGTGATGGATTAGGATGCTTTTTGATGGGTGTTTGATAAGATCAAATTCGACATTATGTACTGGTAATTGCAAACAGTAAGTGTTTATTGAAAGGAGGGATGCCCCAAATATTAAGTCTGTGGTATGTGTCGTTGGTAGTAAGCGATTTAGATTATTATCTCAATATCGAAGGAGGAGAAGGAATGAAAAAGGGTTACAGAATTTTTACAGTTCTTTTTGTAGTAGGTGTCATGATTATGACTGGTGGATCGGCAATGGCAGCTTGGACAACAGGTGCAGGCAATACTAACGTTGCTGTTGGTGCAACCGCAAGTGGGAAGTTTGCGGCAAAGACAGCCACTTCGCCAGTATTTTCTTTCGTTAGTGAACTGGATGTACCAGAGTCGGGTCAAGTGGTTGTTACGTTGACGGGTGGAGCGCTCTTTTCTGGTGCACCCACAATGAATCGTTCGGATACTGGCGCATTGTTAACATGTCTCGGTTCCCCAGTTGGACTGCCGACGGCTACGTTTTTGGTAGATAAACTGTTAACCTCACCGGCGGCGATTACGTTCAATTCTTCGGTGACTGGTTTTATTAATGTGGGTGGTTTGATTGTAGGATCAAACGTTGATATTCTACTTTCCACTAAAAACGTATATGGGCTTGACTTGATTACGTCCAAATCTTTATCAGCAGTAACCGGCATGGGCTTTGCTTTCACAGGGGTCAACATGTTCGCGGTTGCCGCCACTCTGTTGGAAGACACGCTTGATGTGGGAGCAGCATCAGGGGCGTATACAAGGTTTGAAGGCAATTCGTTAGCTGGCAAAGCAAACATCGTGCCGATAGACGTTAAAGGCTGGGGTGTTCCGAGTGCGCAGTTGACTGCCAAAAAAGCAGTGGCATCCCTGAAAGGTGATTTTGCGGGAATTTCAGGCGTTGCGTGTAGTGCAGACTTCATAGGATCGGACAGTGCCGGCTTGACAACAGGTGGGGTGGCAGGACAGTTCCTTATCAACGCTGCTAAAACCGAAGCCTATGCTGTTAACCTTAATGCACTGGGGACGGCAAAAGCCATTGTATTAAACCCAATTTTTTCCGTTGATGGAACAACATCACAGAACGAGAGATCATTTACGCTGGAATTCAAAAATCTTGAAGATGCTGGAATGTATGCAGCGAACACTTGGCTTAGTTCAACAAAATTTTACTCGCTCAAGCGAAACGGTGTTTTCTTTGCGGCAAACAGTATTGGAACCTACAATACTGTTAAGATTTCTGACACTAATGGCAAAGTTCCGGCCAGTGGTGCAAAAGTTATGATAAGCGCATGGGATGCAGCAGGAGTAAAACTTGTTGAAGTTGCGGGCAGTGCTCCAATCGTGTTAACGTCTAATCAGACAATTATGTTGACTGGCGATCAAATGGCGGCAAGGTTTGTTGGAACGGCTATGAAATATGAAGTGGCCATTGAGACTACCTCTGCAGTTATCACCAATATCAAGAAAACGCCTGATGGATTTGGTAGTAACGTTTTTAAAGGCGGCGGCACTGGTGGTGGAGTTTGATGCATCATTAACATATAATTTACCTTAATCAAAAAGGGATAACCATTAGCGGTTATCCCTTTTTGCGTTTCAGATTGCTGGCTGGTATGCCAGTGCTCCCAGAAGTCTTCATTGCAGTGTCGATCAGATGGATCATGGGGATTTTATCAATGCTGCGAGTTCTATTACCCTTATTTCCGGTTATTGACTTCCCCGCCTGTAACATCTATATTCATTAAGAATATTTGAAAGTAAAACTAATTGGTGTAGCAAAGCACCGGCGTTCCGCCTGATCAGGATTAAGGTGCACGGTGCCGGAGCTTTTGGCGACTATCCGGACAAAACTTCGATTTACGCAGATCGGCTCATGCAAAAAAAAGGAATGATCATGACCAATATCAAGATGGGAATAATCGGTATTGTAATTTGTCTTTTGATATCCGGTTTTGTATTGCCAGCTCTGGCCCTGGACAGCTTCACCCAAGCTGATCGCGAACGCCTTGTGCGTATGGAGGCAACCCAGACAGTCTTTATGCAGCAAGTGGACAAACGACTTGAGCAGGTGGACAAGCGAATAGAGGAGTTGCGCATAGATATGAACGCCCGCTTCGAGCAGGTAGACAAGCGCTTCGAGCAGGAGGACAAGCGCTTCGAGCAGGTGGACAAGCGCTTCGAGCAGGTGGACAAGCGCTTCGAGCAGGTGGACAAGCACTTCGAGCAGGTGGACAAGCGCTTCGAGGAGCAACGCTCCGACACGAACAAGCGCTTCGAGGAGTTACGCTCTGATATGAACGCTCGTTTTGAGCAGACTGCCAATATGTTTTACATACTTTCCGTCATTTTTACCACCCTGTTTACGGCTGTATTCAGTTTTGCATGGTGGGATCGGCGCAGTGTCCTCATAACAGCCAGGAAAGCGGCTAAGGAGGTGGTTGACGAAAGCACACAGGGTATCCAGAAAATCACACTTACAGTTGAGCAGATAGTTAAAGTATTGCGAAGCCATGCCGATAAGTCTCCTGCTTTCAGGGATATTATGCAACGGGCCCATTTGTTGTGAGTCATTGGTGTCAGAACGATTAATGAACAGGCAGAAAGTAAAAATCGAAATGGCAAACCATCGGCGTTCCGCCTGTTCAAGATCAACTCAGACGGTGCTGGAGCTATTGTGAAAAAAACTCAAAACACCCATCCAGATTTACCACGCCATAAAATTGTTTTTTATCGGTTAACACCTTGAAACATATTGCATTGATCTGTTTGTCCAGTAGAATGTTCAAGGATTCGGTTTGAAAGTCTTCCAGTCGCATCGTAACGGAATAATTACCCGGCTGAAGACGGCATGTGAACAAAAACATGCCATCAACCCGTCCTTCAGCATCCGGATGCAGGCTTTTTTTCCCCAGAACTTCACTATCATATCCAAAAAGATTGTATCCTTTTTCATCCCGGATCACCATTGCAAGTCTGGGTTTCCGGACAGAAGGATCAATGCGTGCGGCCACTTTTAACCAGACTCGCTCACCACTTTGAAAATGCTGCTTTTCACATTCCCCACTGCCCATGGATATGTTAATAATATGACCCAGTTGATTGCCGAATGAAAATCCATTCAAGTCATTCAGCGGAGGCTTTACCTGTATGGACCAACTATGCTCTGCTTTTTGTTGATCCGTTCGGATGTCCATTAAGTAGAGCTCACTGCCGGTTTCGCAATCCCCAGTATAAACCATCTGACTGTTCTTTAAATAGACGATCCTTTGGCACAATTGCTTAACTAATTGAATATCATGAGAAACCAATAAAATGGTTGTGTTGTTTGAAAGCAGCTCTTCCATGCGATGAAGGCATTTGAAGGAAAAGGCGGTATCTCCTACAGCAAGGGCTTCATCAATGATCAGAATATCGGCTTTAACATTAACTGAAATGGCAAAAGCCAAACGTACATACATACCGCTGGAATATATCTTAACTGGCCTGTCAATAAACTCGCCGATGTCAGCAAATGCTTCGATATCCGCAAAACTTGAATCGATTTCCTCACGGGACAACCCTAAAACCGCACCATTGATGTAAACATTTTCCCTGCCGGTAAATTCCGTATTAAATCCGGAACCCAACTCAAGAAGCGCTGCAATTCGGCCGCAAGTGTTTATGTATCCGGCGGACGGTTGCAGAGTTCCGGCAACGATTTGAAGCAGTGTACTTTTACCTGAACCGTTGCGGCCGATGATTCCAACAACCTCACCTCTACCGATATTGAAATTGATGTGTTGCAGCGCATGAAATTCCGTAAAAAGCGTTTTTCTGAAAAAAAACTCCTTGATTCTGTCCTGCGGGTTTCGATAAATATGATATGTTTTGGATACATCTTCCACGGATATGGCAAACTCAGAAGTCATGATAAACTATCCTTTAGTAACAAGGTATTACAGTTTGGGCATACAATTCCTCCAAAAAACTGGACAAACTTATAAGCCATAAAGTATAGATGCAAGGCAAACCGGCATTTACGTTACCATGCCTGGCCGACGGTGGCAACAGATGTTGGCGAATATCCGAAATTGCTTATGGTATTAATGCTTCAAATCAATATTAATACGCGGTTAATGTATCTTCAGTATGAAAAATCGACTACAGATTTTAGGTGTCAATAATTTCCGTCATTTATTTTCGTCATTCTCAGCCAGGAGGGCACGAAGGTGATAATCTCATTGCATTTGCCCAAGACTGCAGGCACAAGTTTTGCGGCGGCTTTGGAACAGCATTTTGGAACCAAACTTTTAAAAGATTACGCTGACCTTCCCATAAATACACCAGAGCGTGAAAGGAATAAAGCAGCTCTACAAGCAAGTCTTTGTAATGCAGAAAACGATTTTTCGGGGATTGAATGTATTCACGGGCATTTCCTCCCAATTAAATATCTTCTTCTTGCAAACAAGCGGGATTTGAGATTCGTCACATGGATGAGGAGTCCGGTTGAAAGAGTTCTATCACACTACTTCTTTTGGAAGAGGACTTACGATCCCAAGACAGCGCCGCCTCTTCGCCGAAAGGTAATTGAAGAGGATTGGTCTATTGAGCGATTTTGTCTCGGACCAGAAGTAAGAGATTTGTACTGGCAATTTCTATGGGGATTTCCCATCGAGTACTTTGACTTCATTGGTGTTACCGAGTTCTATGAGGATGATCTTGAATTCTTTGCGCGTCAATATTTACAGACTTCCATCGAACCAATAATGCTAAATGTTGGTGATAAGGGAGAAGGCGGTTACAAGATTGATGTGTCGTTACGAAAGAAAATCGAGTCATTTCATGCAAGAGATATGGATTTGTATCAAAGGGTTTTAGAAAAACGAAAGCATCCCGTGTGAGATGTGTTCATGGGATTTACCCAATGTCTTGATGCGACAAAGTCTTGCAATCGTATAACAGCTCAGGTATTTAAGGTGTAAGGTCTGTCAGCATGAAATGCTCTGACTTCCTTCAGCTTGTTCATCTAAATGCATGAGGTGATGGTGTATCAAGACAAACTTTAACAGTGAAAACAGTAGCCAAATATGAAAAATAAACTAAACAGTAAAGCGCCTGTTGTTGTTGGCGGTGTCGGAGGAAGCGGAACTCGCCTGATTGCTGACATTCTGATGGAACTTGGATATTACATCGGGTCTGATCTTAATGAATCCCTCGACAATTTGGCTGTTACATTGTTATTTAAAAGACCGCGCTGGTACAAAAAAAAGATTGCCCGTATTGAAAGCCATGTTTGCAGAGGATTGAATATTCTTACCCGAACCATGACAGAACAAAGACCTTCGATGCTGAATCCTGCCGAAATACATTATTTTCTGGATGCTGTGTTATATATGTATCGGCACGGGCATGATCATCTTGGAAATGGAAAAGGGACATGGGCGATTCAACGAGCGATAAATGTACTCAAATATAAAAACATTGATGCTGTCCGCTGTATTGGGTGGGGATGGAAAGAACCCAATTCCCATGTTTACCTTTACTGGTTATATCGCTATTATTCAGAAATGAAATATGTGCATGTGATTCGAAATGGACTGGATATGGCGTACAGCTCCAATCAGGCGCAGTTACACAACTGGGGATTTATCTGGGGAATTGATCGAGACAGAATCGAACATGAACCCCAGTGGGCCTCTCTGGAGTACTGGATACAGGCAAACCGTCATGCTATAAATGTCGGGAGAACAATGTCAAACCGCAAGTTCATGGTACTGAATTATGACCACCTGTGTGAGTCTCCTGTGGATGAACTGTTGCGGCTGTTTGCGTTTCTGGAGGTGGACATAGCCAGTATCGCACTGGATTATTATTCCAGTAAAATAAGAATGCCTAAGACCATCGGACGCTATCGCCAATTTGATGGGAGTGTTTTTGAAAAAAGACAGGTGGATTGCGTCAGGGAACTGGGATTTAGCGTGTAACTTCTCATGGATTTATGAATGTGAAAAGAGTTTTATCAACATCACCACTGCATGTTTTTGGCAGTTTTTGGAACTATCGGGGACTTATTTGGCAACTTGTCCGCAGGGATGTGGAAATGCGCTATCGGGGTTCTGTCATGGGACTGTTATGGTCTGTGTTCAACCCGATTCTGATGCTGGCGGTTTATACGTTTGCTTTTGGATTTATGTTGAAATCGCGATGGGGCGAAGGATCGGGAAGTCATAGTGAATTTGCTATCATTTTATTTGCCGGACTCATTGTACAAGGATGGTTTGCCGAATGCTTCAATCGGGCGCCCGGTCTGATTCTGGGAAATGTCAATTATGTAAAAAAAGTGATTTTCCCGCTTGAAATTTTGCCTTGGGTGGCAATGGGGTCGGCATTGTTTCATACCATGATCAGCCTGTTGGTGCTGATTCTTTCATTTGCATGCATTCATCTGTATGTTCATTGGACTATCATATTTCTTCCGGTCGTATTGTTTCCTTTTATGCTTCTAATTATGGGGCTGTTATGGATGCTGGCTGCTGTGGGGGTATATTTGCGCGATGTGGGGCAGACGGTTGTTATCGTTTCCATGATCATGCTGTTTATAAGTCCTGTATTTTATCCGATCAACAATACACCAGAGGGGTTTCGCTGGATTTTCTATCTTAACCCGTTGACATTTATTGTAGAACAAACACGCGCAATTGTTATATGGGGAAAATTGCCCCTCTGGAATCATCTGGCGTTGTATTATTTGGTAAGTGTGGGAGTTGCATGGGCAGGTTTGCTGATTTTCCAGAAATTGAGAGGTGGTTTTGCGGATGTCATCTAATGACAGATAATAAAGAACAATCAGTCAGACGGGCTATTTTAATTTTGGGAATGCACCGCAGTGGTACTTCCGCCGTGGGCGCAGCACTTTCTGTTTGCGGCGTGGATTTTGGTGAACATCTAATGAAAGCAACGCCTGGAGTGAATGAAAAGGGGTTTTGGGAACACATTGATATTGCTGAAATCCATGATCAGCTTCTGTTAGAGTTAGGTTCATCATGGGATGACGTTCGTCCATTGCCCCCAACGTGGGAGAAAACATCCGAAGCTCAAAGGGCAATGCAGAGTCTCCGGGCGGTCATTGATCGGGATTTCTCCAATATCCCGCTGTGGGGTGTCAAAGACCCGCGGCTATGTCGGCTTTTGCCGCTATGGCATATATTGCTCAGCGAAATGGATATTGATGCCGGATATGTGATTACGCTCAGGCACCCTGTGGAAGTTATGCTGTCTTTAGAAAAACGGGATGGTTTCTCCCAAGCAAAAGCATTGCATTTGTACGCCACCCACTTGCTGAACGCTGAATATTGGACCAGGGGATATAAGCGCATGTTTGTTCAATACGGTGATTTAATCCAAAATCCGGAATTTACGATCAAAGAAGCGCTGATAAAATTGGAGATAGCCTTGGCTATGGATATCGGAGAACCATTAAGTAATCTGATTGAGCCGAGCCTTCAACATCACCATGTCAGGGTTGATGAAAATTATCGTGATGGCGTATCCAATGTATCCATGCCGGAAGAGATATTTGATCATTTACGTTCTTTGCCGAATGAATACAATACTGTGAAACGCCTGGATCATATTCGGGAGAGTATTTATGCGCCAAATGAAAATATGGTTGTCCTTTTATTGGAACATACGACGGATGTTCAGGAACGGCTGAGAATACAGACTACCTATGCGCTGTCGTTGCTGGAAGCCAAACTCGAGGCGGACAGCTACAATGAATCGCTGGTAAAGATGCTGTCTGAGAAGGAATTATCTTGGGAAGCTGAAACCAATGCATTGCTGGAAGCCAAACTCGAGGCGGACAGTTACAATGAATCGCTGGTAAAGATGCTGTCTGAG
>CAIMCT010000160.1 GCA_903839535.1 uncultured Desulfobacteraceae bacterium
ATCAGCCCAAATAGTTCTCCTACAAGTATTGTTGCGGGATCGGACGGCAACCTCTGGTTCACGGAGATCGATGGCAATCGAATCGGCAGGATTACGCCATCCGGAGACATCACCGAGTTTTCTGTGGGTATCAGTCCCGGCAGTGGACCTTCTCGTATCACATCCGGTCCGGATGGCAACCTCTGGTTCACGGAGTCTAAAGGCAACCGGATTGGCAGGATCACCCCATCCGGTGTCGTCACAGAATTCTCTGCCGGTATTACTCCGAACAGTCAATTAGCGGGCATCACCACCGGACCGGATGGTAATGTTTGGTTCTCTGAGGAAGTCGGACGGATCGGCAAAATTACGACTTCCGGAGTTGTCACTGAATTCTCCGCCGGTATCAGCCCCAATAGTGAAGCATTGGGAATTGTCACCGGACCGGACGGCAATATCTGGTTTACAGAGCCCATCGGAAACCGGATAGGCCGTGTGTCTGAAATCACGACAGGATGTACGGCGATGTTAGATTCAAGTTTCGTTCTTCACATTCCCATTCTGTCCAACAATGATTCAGCGATTGGGACTGTGTCACTTTGGGCCGATTTCGTGTATAAGCCCGACTCGGCCTATCCGACGTTGGTACCGCTTATGTTGACGACTTACGGGATAATAAACCATCCATCATTTTCGTGTGCAGCATCCAGGCTGTCCGGAAACCTGTCGATCCATATTCCTGAAGTTTTGTTTTCGGATCAGATGACGCGCATGTGGATGTATCTGGAATACAGCCCTCATCTTTCGGTTAGCGGAAAAAATTATTGGTATTTAAAGAATTTCGGCGTTATCATCAAATAATGCACAATATACGTCCAAAATAGTACATGATTTAAGCCATACTGCAACTTCCAATTACTTAGTGACAACGTGCTATAGACATTAGCGTCTATTACGCAAGGAGGAAAAACCTGCGTCTGCAAAATTGAAATGGGGGTAGCTTATCCCACACAAAATCTTCAACAAAGAATGACTAATTATTATAGAAAAGGAGAAAAATATGACAACAGCAGAAAATCCGATGCAGAAAATCATCGCCCGGTGCTGGGAGGATGAGGAATTCAAAAAGAGATTGATGGCCGATCCGGCAAAAATTCTCGGCGCCGAAGGGGTGAGTGTTCCGGATGGCGTATCGATCCGGGTGGTGGAGGACACCGATCAGGTTCGAACGTTGATCATTCCACTCGCGCCTTCCCACCTTGATGATGACCAACTGAAGGGCATCGCAGGCGGGGCGATTAACCGTTGTAAAAGAAACGCAAACGACTTTTGTGACTACTGGATGTTCAAATGAAGGGCATCGCGGGCGGGGCGATTAACCGTTGTCGAAGAAACGCAAACGACTTTTGTGACTTATGGGCTTGGTTCTAATTGGCTACACTTGTAACTGCACTGTATTATATTTTACTCGATGTTCAAGTTTTTTGCATTTGATTGAATATGTGTCCCCGGAATTCCTTCATCCCCTTTCCGACGGCACTGGAAGGGCGGAAACAG
This sequence comes from uncultured Desulfobacteraceae bacterium, assembly GCA_903839535.1. Lineage (GTDB taxonomy): Bacteria > Desulfobacterota > Desulfobacteria > Desulfobacterales > Desulfatirhabdiaceae > RAAP-1. The sequence goes on from CAIMCT010000160.1 coordinate 1,537, forward strand.
GTTGACTTGCGGACAATGATGTCCGATATTGTAATTCATGAAGGGGATATACTGCGAACGGGCATAATTTTACGTTTTTGATCCCCCACCCCAACCCTCCCCCGCTGGGAGAGGGAGTTTATGGAAAGCGCAGATTATGCCCGTTCAAAGTATAGAATTCATAAGGAAAATAAAGATGCTGGGGAAAACGCATGGAGTCGCCGTCCGGGTTGTGTCGTGGCGGGGCAAGGGTAGCCATCAAACCTTGTATTATGGTGATCGGTTCACCATCATCCGAAACCCCAAAGATGAATTAAAAACAGGAACGTATTACGCCATGCTGAAACAACTTGACGTTAATGACAGCGATTTGTAAGGAGGATCGAACCATGGCACGATTTGAATTCCCTGTATTATTGACGCATGCAGACGAAGGCGGATTTATTGTTTCCTGTCGGGATATTCCGGAAGTTATTACTCAGGGAGAGGATGCTCAGGACGCTTTGAATCAGGCGGCGGATGCGATGGAAGAAGCCTTTGCCGCCAGAATAGCCGGCGGGCTGGACATTCCCCATCCCTCAAAAGCGCGGCGTAACGAAAGGACAGTTGCCCCGCCGATTGAAATAGTTATCAAGGCAGCTCTTTACGTCACAATGAAAGAGGCAGGTGTTTCAAAGGTCGAACTGGCAAGACGCATGGGTGTTGATGAAAAGTCAATCCGTGGCATGCTCGATCCGCACTACAGGCCGTTTACAATGTGATACATGACATCTCCAACCCATTCCAATACTACCCTTTTTCGTAAAGAAGCACTCGAAAAACAGTCCGGCCCCCGAACGCAGGAAGAAAGGATGCAGTTGATCGCTCCCCGCTGGTGGATCGCTGTAGTGGCTGTTGCTTTCGTTTGCTGCCTATCCGTCTATTGGGGCTGGTATGGCCGGATCTATACAAAAGTGAACGGGTCCGGCATGATGGTCCGAAGTGGAGAATTTCGTGATATGGTCAGTCTGTCGGATGGGATCATCCAGAGTCTGAACATCACGGAAGGGTCGCAGGTATCCGAGGGGGATATCCTGGTCGTGCTTTCTTTGCCGCTGGAACAGATCGAGCTTGACCACTATCAGTCGCGTTTCAAATCCATGAAAGAGGATGTGACGGGGCTGCACAGACTGACAGAAACCCATGTGAAACAGCGCACGGCGTTGACATCCCACATCGCAGCAGACAGCGGCAAGATCATGAAAGATCTGGAGCGCCTTCTGAAACAATTGACAGACCTGTATGAAAAGTATCAAAGCTTTCGCGGTCGCGGACTGGTGACGGAGTCCGAAACGGTGGCCGTGCTTCAGAACATGTTGAACACGGAAGTCAGTCTCATCCGGCAGCACCAGGAAACCGCAAATAATGAAATGGGAAAGCTGGATCATGAACATGTGTTCGAGCGGGAATTCTGGCAGAAAGACCGGGAAATTCGGGAATCGCAGCAAGACCTGGCTCTCAGGATGGCGCAGTATATCCAGCGCAAACACATTGTCTGTCATTCGGACGGGAACATTGTCAATATCCATAAGAGCATCGGCGATCATGTGGCAAGCGGCGAGGCTGTCTGCACCCTGCAGCGTCCCGATGGCGATGGGCTTTTTGTCGATGCCATGATTTCCGCCGCTCAGATCAAAACCGTCCGTGAGGGGCAGACGGTCCATATTTCACCGTCCGATACGGAACCCTACCGGATCGGCTATATGCTGGGGACGGTGGAAAAAGTTGGCCTGTATCCGGCAAACACTGCCCGACTGTCCAATTGGTACAAGAATGAAGATCTGATCCGGTTGTTCAAGGGAAATGATGCAGCCGGAACGGTGCGGGTACGGCTGATTTCCGATCCTGCTAATCCGGCAGGCGTTCAGTGGACCGGGAAGATTCCGGAAAATGTCGATATTTCCGCAGGAAGACTTTGCACCATCAAGGTGACCGTGGAGCAGCGAGCGCCCATATCCTATGTCCTTCCCTACATCCGCAAGACCTTGATGGGGTATTCTCAGCCGGAACTCAACCGATCGAAAGAGGCCGGATGATAGGGGAGAAGGTTAATGATTACGACGGATACATGCCTGCTGTCAGGGCGGACGGTATGAAATCGGATGCTGACAGGAGTGGAGCGGGTGGATAACAGAAAACGGATCAACCGCCGGGTATGTGTTCCGACGATCCTGCAAATGGAAGCAACCGAATGCGGTGCGGCATCTCTTGCCATGGTGCTGGCGCATTACGGCCTGCATATCCCCCTCGATCAGTTGCGGGTGGACTGCGGCGTTTCGCGAGACGGCAGCAATGCCATTCATATGCTAAACGCCGCCCGTCGCTACGGATGTCAGGCGCAGGGGCTGCGGCTAAAGCTCGAAAAACTGCACACCGTGTCGATGCCCCTTATACTGTTCTGGGAATTCAATCATTTTGTCGTACTCGAAGGCCGCAAAGGGGATATTTTCTATCTGAATGATCCAGGACGGGGCCCCGTCCGTCTGTCCTTTTCACAGATGAACGATGCCTACACCGGCGTAGCCCTTAAGATTAGTCCGGGGCCGCTCTTCAAGGCGGGAGGGCAGGCACCCTCCCTGTGGGCCGGAATTTATCGTCTGGCGGCTTCCATGAAAAGCGCCATTGCCTTCATCGTACTGACCAGCGTCATGCTGGCCATTCCCGGCATGGTGATTCCGAGTCTGTCTCGAATATTCGTGGACGAAGTGCTGGGCCCCAACGCCAACTGGTTGGCACCGCTGATCATGGCATTGGGGGGCGCCACCCTTGTCACCCTTTTTCTGACCTGGTTTCAGCGACTGGCTTTCCGTTCCCTATCTATCGGATTTATCACACAGAACACGTCCCGGATGTTTTTCCGTCTGCTTCGTCTCCCCATGCTGTTTCACATGCAGCGAAGTCCGGGCGAAATACAATTCCGACTCAGTCTCAACAATCAATTGGCCGAAATGATCAGCGGTCAGGTGGGAAGCGCAATCGCCGGCCTGTTTATGCTGGTCTGCTACGGCGCACTTCTCCTGACGTACGATGTGCCGCTGGCGCTTACGGGCTTGGCCATCGCCGCAATCAATCTGATCGTTTTGACAGCGGTAGCCCGTTTTCGGAAGGTGCTGAACCAGTCGCTGATTCAGGAAAAAGGTAAACTCATGGCTGTCGCCATGTCGGGGATTCAACTCATCGACACGATCAAGGCATCCGCCGGAGAATTCGATTTTTTTCAGCGATGGGCCGGTCAACAGGCCCACTATACCAATTCGGAACAGCGGATGTCTGTTTCCACCATCTATGTGTCCACCTTGCCTGTACTCCTTTCGTCTCTTAACAATGCCGTCATCCTTCTCTACGGTGCATGGCGGGTGATTCATGGACACATGACGGCTGGCATGCTCGTGGCTTTCCAGTTTTTGATGGCGGCTTTTTTGCTGCCCGTCACCCGAATCACCGAACTGGGTTCGCAGATACAGGAGGCCAAAGGCGCTTTGGATAAACTCGATGATGTGGATAATTATGAACTAGACCCCATGTTCGACCGGGAATTCGACAAGACTGAACCCGCTTCCGCCCTTGACGTTCGGGGTGAACTGGAACTGCGGAGTGTGACGTTCGGCTACAGCCCGGTGGCGCCGCCGGTGGTGACAGATTTCTCTTTGCGCCTGCGTCCTGGCTCCCATGTGGCGGTGGTGGGGCGAAGCGGATCAGGAAAATCCACGGTCGCCAAGCTCGCCGCAGGACTCTATGGGCCTTGGTCCGGAGAGGTGCTTTATGACGGAATGCCCATAGCCGACTGGCCGCGCAGAAAACTGGAGCGGTTCGTCGCCATCGTGGACCAGCAGATCGTTCTCTTCCACGACTCGCTGCGAAACAATCTGTCCATGTGGAATCCGATGATGGACGAGGAAAATCTGATTCGGGCCTGCCGGGATGCTCAGATACACGAGGATATTGCCGATCGTGTGGGCGGGTATTCGGCGGATATGGATGAAGGCGGAGGGAATTTCAGCGGAGGGCAGCGGCAGCGCATCGAAATTGCCAGGGCGCTGAGCAATGATCCGGCCGTTCTGATTCTCGACGAAGCCACCAGTGCTCTGGACCCCGAAACCGAGCGCCGAATCGTTCACCGTCTGCGCCAGCGGGGATGCTCCTGTCTGATTGTGGCTCACCGTCTCAGCACTATCCGCGATTGCGATGAAATCATCGTGCTGGATAATGGGCGCGTGGTGCAGCGGGGCCGGCATGAATCGCTGATCCTGGATGAAACGGGAGTCTATGCACGGATGATCCGGGCGGAAATCTGAGGGGGCCTGGATGATGACGCAGATTGATCACCCCCATGTCAATCGGGACCCTGTCGGCAGCGGACAGGGCTTTTTTCTGTCCGATGACCGGGTCCGGCGGATTGTGAGCGGATCGGTGAATCTCTTTGTCGGTGGATTCGACAGGAACACCGGAGACTCCATGGGAACATTTCAATTCGTGGCCGAACTGGAAGCAGGGGATTGCCTCTTTCCTGTTGGCGTGCATATTGAGAGCGGCGGAGTTTCATACAGGCTGCTGGCTATGCCCATGGCCGGCGCCCACATCTGTCAGAGCCAGGCATCCTGGCTTGCTCTGATCCGTTCGGATGAAAGCATCAGAGAGCGGTTTGAGCGGTTCATCCGGCATCTGCTGACACCTTTCGCTCTGGACATGCCTCCGTCCAAAACTCATGTGATCACCTGCTCCGATCTGGAGAAGGAATCATCGTTTCATTTCGAAAAAGGGGTTTCTTTTCGGCCGGGCCAAGGCATTTTGTGGATCGACCTGAATGACGGATTCTGTTTCCTGAACGGAAACGAAGAGCAGATGCTCCTCGGCTCCGGAGCGGTATTTCCTCTATCGCCGCAGATATGGTTCGAATGTCAGGACCCTGTCTCCATTACCTGCCGCACCACGGCCGAGCTGACGGCCGATTCGAAGGCAAGCGAAGTCTTGGCCTCGATATACGGGCTGTATCTGCGCGCCGTGCTGGTGGCGGTTTCGTTCCGAAGGCAGCGGCGTCTACGGTGTCAGAAACAACGGATGGCTTATGAACAGTACGCCGTCAAAGGGGCGCGGGAGCATCTTCGACGACTGATCTTTCAGCGCCGGCGGGTGCCGGATGCCTCCCTGACATCCCCTTCTCCGCTGCCGCTTCACCGGGTGATTCAGCGAATTGCCCATGTCTGCGGCTTCGAGATCGTCCTTCCCGATCCATCCGGCGACCTGGATCAAGTTCACGGCATCGCCCAGGCTACGCGCCTTCTGGAGTCATGTAACTTATACTATCGGACGGTTCAGATTGATGACGGCTGGTGGCGGCAAGAAGGAATTCCAGCCATCGCCTTTCGGACCGAAAATCAGATGCCTGTGGCCCTTCATTATGCCGCAGGCGGTTGGCGATGCTTCGATCCGGTGAACAGCCAGGAGTGCCGGGTAACCCATCAGGTGGCTGCGGAACTCGAATCTCGTGCGATTACTGTCTATGCGCCGTTGTCGTCGGGTGTCGTTTCGTTGAAAGAAGTGTTGTCGGTTACCGTGAAAGGATTGAAAAGGGATTTTCGCGCTGTCCTGCTGATCGGACTGATCGGCGGAGTGATCGCTTTGGCGCCCATATGGTTCACCGGCGTCATGTTCAATACCGTGATTCCGGCTGGCGATACGTTTCAACTGTTTCAGGCAGGCGTGATATTGATGAGTACAGCCCTTACCGGCGCACTTCTGGCATTATCCCGATCCATACTGATGCTGCGGATGAAAACGCAGTCCAGTTTCCAGCTCCAGGCAGCCGTATGGGGACGAATGTTCAATCTCTCTTCCCGATTTTTCAGCCGTTTCACGGCCGGAGATCTGGCGAAACGGGTCATGGGGGTGGATGCCATGCGGGCGCGGATGGCGGATAATGTCAGCATGGGCTGCATGACGCTATTTTTCGCCGCCCCGAATCTGGCCATGATGTTCTCTTACAGTGTAACCCTGACCGTGGTGGGGCTGGGCGTGCTTCTCATCTACATCAGTCTGATCTGCTGGGTGGGATACAAAGATTATCGAATTCAGCGCAAACAGCATCACTATGAGGGGGAACTGGCGGGAATCGGTCTGCAGATGCTGACCGGAATAGCCAAAATTCGCATGTCTATTTCAGAAAACCGTGCTTTCGTTTGGTGGGCCAGCGTTCTTGCAGAAAATATCCGATGGGAATCGAGGTCCATCGACAACATGAATGTGGTGGCGATGTTGAATGCCTTTTTTCCGCCGCTCATGTCCGGTTTGTTCTTTCTCATCGTCGGTACTCACTGGCAGGGGGTAACGCTGAATGTAGGGGATTATCTCGCCTATACAGCAGCATTTTCCTCCCTCATGGCGGCCTTTACCGGTTTTGCCGGTGTCATGCCCGCTCTCGTCACAACTGTTGTACTCTACAAACGCCTGTCACCGATACTGGAAACCATACCCGAAGTTGTGGAAACCCGAAGACCCATGGGCGAAATCGATGGGAATATGGAAATCCGCCTTGTGACCTTTCGCTACCGTCCGGACATGCCGATCCTTCTCGACAATATATCCATCATTGCCGAACCGGGGGAATTAATCGCTGTTGTAGGGCCTTCGGGGGCCGGGAAATCCACGATTGTGCGGCTGCTGCTTGGGTTTGAAACGCCGGAGACCGGAGGTATTTTTTATGGGGGGATCGACCTCGCTTCGGTGAACCTGAGAGATTTGCGCAAACAGATCGGCGTGGTGCTTCAGGGGGGCGGACTGATCAATGGCTCCATATACGAAAATATTGCCGGCGCTTCCGGGATGCCCATGAAAGCGGCATGGGAAGCGGCCCGGATGGCCGGGCTGGACAAGGATATCGCGGCGATGCCCATGGGGATGCATACCCTCATGTATGCCGGCGCGGTATCGGGCGGTCAGCAACAGCGCATCCTTATCGCCCGGGCGCTGGCGCGCAACCCGAAAATCGTTATTTTCGATGAGGCTACCAGCGCACTCGACAATGAAACTCAATCCCATGTTTCCGACAGCCTGGAACGTCTCAACGCCACCCGGATTGTCATTGCCCACCGGCTCTCGACCATTGTCCGCGCCGACCGGATATATGTTCTGGAGGCCGGACGTATTGTGCAGACCGGGACATTTTCGAAACTGATCGCAGAACCCGGACTGTTTCAGCAGTTGGCCAAGCGGCAGATGGTATGAAAAAAATAATGTCTACACCGCGAACGAGCATAATCTTAGCTTTTGAACCCCCACCCCGACCCTCCCCGCTGGGAGAGGGAGCATAAGGAAAGTACGGCATCATGGTCGCCCGCTCTCGTTTTGGCTTATTTCTTCCCAGCCCCCGCCCAGGGCCTTGTAGATGGTGATCAGATCGGCGGTGACGGCCCCCTCACTTTGGGCGAGCATATCTTCGAAGGAAAAAAGGGATCTTTGGGCATCCAGAACATCATAAAAAGCGATGAGACCAGCTCTGAATTTTTCCTGCGCAAAAGTCATGGCCTTAGTGGCTGCTTGGCTCGCCTGCATCAGGGCTTCCCGACGGTTTTGCTCTTCTGCATAGGCCTTCAAGGCATTTTCAACCTCTTCCAACGCTTTGAGGAAAACGGATTCATAACGGGCTAGCGCCTGTTCCTGAAGTTCCGATTGGATATTGATGTTCCGGCGGATGGTGCCCGCATCGAAGATGCGCCATGAAAATCGGGGCCCGATACGATAGGTGAGATCATCCGTAGAGGCGACTCCAACGATGGTTAGTGTTTCGATCCCAATTGAGCCCAGCAGCGTAAATTTAGGATAGAGTTCGGCGGTGGCCACGCCGATGCGGGCGGTCTGGGCGGCCAGTTCCCATTCTGCGCGGCTGACATCAGGCCGTTGCCGAATGCAGTCGGCAGGAATCCCCACAGCCACACGAAGCGGAGTTACGGGAATTGGCGCAGCCGATGCCAGTTCAGCTCGAAGCTGTCCGGGAACCTTTCCAAGAAGGACTTCAATCCGGTTTTTGGAAGCTTCCAGTCCCGAACGGAGCCTGGGAATTTGGGAGCGGGTGTTTTCCACATTGTATCGCGCCTGCTCCATCGAAAGCGCATCACTCAACCCGGCGTCGAAACGTTGGCGGATCAAATCATACATGTCTTCCTGTTCCTTCAGATTCTCTTCCGCCATAATCAGGCGGGTCTGATAGGTCCGCATCTCGACATAGTTGAGCCCCACTTCGGCGGTCAGGGTGACCAGCACATCCCGCAGGCCGGCCTGATTGGCCTGGAGGTTCGCATCCGCAGCCTCTATGGAACGGCGCACTCCGCCAAAAACGTCCACTTCCCATCCGGCATCGAAGCCGGCGGTAAAGAGGCTGCGCACCGTGCCGGCCCCGGTTTCTTTGCTACCCCGCATTTGCATCATCTGGCCGGAAGCATCCATATTGGGAAACAGCCCCGTTTCGGCGCTGCCGCGCCGAGCCCTGGCCTCTCGAACCCGGCTGCGGGCTTCTTTCAGATCGAGATTTTCCGCAGCAGCCTGATCTATCAGCATCGACAGCAGGGGGTCATCCAACTGATGCCACCAGTAAGCCAGTACCTTCCGATCGATGGGTTCATCTGCAATACCTCCCTGCATAGGGGTTTGCCATTGGGAGGAAATCGCCTTTGCAGGCGAATGATGATCCGGCCCTACGGGGGCGCATGCGCTCAGAAAAAAAAAGGCGAGTCCTGCGATGTATCCACCAGCAAGATGGTTGTTACAGGCATCATTCATGTCGGTGGCTCCTTTCACCTGAAAATATCCATAGAAGTATCCGATTTAAGAGGATTCATCAACAAGGCTATTTCCATTCCCCTTCATATCGGCTTGCCGTTACGAATGTTTCATTCCTGGTATAGGGAATCGTTGCCGATCCTGCGGCAGAGCGAGCCTATGATCCTATTGGCCAACGCCGGGCTCTCGGCGATGAACTCAAAAAGGACCTCGTGTTCTATTTTCAGCAGCAGACAGTCCTCCATGGCGGTAACCGAACTGGAGCGATCCCGTGGATCCAGGGCGCAACGGGTTCCGAAGGAACGGCGTTCCATAAGCTCCCGAATCACCTTTTCCCCCTCATGAATTCGGACCCGTCCAGAGGCCACAACATACATGGCCGAGCTGTACTCGCCCTCGGCCGTCACTTTCTGTCCTGCTGGGACATCCATTTCCGTAGCCGCCGCCGCCATTTCGGACAACAGCTCCCCAGGCAGGCCGGAAAAAAAATCAACCTCATTCAGTATAATGGCTTTCTCTATAGTCAGCATTGTTCCTCCTTGTCCGGGCTCCGAATGGTCCCGCCCGTGATCGCCGCGTGATTTGATTCCGGAAAGAGCCCAAAGGGCGGTCTCGGCCAGCAGGGGGGCGCGGTGTTTTTTGAGCCTGGATAAAAGCGCCTTATTTGGCGGATTTCCACTTTTGCCCATCAGATAAACGGCTACGGCCCTCGGCCATGGAGATATCCAGACATCCTCCTTGCCCGCAACAGCCTCCAGAACCAGGGACGGCTCCACCTCCAAGCCGGGATGCACACGACTCAGTCTTTCCAAACGCTCATTTTGGGGCAGATCTTCAAGCAGCGGGAAAATCAACTCCTTTAAATCACCGGACAGGAAAGAATCGAGCATTTCCAGGGTATATGCGTGACGGACCCTGTCATCGCCGGTAATGCCCCCGTGCAAGCCTCCCCTGATCCGGATCGGCCCGAACAGTGATGCCAGGGACAATATACGGTTCCGGCAGCGATGACTTTCCTCTTCCAGCGCCCTGCTGAGCAGACCGAAATCCTGACACGTCGGCAGCGCTTTTAAACAGCTTAGAAGCCAAGTCGCCAGGGACGATTCCTGCCGCACCAAACCGCTCAACAGTTGCTTGTCCTCGGTACTCTCAGGATAGTAGCCCAGGTGTTCGAGCCGGTTCAGAATGAGGCTGCGTGTGACCGCGTCCGGATGAAAAAGACACTCCAGCAAAAAGGGCTTGGCGACTGGCGGAGACATCAGGGAGACGGCCTTCAGGACGCCCAGCACCACTTCTCTGGGCTGATCGCAGTCGGAGACGACCCATGAGATGTACTCCAGGGCGGGCTGGCCCATGGCAGCCACAGCTCGAATCGCACGGTGACGGGTATCCGGCCTGCCAAGGAAAGGCAAAAGCAGCAGGGCCAGCCTGGGATTGCCAAGCTCCTCCGCCGAGCCTAATGCCGCCCACCGAACCGTGGCGCATGGGTCCTGGAGCAGACGGCGCAGGGGCCGGTACATGGACGATATCCCGACCGCTCCCAGTATGTAGGCGGCAGCCTCCCGGTCCTCGGGGTCCCGGGAGTTGAGCATCTCCATGAATCGCTCGCCGGAGGCGATGATCCCTTCGATCCCGAAGTGCTTTTGCAGGCCGATGATAGCCGCCCGAACCATATCCTTGTCCGGTCGGGACAGAAGGTCCACCAGGGTGTCCTCAGCCCCGGCCTCGTCCATTGCGCTATACGCCAGCACCGCGGCCGTGCGCACAGATGGGTCCATAGCCTCGTTTAGCATGATGGCCCGCACCAGGGGCAGAGCCATGGGAGGTCTGAGCTGCTCGATCCTGGCCAGAACCTCCTTGAGTACTTCGGGCGATGAATGAAAGAGCAGGTCCGGCAGGTGCTCCGAGAGGGTATGGGGCGTGTTTTTCTCCATCAGGCTCAAGGCGTAGATGACCTCATGCGGGTGATTGCTCTTCAAAAAACCAAGAAGCAGGTGCTGACCGCCCTCATCCCACACCTGCCTTTCGGAAAACTCTAAGCGGCGCTTCTTTAGCGCTTCCATGAGCTGGCCCAGGTATCTCTCGCCGAGGGAAAATGTGAACACCATCTGGATGCCCAGGGTGACGATCATGATCAGGGCCACATTAGCCGCATCGATTTCGAAATAAAGTCGCCCCAGCAGCAACAGCCCCCCGCCGATCAACGCCGCGCCAGGTTCGGCCCGGGTCAGGACTGATGTCTGGACCGCGAAGCGCTTGACCAGGGGCAGGGGTTGGTAAAGGATCTGAAAGGCCGGATCATGGATGGCGTTGCGCAGAACATAATCGTACATCTTGCAACCGACCGTCATCGCGAACATGGCCAGGCCGACCCTGGGAACGAGGCCCACCCCGGAGGACATGGCGACGCATCCAAGCAGTACTCCGCCTGGCAGCAGGAATAGCGCCTTCAGAATGCCGATTCTGTCCAGAACCCGGCCGGTGAAAAAGGTCTGGACGATCATGTTTACAGCGCTGCCCACGGCAAAGAAAATACCCAGGAAACTGGTCATGGGATCCATGGCATCGCGGTAATGCGTTTCCACCTGGTTGCTAAAGGCCATGTCCATCAGATAAAACACCATCAGGGAAAGACCCCAGATCAGATGCAGAGGAAGGGCGTAACGGTCCCTCAGCATCTCTCCGAGCCTGGGGGGCGGGGTGTTTTCCACAGATGCGGTCTGGGGTGAGATGTCGTTGAAGGCTCGTATGATCAGGATTGTGAAGACCACCGAACCGAAAAGCCCCATGGCTGCGACCAGGATCAGGTTGATAGAGCCGATGGCCGATACCAGAACAGGGGTGATTACGCCCGCCACTATGTCGGCTGCGAATTCGCCTGCTCCGATCAGGCCGAAGAGGCGCTTGGCCTGGCGTGTGTCGAAAACCTGCCCGAACAGTCCCCAGATGCTCATATAGGTCAGGGTGGAATAGGCGACCGACCACACGGCAAGAAAGGCGGCTGTACCCCTGATCTGGCCCAAAAACAGCCACACCCTGGCCCCAAGCAGGGTTAGCAGCAGGAACAGCAAGGTCCATACGACCAATTTGGTTAGAGAAACCTTGTGTTGCAGCCCGGTGTAAACGCCGCCGACCAGCAGAACCGCCAAGGCCCCGCCGATATAGGTATAGGCCAGGTCCTTGGCCTCGAACACGCTCAGAAAAAGGGAATGGGATGTGGTGAATAGATAAACGTTGGACACGCCGTGGCAAAAGGTTAAAGCGAGGGCGAGGGCCGTAACCTTGACCTCGCCGGTTTTGATGTCCAGCAGGGTCTGGATTTTTTTCATCAAGGATATGCTGGCCGCAGGTTGATTTTTCATGCGCGGGCCTCAAAGATTCTGTTCAAGGGATCAACCTTTCTTCAATCTCGTTTTTGCTCTTACTCCGTGACAGGCCGTGTGCAAGAGGGTGTGAATCAACAAAATATTGACTATTGGATCAATAATGTATTAAACTTAGCAGAAAGTCAATAGAGAATAAACAGGTAAGTCCCCAGAATACTACTGGTTCTACCGGATTTACCATAATCTCACACGAACAAACTTGCACAAGGAGACTTCAATGAAAAGACAAGAGCTTATGCGGATATTTGTATGCTTTGCTTTATCGCTGTTCACAGCAGATGTGTGGGCATCTCATGTTCCGGATACCGGCCAGACGAAGTGTTATAATGCCACAGTCGAGATTCCATGCCCTTCATCTGGCCAACCATTTTATGGTCAGGCCGCCCAATATACTATCAATCCAATGTCATACACCAAGCTGGATGGCGGCGGCAACGCGCTGTTGGATTCGGCTGAGTCGTGGGTTATGGTGAAGGATAATGTTACCGGCCTGGTCTGGGAGATGAAAAATAACAAGGATGGCAAGCCAGACTACAGCAACCCCCACGATGCTGATAACATTTATACATGGTACGACAGCAATCCTGCTACCAACGGTGGCGATCCAGGAACACCAGGTGCTGGTACATGCACCGAGGACTTTATCAAAGCCTTGAATGACGCCAACTATGGCGGTAATAACGACTGGCGGCTTCCTACAATCAAGGAACTGGGCTATATCGTTAATTACAGCATTCCATCCCCAGGACCAACGATAGATACCGGATATTTCCCGAATACTGCCGCGTCGTGGTATTGGTCGAGTACTACCTTTGCGAACTATACCAACATCGCGTGGAGAGTGTATTTCAGCGACAGCCACGGCTATGTTAGCTACAGAGCTAAGAGCGTCAGTGGTTGTGCCCGCGCCGTTCGTGGAGGACAGTCGGAGCTATTGGGTGATTTGGTTATTGGATCATTTGATGCTGCGGACAGCATACCAATAAAGGATGCTACGGCTTCCACTGGCGGTTATACAGATAACGGTGATGGCACGGTTACGGATACTTCTACTGGCCTGACATGGCAGCAAGCAAGTTCTTCCAATTACCTGACATGGGAGCAGGCGCTGGCCTATTGTGAGGGACTGAATATTGGCGGCAGTGCGGACTGGCGGCTGCCTACCATAAAGGAATTACGAAGTCTGGTGGATTACAACCGGTATATTCCAGCGATCAATACGACTTATTTTCCCAGTACGTTCGAGTCGTGGTATTGGTCAAGTACTACAACCGCTTTCAATACCGACGGCGCGTGGGGCGTGAATTTCGACAGCGGCAACGACAGCAGCAACTACCGTAAGGACAGCGAAGGTTATGCCCGCGCGGTACGAGGCGGACACCCTCGGCCACCGGATCATCCGGTTATTTCCGTTAGCCCAGCCAGTCGGGCTGTGGCTAAAGATGCAGGCGCAACCACGTTCAGCGTTTCAAATACCGGAGTTGGAACCATGCCGTGGGTAGCCACAGTGACTTCAGGCGATAGTTGGCTATTGATATCATCTGGGGGGGCTATCGGAACCGATTTCGGAACGATTACATGCAGCTTCACAGCGAATACCAGTAGCTCAGCCCGAACCGCCACCATACGCGTAACCGCAACAGGTGCAGAGGGTAGTCCCAAGGATGTTACGGTTATACAGGCATCAACAGGATGTACGGCGACTTTAGATGGAAATTTAATACTCGATATACCCGTTCTCGCCTCTCTCGATCAAAGGTGGTATGCTCCATCGTATTGGGCGGATTTTGTTTATGAGTACAATCCGACGTATCCGGCTCTGATAATTTTTAAAATGACCAACGCCGCTCTGCTAACCTCTTATAAACCAGAGTGCGAAAAAGAAAAATCAACATACTCCGACGATTTAAAAATCCATATTCCCGGTCTTCTGCTTGCCGATGGAATCACTCGTTTAACGGTGGATATGGCATACAGCCCAGTTTTTTCCACTAATGGAAATACCTGCTTTATCGTTACAAAATATGTAGTTGTTTCTAATTGAAGGCATTGAACATCGTTTCGACCATAAAGATTTAAAGACGATATCCCATATCTTGTGAGCGATTTCATCAATCAGATGAATAGTAAATTTGAATACGCAGCCCGGTATTTTTATATATTGATTTCTCATTTTGGGAAAATAATCCCATTTTGGGAAATAAATCACTGAATCGTGTTCTTCATTTAACACACCTTCACTGCTTGATATTTATTAACTATTTGTAATTATAGAATTATATTGTAACTGCATGATTCTTCATGAGTTGGCAACAGTTTTGCAATACAGACCAACAGAATCGTTGGCAAGGTGCGTTTTGATAAATAGCGCTCCGTGTCGCCATCTTTATGTATCCGAATAGTTTCCAACGTAGCTGTATGAGACAATGGTCCAAAAACCTTTGTGAAATCGAATTTGAACGTTCCTGACAATAAGGAGAATAAGGAGGTGCAGTGCTAAATTGAAAGTGTCTCGATGAGGAAGGGGGTAGCGCAATGCAGCATTAGAACTTTTTGTGAAGCTATCAACCGTGACGAAAGATTATCAACTCAATGTTACTGATCGAAGGAGATAAAATGACAACAGGTAAGATAAGGTGTGAGGATTTTATAAGAAAGATAAGAATCGCTTTGACGGTTATTGTCATGCTGTCGGTCATGCCGACCGGCAATTCGGTCTATGCTGCCTGTGACAGTGCAGGCTGTGTGACCATGGGAAGTGATCTGAGTATGGAACTTTTTGTGGAATATCAGACAAAACAATATGAGTTCAAACTCGATTATGTTCCGAACGCTAGTGGGCTCTACTGGAAAATGGATGAATCGACATTCAAACAAGTCCAGTCTTACAAGCTTCCTGCACGGTTCATCGGCGCCATGCCGGAGGACCTTGCCGATGAACTGAATCAGGAGTTTAGCGAGGCAAGCACAGATTCAGATGCCCCGTTGATTATCAGCGGAGTTGACATATCCACCCTGTCTGAAGCTGAGCGCAGCACCATCA
>CAIMCT010000161.1 GCA_903839535.1 uncultured Desulfobacteraceae bacterium
ATCCTGCCGGCTACCGCAGCCGGCAGGATGCCGGCTCTACTGGCGGGATTATGTCTGGTTGCTTTGATGGCAGGTTCCGATAAGCTGGATCAAGCCATGACCCGGTGGAATCACCCAGATCTGATGGAAAGTCTGGATTCCGGATACGGCCGGCTTACGGTGACACGAAGCCAGGGCCAGACTGTGCTGTATCAAAACGATGTCCTATATGCAGACAGCCAGTCCGTCAGTGCCGAGGAGCTGGTGCATCTGGCGTGCCTTCAGCACCACAATCCCCGGAAGGTGCTGATCCTGGAAGGATTGGCGGAGAAGCTCGCCGAGGAGGCAGCTAAACATCGGCCGAGTCAAATCAATTCGGACCAAATCAATTCGGACCAAATCAATTCAGAGCAAATCAATCAAGTTGAAATTGATCAGGTTGAAATCAATGATGCGCTGATCCGGTTAACCCGGAAGTACATGCCAGCAGATTCTCCAGAGTCCGGGTCTCAGGTCAAAATACACACCTATATTCAGGACCCTCGCCAGTATCTCCGATCTGATAAGGTTTACGATCTAATTATTTCAGGCTGCGCCGAGCCATCGACCGCCTTGGCCAACCGGTTTTTTACCCCGACGTTTTTCAGGGAATGTCTGGCGCGTCTGGCTCCCGGCGGGATTCTGGGATTCCGGCTGAACTCATCTGAAAACTTCTGGTCTCCAGCCCTGGCGTACCGGAATGCATCGGTTGTTGCAGCAATTGGCTCTGTGTTCCGACATGTCCTGGTGCTTCCAGGAAGCGTAAACGTGGTACTGGCCTCACAGTCCGACCTTGTTACCGATCCGGATATACTGATCGCTCGATACCGTGACCGGGGTCTGAAAACGCAATTGGTGACACCGCCCTACCTGGAGTATGTCCTTTCCAGTGACCGTCTAACTGAGATAGACCGTATTCTTGCTGTACAGGCAGCTCTGCCGAACACGGACGATCGTCCGGTCTGCTATCCGCTGACAACATGGATATGGCTTTCAAGGCTGATGCCGATGCTGGCGCATCAAAACGTTTCTGACTGGATTCAGGCAGCACTCCGGTATGAATGGATTGCAATGGCTCTTATCATTCTTGCATGCGGTATCGGGATGAACCGGCTGGCCGCAAGCGGTGGTTCGTTGGCATACGCGGCAGCGGGTTTCGCCGGGTTTGGCGGAATGGTGCTGGAGAGCGCCATGATGCTCCATTACCAGACGCAGAGCGGGGCGCTCTTCCAAAACATGGGGATACTGTTCATGGCTTTTATGCTCGGCATGAGCGCAGGCGCTTTGGCAACACTGAACTTTATGAAATATTTCAGGGGTGGAAACATTTCCCGATCTGTGGATGCAATTCTATTTTTTATGCCCGCTGCGGTATGTACGGGGTGGGCAGGGATTATGTGCTTTAGCAGTGCTACGAATCTGCTTCTGATGGCTGCGCTTCTAACTGTCGCCGGATTCGGGGTGTCGGCCATATTCACCCGGTACGCGCACCAATCCGGTCATCCGCGGTCGCTTTATGCAGCAGATGTTGCTGGTGGCGGTATCGGTGCCCTTGTCTGCGGGGTATTGCTTTTTCCGATGCTGGGATTAAGCCGGTCTGTCTTTCTGCTGGCTGGAATGTCCATCGCGGCGGCTCTCGGGGTCGCGCTGTCGCGCCGCTGATTATTTTATGTCTTTAGCTTGACAACTTGAACATTTTCAACATAAATGAAAAACAAGGGGGGGAGTGAACGGTTATACCCATCAATCCTCCTACAAGACAAATGGGGGAAACCCTTCAAACCAATCCAAGCCTGATCCGCAGGGATGTCAAACATATTCTGGCAAAGACCGCCAGAAAAAAACGGGTCTGAACACAGAAGGCGGAGTGATTCTTGGAAGCAATGCCTTTTACGGCGAAAAAACAAAAGGAACCTGGATCCTGAAAGTTCTGGACAGCGTGAATGAGAATACGGGAACTATAGAATTATTCAAATTGAATATCATGGGCTATTAAGAGGTGAATTATGAATAATATTATCGATCTGACTGGAATATCCGGAAAAAACGGCAATGGCGTTGCAATCCCAATAAACCCTTCCATCCGTGCGGAAAATGAATCAGCCAACAATGTTCCAACCCATCCTGTCGTGAATAATTTGAAGAGATATGGTGGACGTGATACAACATCTTAAGCAATAAAGCGGGATCGGCCGGTAAAACCAGCGAATCAGCGGGAGGCTATCAACATCGCTTTTCTTCAGTGTGAAATTTTTGAAAAGGAGAACGAATATGTATAGAAGAACCAAGAATATCGTAGATGTAGTGAGCATTAGATTATATCATATCTGCCTGTTATTGTCGTTAATCATCCTTATCAGTCATTCTATGTCGATGGCCGCTGAGTATTCCCTGATCGTTGGGAGTGATGCATCCCAAGTTCGTATGCACAGTCAAAACGTAGTGGGAAGTGACATATTCAA
>CAIMCT010000162.1 GCA_903839535.1 uncultured Desulfobacteraceae bacterium
CTGGATCGGTTGATGGTTGAAAAAGGGCTTGTCGCCAGTAGGCAGCGGGCCCAAGCTATGATTATGGCCGGAAATGTCCTTGTAAACTGCAAGTTAGTTGAAAAATCCGGGCATCTAATTTCAGAAGCCTCTGAAATTACACTAAAAGGTGAAACCATTCCCTATGTTAGCAGAGGGGGACTTAAGCTGGAAAAAGCTTTGGAGTCGTTTGCCGTATCCGTGCAAGGTCTGGTTTGTCTGGATGTCGGAGCTTCCACGGGCGGTTTTACGGATTGCCTCCTTCAACACGGCGCAGTACATGTTTATGCAGTGGATGTCGGTTACGGTCAGCTCGCATGGCAGCTCAGGCAGGATGTTCGCGTGACCGCAATCGAAAGGATGAACATCCGGAACATGCCTCTGAACATGCTGCCGGAACCGGTTGATCTGGTGACCATAGATGTATCCTTTATTTCCCTGAAAATTGTTGTCCCGGCTGTGATGAAATTCATCAAGAAACCGGCCTGGATCATTGCCTTGATCAAACCCCAGTTTGAGGTCGGAAAAGGCAAAGTCGGAAAGGGCGGTGTGGTCCGCGATCCATTGCAACACGAAAGCGTTCTCAATGAATTAGACCAGTTTTTCAAAGACTGCGGATGGACTTGTCTTGCGGTTGTCCCCTCCCCTATTCTTGGTCCCAGCGGCAACAAGGAATTTCTAATTCATTTGATTCAACAATAGGCATGACTCAGCAACTAAGAAAGTTTCTTTGACTTTTTGAAATAAGCTCAGATTGTCCGTTCAGCGACCGGACAATTGAAACCAGGCGAGTTTCCAGCATGACCGCTCTTTTTCCTTCGCTCCGCATTAGAATTTCAAATGATATTTTGGAAAAGAGGGGCAGCAAAGTGCCCCTCTTTTTCCGTGGATGCCCGATATCAGAAAGTTGTGAGATCCATATCTTGCAAGGGGAACAAGCGATCAGATCTCTTATCCACCAACTTTGGGCTCACAAGCTGCTTTCCGTTTCCATTTCTTTTACTCGCCACATTTAAAGTGTTTGCTCGGTAAGGGGCAGGAGCAAAGGATCTGACGACGGCTGAAGGGGCCTTTATCCAGGCTTCCCGGTCTTCTTCGTATCTTTTCTTGCCATTACCGTTGCTTCCATTCCCGTTGTTTCCAACGATAGCAAACAGATCCTCAACAAAAACCTGCATCTGAATCGCCTGGGCATTCATCTCCTCGGATGCGGCTGCGTTTTCCTCTGCATTGGCCGCATTCTGCTGAACCACCTTTTCCATTTCAGTTACGGCATTGTTCACCTGCTCGATCCCCTGAGACTGCTCTTTGGAGGCCGCTGCGATCTCCGCCACAAGTTGGGCGACATTGGAAGCGGTACTTGCCATTTTTACAAATGCTTCATTGGTTTTTAAAACCAGACCGGACCCATCCTTCACCTTCTTCACGGTCATTTCAATCAGATTGGACGTATTCTTGGCGGCATCCGCGGCCCTCATGGCCAGATTCCTGACCTCATCGGCCACCACGGCGAACCCGGCTCCTGCCTCGCCGGCACGGGCTGCCTCCACTGCGGCATTCAGGGCCAGAAGATTGGTCTGGAAAGCGATCTCATCAATGCTCTTGACGATCTTGGATGTGTCTTCGCTCGCCCGGGATATCTCATTCATGGACTGGGTCAATTCCTTCATGGAGTCGTTGGCCTGGCCAACAATCTGGCCGGCTTCCTTCATGAGGATGTCTGCCTGGCCGGCATTCTGTGCATTCTGCTTGACCATGCTGGATATCTCTTCAAGGGAAGAAGATGTCTCCTCAATAGAAGCGGCTTGCTCGGTGCTCCCCTCAGCCAGAGACTGGGTGGCGCTGGAAATCTGGCCTGATGCGGCAATGACCTGCTCGGCGCCATCACTGAGACCATTGATCACTTTATTGAGAGATCGTGTCACGCCCCGGGTCAGAAAGAAGGAGATAGCAAAACCCGCAAGAATCGCCAGCGCACTGATGCCGATGAGCAAAATTCTTGCGCTTGCATAGTTGGCTGCGGCCTCTTCGGCTGTCTTTCGGGTCGATTCTTCCTGGTGGTGTATTAGCGCGGCAATACCCTCCAAAAGTTTTTGCTGTGGAATCCTCAGTTCATTCATCAGGACCAGGGTCGCCTCCTCGGTATTGTTATCCATAGCCAGAACCATGGCCTTTTCAGTGATGGGTTTCACCGCATTCTGTTTCATCTGTACGTTTGCGAGCAATTCTTTTCCACGGTCACTCTTGACCATTTTCGATAGTTCTTCATTATCTTCCTGGAACTTAATCCGGGCATCCCCGACCCGCTGTTTCTCCCCATTCTTCACATTGTCATCCCTTGTCAGCACGATGTTTCGGACCGCTATGGCAATGATATTCATTTCGTCTATCATGTCATTGGCCAGCAACAACTTGACGTTGGAATCCTTCACGATCTTGTCGACGGCTTCGTTGACAGCGCTCAGTCTGGTGATACCGATCCCGACGATGATGACCATCAGGCCCAGAACCACCCCAAACCCACCATATAATTTCGTCCCCAATTTTGCGTTTGACAGTACCATGATGCATCTCCTTCATTGTTATTGTGAACCGTTAACATTCATTGAAATCATCCGCCAACTTGTTCATCTGCACAGCAGGAAGACGGACGGTAAACCTGGAACCTACCCCCACACGGCTTTCGACGAGTACCTTGCCTCCGTGCTTCTCTACAATATCCTTGATAACCACAAGCCCGAGGCCGTTTCCCTGGCTTTTGTCGGTGAAGTAGGGTTCGAATATCTTGTCCAGGAGATCCTCCAGAATCCCGCAACCCGTGTCTTCCACGTTGACCTCGACGAATGACGGATCCTGCAACGGCGTTACAGTAACCGTCAGGGTTTTGTCAGTCCGGCCGTCCATGGCATCGACTGCATTTAAAATCAGGTTCTTGAAAACCTGTTCGAGGCCGAATGGATCGCACGGCACTCGCAGTCCTTGCAAGGAAAATTTCCTTTCCACCTGAATGCCTTTAAGGATAAAAACGCCTTGAAACATTCCCAGGCAACCATTTAGGAGAGTATCAAGCTCAACGGGCTCGAATTTACCCTCTTCCGGCCGGCCGGTATTCATGATTTCCTTGTTGATGACACTGATCTGCCCGACCGCGGAGATGATATTCTCCGTGTACTTCTGCAACAAGTTGCTATTGCCCAGGTTATTCTGGATCAGCTCCGCAAAACCGCTGATGGACATGAGCGGATTGTTGATCTGGTGAACGATTTTGGGAAGGAGTTGATGCAGATCGCTTGATTTTGTGTTCTGAATTTGATGTAGTTTGATTCTTTCGATTTCGGCGACCATTTGATCCAGGCTGAAAGGCTTTTCGATAAAACCGTCACAGTGATTTTTCATCGCTTCGATGACCAGACCTGTATCGGCATAGGCGGTCATGATGATTACCGGCAAGTTTGGATGGGTCCTTCGAATAGCATTGAGCAGATCGATGCCGTTCATCGTGGGCATCAGATAATCAGTTATAACCAGATCGATACCATGTCCTCCATGATTGAGCTGATCCAGGGCCTGTTGGGCGCCAAGAGCCTCAAATACACGGTACCCCTTGCTCGCCACCCCCCTCCTGATGGACCCGAGCATCCGAACTTCATCATCCACAACCAATATGTTCATAATAAACCCCCTCTGCATGGCGATCGGGTTATACTGCGAACTGGCATAATCTGCGCTTTTCATAAACTCCCTCACTCCGCGGGGAGGGTTGGGGTGGGGGATCAAAAACGTAAAATTATGCCGGTTCGCAGTATAGTAGCGCTTTGGATACGACCTGGTATTAGAATATTGAATTACGAAACACGTTAAAGCATCTTTCGTGCCATCGCATAAATGCTTAAAACCTATGGAAAATTGCTTTGAATTTTAGTTGGTTAACGCGTGAGAGGGGGGTGGCTGGTGTTGCCGTAGCGGGTGTGGATAAATCGGCGTATAGTTCAATTTGGTAGGGTATAAAAGCATTATGTCGTTTTATTTAAAATTGTTATAGATCATTATTTGCCATTTTGACCAGTTCATTTCAGTTGCCCCTTGCGCATGAGGCTCTACGCTTTGCCATACTCCTCAATTTTCCTGCGCAGGGTGCTGAAGCCTATTCCAAGCAATTTGGCTGTCTCGGACTTGTTTCTACCGGTCCGCTCGTAAACCTTGAGGATGTGAGCCCTCTCCAATTGTGCAAGGGAGAGGACCCTTGTACTTTCCCCGATAGTTTTGAGATTTGAAGAGGGTTTCCGGGTTCGCAAGGTGACGGGCAACAATCGAGCTGCGATGGGTTTGCCTTCGGCCAGGTTGGCGGCGGCATGGAGAATTGACCTGAGTTCCCTGATGTTTCCTGGATAGTCATAGTCCATGAGTAAAGAGACGGCCTTAGGCTCGATATCGACATTTCCGATGCTGTCACCAAGGTCTTCAAGGATTCTTTGAATAAGCAAGGGGATGTCCTCGCGCCTTTCCCTAAGGGGTGGGAGGTGGAGCCACGCCCCTTTGAGCCGGTAGTAGAGGTCTTTTCGAAATATTCCTTTGGCAATCAACCGATCGATATCTTCGTTGGTGGCTGCGATATACCGCACGTCGGTCTTCTGAAGCCTGTTCGCGCCAAGCCTGGAAAACTCGCCCTCCTGGAGCACCCGCAGGAGCTTTCCCTGAAGTTCGACGGGCATTGTGCCGATTTCATCCAGAAACAAAGTGCCATGGCTGGCGGATTCCAGATAGCCGATGCGATCTCTATCTGCTCCGGTGAAAGCTCCCCGGATATGGCCGAAGAATTCCGCATCGAACAGACTGCCGGCAAGAAATGCGATATTCAAAGGGATGAAGGGGAACTTGGCTCTGGGGCTGGCCAGATGAACGGCCCTGGCAAGCAGCTCCTTGCCGGTACCGCTTTCGCCAGTGATCAGCACGGGCACATCGCTTGCTGCGTGCAGCTCCGCCTCTTTCAGGAGCTTCAAAACCTTCGGAGATCTCGTCACAATGTTTTTAAAAGCCTCAATATGGGTCAGTTGTGGCGGAGTCTCCAAGGTTTTGAGGTGAATAATATCCAGAAGATGTTTTCTTTCCTGGACATGTTTGATCGTCAGGATGAGATCATCCCTTGAGATGGGTTTCACAATATAATCGTATGCCCCTTTTTTGAGGCACTCCACTACAATCTTTGTCTCATCGACCGCAGTCACCATGATGCATTCCGTGCCCGGACTGTGGTTTTTGATCAGCGACAGGAGCTCCACACCGTTCATGCCCGGCATGGTGATGTCTATCAGGACAATGTCAAAGGCCTCTCCCTGTTCAAAAGCCAAGGCCGCTTTCACCGGGTCGAGCTCAGTCCGGACATCCCGGTATCCGGAAGTGATCAGGCCCCGCCTTATGCTATTCAGATATTCCTGCTCATCGTCCACAATCAAAATTTTGAAACTCATCTTTATCCCCTGTACAACGAAAAATCCTGTGGGTTATGCAAAAGTTTCCACGCCTACCCAACCAGCACCAGTCCTGGGCGATCATGTTTGGAGGAAACGCAGCCAACGGTCATCGGCGGCTGTTTCCACTTTATTCTTGCACATCAGGCAGGAGCACCCGGAAACTGCTCCCCACTCCGGGCTGACTGTCCACCTCGATGCTTCCGCCAAACTTTCCGATCAGATTTTGGCAGATATATAGTCCCAGGCCGGTTCCCATCGCGGAAACCTTGGTGGTAAAAAAGGGATCAAATATCTTGCTTCTTACTTTCTCATCCATCCCGGACCCATTATCAGCGACCTCAATGAAGCAACGTTCGATTTTTCCGTTACGGTAATCCGGGAGCACACTGAGATTGATCCACGAATCCTCTTTGTCGAGAGAATGAACGGCATTGATAAGAAGATTGATCAGCACCTGCTCAAGAGCTTCGGGGGCAATAAAAACGAGCGGCAGATCATCCGGGATGGCCACATTGAATGACTTGACCCGGTTGCGCACATCAGCTCCGCAAATGGTAATGGCCTTCTCAATCACCTGTTTCAGGGAAACGAGACGTTTTTCCACATGTTCGCGCGTCCTTGAGAATTCTTTGAGGCTCGAAACTGCGGTGTTGATCCGACTGGACCCATACTCCATATCATCCAGCAGTTTGAATATATCCGTGCGGAACTCCTGGTAGGGCATGCCACACAGCTCAAGACCCGGCTGATTTTCGGCATGAGTGTTCACAATGTTTGTCAATTCCAGCAGATAATCTCTCAGAATTGGAATATTGAAGAATATTAACGTATTCGGATTGTTGATCTCATGAGCAATACCTGAGATTAGAAGACCCAGGGAAGCCAGTTTTTCGCTCTGTATAAGCTGTCTTTCCATCATTTTCGCATGCGTGATGTCATATATGCGGATAATGGATGCTTGTGGCGCCCCAGACTCATCTTTTTCCACATCTACAACCACCTGCTCCAACCTGCCGAAGTCTCCCCCACCCCCCATCCCCTTGCGCTCATAGGTCCCACAATAACCTCCCAAGTCTGAGAAGGGGATATCACATCCCTCGCACGGGGTTGACCTTCCCCGGAATGCTTCAAAACAGAGCTTGCCGATTGCTTCCTGGTAGCTGGCCATCCCGAAGTAGTTCCTGGCAGCCCTGTTCAGCCTTTTTATCCGGAGATTCGCATCCAGCAAGAAGAGTGGATCGGAAATGCCGTCGATAAACATTCTGAGCGTGGAATAGCTGTCGTTCAGTTGGTCCTTGGCCTGCTTGCGCAGCACAACATCCCAGATCATGTTTGCCAGCTCCGACACTGTTTCGATGTCATGCGCATCGTAGTCGTTTCCCTTGTTTCCCACTCCCAGGATCGCCACAATCTTGTCGTTTCGAATGATTGGAAAAACCAGCTCACGGATCACTGCCGCATGGCCGTCAGGCAACCCCTTGCGGTCGGACAAAGCAGCATAGTCATTATGTATGACAGGGCGGCGTTGATGTATGCAATCCACCCAAACGCCGGCATCAGCCACGTTGTAATGCCGCCCTTTGCCCTCTGCAGTGCAAAAGGTCTTGAGGGTAAATGTGGACCAGGTTTGGAGGGATAGCGTTTTCTGGTCTTCTTCCAGGAAATGAAAAAATCCGATCCGGCTGCCTGTCAGGCGTTCAATTTCGTTCAAAGCCTTTTGTAGCAGCTCATCAAGAGAATGAGCACCGGCAAATTCACTCACCAAAAGGCCCACTCTAAGGATTTCCTCCCTGCGCCTGCGTTTTATTATTTCCAAACTCAGGCTCTCGTTTGCAAAGGCCAAATCGGCGGTGCGCTCCAGAACCCGCTGCTCCAATTCGTCGTGGGACTTATTCAGCGCCTCCACCGCCAGCACGCGCTCGGAAATGTTGGTATGAGAGATCACCACGCCCCTGTTATCCGGGCCCAGAGGGGTGACGATTAAGCTGAACCATCGCTTTTCCTCCGGCGAATGGCAGGGATATTCCAGGTTGAAGATAGATAACCTGCCATCCAGTACCGACTGAATGCCTTTGCAGGTGTTCAATGCATAATCCGATGTGTAACCGGTGCTATCCTGGCAGACCGACAGGTAATTGGTGCCGACTTCGGTATGTGGCGCAGGCTTGCCGGGCTCAATGCCGTTTTCCAAAGCAAAACGCCTCCAAGGTTCGTTGACCGCAATGATTACCCCGTCAGGATCAAGCACGGCGATTTCGGCGGTTATGGAGTTCAGGATCGCTTTACTGAAGGCGTTGCTCTTGCGCAATTCCTCCTCCCCATCTTTGAGTCGGCGGTCGAGCGTGTGCCGGTGGAGCGCCATCTCGATGGTGGCAGCCAGTTCGCGCGGGGACACGGGCTTGATCAGGTAACCGTAAGGTGCGGTGGTCTTGGCCCGTTGGAGCAGGGGGTCATGGAAGTAACTGGTCAGGAAAACGATCGGCACATCGGCGGCCAGACGGATATGCCCGGCGGCGGTGATGCCGTCCATCTCACCTGCCAGTTGGATGTCCATCAAGATCAAATCGGGCAAGACCAGCTCGGGCCGCACGGAAGTCACGGCAGCGATCGCCGCCTCCCCCGTAGCCACCGGTTCCGGAACACTGTAGCCCATGTCAACCAGCGTTTTGCGCAGATGGAAGGCGAGAACCGCGTCGTCTTCGACGATCAGTATGGTTTTATTTTCCATGAAAATCTCCTCATTACGCATTCATCCCTTCCTTGGCGCAAACCTTAGCCGGAACATGGTTCCTCCGGTGCAATCCACTTCGATCCTGCCCTGTAGCTGGTGCTGCCCCAGCATCTTGACCAGCGCCAGGCCCAAAGTCTTGGCGTTCGTCCAGTCCAGGCCGGCGGGAAGCCCCACGCCGTTGTCAGCCACGACCAAAGTGTAAGCGATGCCGT
Source organism: uncultured Desulfobacteraceae bacterium (assembly GCA_903839535.1). GTDB lineage: Bacteria > Desulfobacterota > Desulfobacteria > Desulfobacterales > Desulfatirhabdiaceae > RAAP-1. The sequence goes on from CAIMCT010000162.1 coordinate 8,433, forward strand.
CCCATTGCGCAGAAACGTCGATTTTGCAGCCGCCGGCCCCAGTGCAGGACCGCCTTGCAGGGAAGCCATGCTTGAAGGAGTTGGTCACCAACTCGGTTATCAGCAGCCCGCAGGGCACGGCGATATCCAGACCCATCATGATGCCTACGGCGGAAACGCTGATGGAGATGTCTCCAGAGAGATGATGATATGACGAACGCAGATGAACGCACATTGTCTCCAGGTAATCCTGAAAATCGATCTGGGAGAAGTCATTGGACTGGTAGATCTGCTCGTGGACCAGCGCCATGGACCTGATCCTGTTGCTCAGTTCCATCATGGAGGCTCTGGCCGATTCGTCACTAATCATCTGACCTTGCAGGTCCAGCAGCCCCAAGATGGCTGCCAGGTTGTTCTTGACCCGGTGATGAACTTCCTTCAGCAGCACCTCTTTTTCCGACAGCGCGGTACGCAGCGCCTCCTGCACGGCGCGAATACGCAGAAACGCATCAATCCGCGCCAGGAAATCAGCCTGCGAGAACGGGCGGGTGATATAGCCGTCCGCCAGACCTTTTGAAAGGCCTTCGGCCTGTTCTTCGGGACTGATTCGAAAACCGGAGAACAGAATGATGAACACGTCCGCCAGTGCCTGATCCTGTTTCAATGTTCGGGCTGCATCCACACCGCTGCCGTCGGGCAGCACCACATCCAGCAGCGTCATAGCTGGCCGGTGTTGGCGGGTCAGCCTGAGGGCATCGGCCACTGTGCCGCCGGTCACCACGCGAAACCCCGCTTTTTCAAGGATCCGCGTGGTGTTTTCGCGCACCTCTGAATCATCGTCTATCACCAGAATCAAGGTTTGCTGCCGAAGTTCCACATTCATTTTTTTCTCCTGTTTCCGTGAAAATTCTTCGTGAAATGCCGGCATTTCGGCATTATTGTAGATATCATTTCACGCATGGTAGCGGCCAATACCATGGCCATAACTGTTCACTGTATTTACATTTACGACTCATACCACTGCCATGCAGGTTGGCGGCAAAGTGAATCCAAACAAGGAACCCTTTCCTGGCGTGCTTTCTACCCGCAGTTGACCGCCATGGGTTTCGACGATTTTTTGGGCAATCATCAGGCCCAGACCGATACTGCGCTCTCCGCCAGGTTTTCGATTCTTCTGACCGGCAAAGGCCTGGAACAAGCGATTCTGCTGCTCTGCGCTCAGGCCCGGCCCCTGGTCCTCGACCCACAACCTAAAGCCTGTTGGCTCCAGGCGGCTGCCGATGCTGACCTGCCCGCCAGCCGGTGAATGCTCCACCGCATTGCTCAGCAGGTTGGTAAGCACCTGCTCGATTTTGGGCCCGTCCACCCACAGGCGTTTTGCGCCGGAATCCAGGCTCACCCGAATGCGGATATTTCGTTTATCCGCGGCCCGATCCACCATCATGCGCGCGTTATCAACGATTTCCGCGGTGTCGGTCCAGCCGGTATTCAGGCTCAGTTTTCCGGCCTCGATCAGGCTGACATCCAGGAAATCATCAATCAGTCCACGCATCCGGTCCGCCGCGTTTCGGATTCTTTCGAGCTGCTGCAACTGTTCGGCCGGCAGCATATCAGCCGCATCTTCCAGAAGAAATTCGGCATATGTCAGAATCAATCCGGTCGGTTTGCGCAGATCGTGGGCCGCCATGCCCAGAAACTGATTTTTCAGGGCGTTCAATTGCGTCAACTCGGCGTTTTTCTGTACCAGTTCACGGCTCATCTGACTCGATTCATGATTCAGTACCAGCACTTCCCGCCGCAGCCGCTCCTGTTCTTCCCCGTCCACCTGGCCGAACCAGATAAACGCATTCAGGACCGGGATCACTGTGACATAAAGGGTCTGGGGCAATCCCGCCACGGTGCGCACATTCACCATGCGGGGCGTATCCGACGGGTGCCGCCATTGATCCGGATCGGTTTCTGGTTCAAAGTTAACCATCATATCCGTCAACTGGCAGCCCTCAAGCGTCAGGCCGGTAAATTCTTTCGCATACCGGTTGGCAAAGGATATAATGCCGTCGTTATCCACCCGCAGAACAACCACGTTGGCGCACTCGCACAGAAATTGCCTGCCGATTTCAGCCGGAATCAACGGCTCCGAAAGGGTCGAACTCCCTTATTTCGATTAGGTGATTCGCAACAAAGAATACACCATTAGTAAAGCAACCATTTAGGGCTGGAAGGCCAACGGCCTGATCCATGATAGCCCAGGGCATCGCCCTGGGTACGCGGTGTTATTTTTTTAATTTTCAGCCCTGAAGGGGCGGCCTAAATCCCACTCATACATATGTCCGCCGGCTTCCATAATAGCCTTTGCGGCGGCATCGCGCTCGGGGGGCTTGGCATAGATTTGCTCATCGATTCGCCAAGCCTGATATCCACGCGGCTGGCAAGCCCTGTGTTGGCAGCAAGATTGAATTGATAAGTATTTTTTTTACGATAGAATAGAATTTGCTTTCATTGTGGGAGTATATGGAGAATGTATAGATGTGTCAATTGAATATAATCCCGTAAAATATGGGGTGCCTTATCGGTAACAGTAATGATGGAAGGTGTGTATCAGGTTAGTCAATATTCTGGTTGATCAATCAATCAATCAATCAATCAATCAATCAATCAATCAATCAATCAATCAATCAATCAATCAATCAATCAATCAATCAATCAATTATTGTTTTTTTGCAGCATAGGGCAGGCACGGGAGGAAAGACAACATCATGAAACGCATATCTGGCTATATGGTAGAATGATAAAAAAAGCTGGCGGATTTCTGGCGGATTTCCAGCAGGGAAAGGCATATTGAAGAAAAAAGGCCCTGCAGGAATCAACCTGGCAGGGCCTTTTTATTGCGGTGGTGTCAAGATGTTTATTGTTGACACTCATACACTTTGTACATACAATATCATCATGAAATTTGAATGGGACGAAAAGAAACGCCAAACAAATATAATCAAACATAGAATTGATTTCGCAGATGCCATTGAACTTTTTAAAGGACCTTCTTTAATTCTGGAAGATAACCGCCAGGATTATGGTGAAGAAAGATATATTGCTTTTGGGATAATCAACAACCGTCACATCGCTTTATCGTTCACCGAAAGATCAGGTAGAATCAGAATTATATCAATGAGAAAGGCCAATAAACGTGAGCAAGAAAAATACAAAGAAGCAATCGTTGACCGACTGGAAAAAAGTTGACGGAATGATTGATGAGGATATTGATTTCTCTGATATACCGGAGCTTGATGACAACTTTTTCAAAAATGCGAAAATCGTTTTACCGAAACCAAAAGTGTCCATCACTCTGCGCATTGAAGCGGATGTGTTGGAATGGTACAAGGCTACAGGTGGTAAATACCAAACATTGATACATGCTGTCCTTAAAGAATATGCAAAAGTGGCGCATACATCTAAATGAAGAATATCAATTAGCCTCACCAATACATGATGTCATGGCGAAATAGAAAGTGTCAACAAGAAAATGCAGGATGCCCTTTTTTTCATCTTGACACAGGCAGACAGAAAAACGTACAATTAAAATGGTTATTTTAATTGTACGTTTTATTGTCTGGAGTCATCTGGATATGACGGTTCCGGCTGATCATATCCTGCGCTTCAGCCTGGCGTGTATTCGGGAAATCCAGCACCGGATCAAAAACAGAATTACGAATTTGTAATTATCAGCGACTCATTTACTTACATTTTTTACTGCGAGTTTAACCATGAAACGTCAGTTCAAGATTATCCTCATTATTGTTGTAGTACTGGGGGTTTTGGCGGCGGCCATCGCCATGTTTATCAATAAAAAAGACGGTCAGCCGGTTTCGTATCGCACTGGTTCAGTCAAACGCGGCGATCTTCTGGTCGCCATCAGCGCCACTGGCACGGTTCAACCCGAAGAGGTGATTGATATTGGTGCCCAGGTTGCCGGGCAAATTCTGCGATTCGGAAAAGACAAGAACGGCAAACCCATTGATTATGGTTCTGTTGTCGAGGAAGGGACTATTCTGGCTCAGATCGACGACTCGCTGTATGCGGCGGATACTGCGCAAGCGGCAGCTCAAGTGCAGCAGTCCCGTGCTTCTCTCCAGCGCGCCGAAGCTGATATCGAGCAGATGAAGGCCAAACTCTACCAGGCCCAGCGGGACTGGGATCGCGCCCAGAAACTCGGGCCTTCCGAGGCTCTGGCCGAAACCAGTTTCGATGCCTATAGGGCTGGCTATGATACGGCAAAAGCATCTCTTGCCGTGGGCCAGGCGGCCATTCTTCAGGCTAAGGCTTCTGTGACTCAGACAGAGGCGGCGCTGGGAAAAGCGACGCGTAACCTTAGCTACTGTACGATCAAGTCGCCGGTAAAAGGCGTTATCATCGACCGCCGGGTCAATATCGGTCAGACTGTGGTCGCCAGTCTTAACGCACCCAGTCTATTTCTCATCGCCAAAGACCTCAGACGCATGCAGGTCTGGGTGGCCGTTAACGAGGCGGATATTGGCAAGATTCAACCCGGCCAGCCTGTGAGCTTTACAGTCGATGCATTTCCAGGTGATGTTTTTCGCGGAGAGGTCGGCAAAGTCCGTTTGAACGCTTCCATGACCCAGAATGTGATCACCTACACAGTGGAAGTCATTACGGATAATTCCAATGGTCGCCTGCTGCCTTATCTCACCGCCAATGTTCAGTTTGAGTTAACCCGCCTCAGTAGCGTTCTGCTGGCGCCAAATACAGCGCTGCGATGGACACCCCCGTCCGAACTGGTTGCGCTGGAGTTTCGCCAGACATCTTCGGATGCGCCACGAAAGAGCAGGCGTGAAGAAAAGCCGAATGCAAAACCGGAGCAAGCGCCTCCAGATGGCCAGAAAACGGGCGCAGTCTGGGTGCGCCAAGGAAATTTTCTGGAGCCAATCCGCGTAACTACCGGACTCAGCGACGGAGTGGTGACTGAAGTTCAGGGCGACAGACTAAAAGAAGACATGGAAGTCATTCTGGGTCAACAGATACAGGCTACCGGCCCTGCCGGAAATACCAACCCCTTTATTCCGCAGTTGGGAAGGGGACGCGGAGGCGGGCGATAGCAGCATAATGGATCTGATCGAACTAAAGGATATCTATAAGACCTACCATATCGGCGATATGGACGTTCCCGTGCTGAAAGGCGTGTCGCTGCGTATCGCCAAAGGTGAGCTGATTGCGCTGATGGGCTCATCCGGATCAGGCAAAAGTACACTGATGAACATTCTGGGATGTCTGGATCGGCCTACATCCGGAGAATACTGGTTGAACCAAAGAGAGGTCGGCCAGCTTTCGGCGGATGAACGCGCTCTGCTGCGCAACCGCACCATGGGTTTCGTATTTCAGAGCTTTAATCTGCTTCCCCGCGCCAGCGCGCTGGAGAATGTCAGCATGCCCCTGTCTTACGCAACTGGTAATATCTCCGACAGGGAGGCCCGAAAACGGGCTGTGGAAATATTGACCCGCGTGGGTCTGAAGGAAAGGATTGATCACGAACCTTCCCAGCTTTCCGGTGGACAGCAGCAACGGGTCGCCATTGCGCGCGCCCTGATTAACCGCCCTCCGGTTCTGTTTGCAGATGAACCGACCGGAAATCTGGATTCGCATACCAGCGGAGAGGTTCTGAAAATGTTTCAGCAACTGAACCAGGAAGACGGTATTACAATCATTCTGGTTACCCACGATCCTCTTGTCGCCAAACATGCCCGACGGGTTATCCGCATCTGCGATGGCTTGATCTTGGGCGACTCCGAATCCTCTTGCGAACAGCCAGGCGAAAAGACAGGTGAGCAGACGGCCAGGGTTGGCGATCTTTCCGAATCTGCTCCGGGAGGCGCCTGATGAAAATACTTCGAACCATTCGAACTGCGCTTCAGGCGCTTCAGCGAAATCCGATGCGGGCTATGCTGACAACTCTTGGGATAGTCATCGGCGTGGGTGCTGTCATCGCCATGATGGAAATCGGCAAAGGCTCGTCCTCGGCTGTCCAGAAGTCCATCGCCAGCATGGGTGCCAACACCATTCTGATTCTTCCCGGAACCGCAGCCAGCGGCGGCATAAGCTTTGGCGCAGGCAGTGTAATGAATCTAACGCCTATGGACTATGAAGCTATTGTCCGCGAATGTCCTTCAGTTCGCAGCGCTGCTCCGGTGGTTCGAGCGCGAACCCAGGTGGTTTATGGGAACCGGAACTGGGTGCCGTCGTCTATCTCCGGCACAACGCCGTCATTATTGGATGTGCGCGATTGGACCAACCTGGCGGAGGGCGAGGCCTTCAGCGACCGGGATGTTTTGAATGCAAACAAGGTCTGTATGCTGGGTCAATCGTTGGTCAGGGAGCTGTTCCAGGGGGAATCTCCCGTCGGAAAGGAGATTCGCATCAAGAATGTCTCGTTCCGGGTAGTCGGCGTGCTTACGGCCAAAGGCGCCAACATGATGGGCTCGGATCAGGATGATATTCTTCTGGCGCCGTGGACCACCATCAAGTACCGGGTTACAGGGTCCCCTCTTGCCAGCACCAATCAGAGCAGCAGCTCCGAAACTTCTTCCACGGTGAACTCGCTTAGCCAGCTTTATCCAGGTGGCAAGATGAGCCTTTATCCTGTGCAATCGGTGACCCAGGCAGCCGACAGCCCGATGCCGGTACGTTTTACCAACATAGACCAGATCATGGCGGCGGCGGTTTCAACAGAGGAGATTCCTGCAGCAATTAAGCAGATTACGGAAGTGCTTCGCGAGCGCCACCGCATTCGAGGCGATGAGGCAGACGATTTCAACGTCCGCGACATGACAGAGATGACCAAAACCCTTTCCGCTACAACAGCCCTGATGACCAATCTGCTGCTGTCCGTGGCGCTTATCTCGCTGGTGGTCGGCGGTGTGGGAATCATGAACATAATGCTGGTTTCGGTTACCGAGCGGACCAGGGAAATCGGTCTTCGCATGGCGGTTGGCGCAAGAGCCAGGGATATCCTCAGGCAATTTTTGGTGGAATCTGTTGTTCTTTGCCTGGTAGGAGGTGGCGTTGGAATTCTGCTGGGTCATGGAGGATCCAAGCTTGTCGAATGGCTTCTTCACTGGCCTGTTGAAAACTCTCCGACAGCAATTGCCGCCGCCGTTATTGTGTCTGCTGGTGTGGGCATTATCTTTGGTTATTATCCGGCGTGGAGAGCGTCGCGGCTGGACCCGATCGAAGCTTTGCGCTACGAGTAAGGGAAAATCACCGGCAGGCAAAGGAGTATTTGTATGTCTTGCAAAAATCATCAATCCGTCTCGATCATATCGGTTCAAGTCTATGGACTGTTGCTACTTTGTCTGGCGACAGTAACCGGTTGTGCGGTTGGTCCCGACTATCGGCCGGTGCAGATATCCGTTCCGGAATCTTATGCTGGCCCTGTTGCCGGCTCTGTGTCGTCAACGCCGGACGAAATTCGATGGTGGACCGCTTTTGATGATCCGATGTTGTCCTCTCTGGTGGAAAGAGCCATTTATTCGAATCTGGATATGAAACTGGCTGCATCCCGGATTCGGCAGGCCAGGGCGGCCAGAAATATTGCTTTGGCGGGTTTTGGGCCCAGTGTCAATGCAGGAGGTTCTTTTCAGCGCAGCCAATCCTCGCTGGGATCGTTTGGAAGTAGCACCGGCGGAACCGACGGGGTGACCTCAAGCCAGTTCCAAGCCGGTTTCGATGCTGCCTGGGAACTGGATATTTTCGGTGGCGTTCGACGCAGTGTAGAGGCTGCCGATGCCGACCTTCTGGCTACTGTGGAAGAACGCCGGGGCATCTTCGTGACGCTGGCAGCCGAGGTAGCAGTCAATACCATAGACCTTCGCGCATTTCAGCAGCGCACACTGATCGCCCGCCAGAATCTTAGGGCCCAGAAGCATAACGCAGAATTGACGCTGAAACGGTTTATCGGCGGGTTTATCGGTGGATTGGATGTAGCCAACGCCGATGCCCAGGCGGCGACCACCGCCGCAGAAATTCCGCTTCTGGAGGCATCCGCAGCGCAGGCGATCTACAGGCTTAGTCTCCTTATCGGCCGTGAGCCTGGAGCCTTGATATCAGAGCTGTCCGAAACCTCGGCTATTCCTGTTGCTTCGCCGTTGGTTCCAGTAGGGGTGCCATCGCAGCTTCTTAGGAGACGACCGGATATTAGAAAGGCCGAGGCTGAAATCCATGCAGCCACAGCCCGCATTGGCGTGGCTACTGCGGATCTTTTTCCTAAAGTCACTCTTTACGGTTCCGCGGGCTTTCAGAACAGGGAATTCAGTTCATGGATGGATTGGTCGAACCGCTTCTGGTCGTTCGGACCTTCGGTAAGCTGGCAGGTCTTTAACACCGGTCGAACTCTTTCCAACATCGAGCTGATGGAGGCTTTTCAGGAACAGTCCATGATTTCGTATCAGCAAACCGTTCTGTCTGCACTGCAGGAAGTCGATAATGCGCTTATTGCATCCGAAAAAGAACAGGATCGCCGAAATTCGCTTGAGGATGCCGTGGCCGCGAGCAGAAAATCCGTGCAGATTGCAACCCGGCTATATACGCTGGGCCAGACGGACTTTTTGAACGTACTTCTGGCCCAACGCTCCCAGTATGCCTCAGAGGAGGCACTGGCCCAAAGTACGCGCACCGTATCCACGAATCTGATCGCTCTCTATAAAGCGTTGGGCGGAGGATGGGAAGTCGTGCTACCTGAGCCGGATGAAATGCCTGCAAGACCGTTTTTAATAGACGAATAAGGACGATCAGCGTGGATACATGCCGTTATGGTAGATATAATCAAAATAATATAGATAATATTCATCCGAATCCGCCGAGATGTTCTTTCCGGCCGGCGAGTGTTCTTTGCTGATCATGTCCCGAATACTTTTCAGCCATTTATCTCTGGCATAACCATAGATGACCTTTCGCAGAATTTTTGGATCGATCAACTGAAGTTCCTTGTTGTGTTGAATGAAGTCATCAAGCCCTTCTAGCAGGGATCGAATATTACGGACGTAAATGGTATCATCCAGGCTTTCATCCATATACGCCTGATGAAACCGGTTGATCAGACACTTGAAACTCCCTTCAATGGCATCTATGCAGTTCATGGTGTTCTATCTTCCTTTCCGTCTTGATATATTTTCCTCAAAAAAAATATACTCAAAAAATATCTTTTCGCACAAAATGTTTACGAACGCAAAAAATATAAACCTTTTAATTGTGCTGATTAAAGATGCATCAGGGAATTGCCTCCTGATCATTATCTTGAATTGCCGCATATTCAGTTTATTTAATATGGTATCTTTCTTAAATTCGGCTACCCACATAAAGCGGGACACTTTCGATACTGCCGGACCTTTCCATCATTTTATTCTTTTGACGAGGTGAGTCAATTCTGATACGCTTCCCTGGTGTTGTTTGCAAAAGTTAAAAACACTGAAAGAGAAGAGAGAGATGAGCATCAGATTCCGTTGCAGTTTGGTTTTTTTGTTGTGATGATGGATTGTACGCACCGATTATAAGCCGCATCCACTCCATGCACATCCGTGATACATAACACGAAAGCAATAGATGCGGAGAAGAAACCTGAAACTTAAAACTTTTAAAACGATGTCAAGATGTTCCATCACGAAACAGTAAGGAGCCGATATTGATGAATAAGATAGCAGTATTGCCAGGAGATGGGATTGGGCCGGAAGTAATGAAGGAAGCACTGAAAATACTGGAGGTAGTTAGGGAAAAATTCGATTTCCAGTTTGAATATCAGGTTGCGGATATCGGCGGATGCGCCATCGACAGATGCGGATTGGCTCTTCCTCCCGAGACGCTGGCGCTATGCGAAAGCAGCAACGCCATTCTCTTTGGTTCCGTGGGAGGGCCCAAATGGGAGAAACTGGCTCCGGAAAAACAGCCTGAACGCGCCGCCCTGCTTCCCCTGAGAAAACACTTTAACCTTTTTTGTAATCTTCGTCCGGCAAAAGTCTATCAAGCCCTTGCAGCCGCCAGTCCTCTGAAGCCGGAAATCGTGGGCGACGGATTCGATATTCTCTGTGTCCGGGAGCTGACCGGAGGCATTTATTTTGGAACACCCAAGGGACGGGAAGGATCAGGTTCCGATGAAAAAGCATTCGACACCATGGTTTACACTCGCCGGGAGATCGAAAGGATAGCCCGTGCGGCATTCGAAATCGCCCGGTGCCGAAGAAAAAAAGTTACATCCATCGACAAAGCCAATGTACTTACTGTCATGGTCTTCTGGCGAGAAATCGTATGTGAGGTGGCAAAGGATTACCCTGATGTGGAACTGGATCACCTTTACATCGACAATGCGACCATGCAGCTCATAAAAACCCCCCACCGCTTCGACGTACTGCTCTGTGAAAACATGTTTGGGGACATCATATCGGATGAATGCGCCATGCTGACAGGCTCTATGGGCCTGCTGCCATCGGCGAGCCTGAACGAGAGCCGGTTCGGACTCTTTGAGCCGGCTGGAGGATCTGCGCCGGACATCGCCGGCATGGGAATCGCCAATCCCGTGGCCCAGATTCTATCTGCCGCCATGATGCTCAAATACAGCTTTGGCCAGGATCAGGCGGCGATCGCCATTGAAAGTGCGGTGGCGGATGCCTTATCATCAGGAATTCACACCCTTGATGTAGCGTTGGATAAAAATCAGGCGATCGGCACATCGGCGATGGGTACCGCCATTGCTGAGCGAATTATCGGTTCATGAAAAAAACATTCATAGGTGTCAATCGGTGAATATACTATATTCGACTATTTTCCAAACAGACTGACAAAAATTGGGAGTCTTCAATGTGAGCTATGAAATTTATTGTAAATTAGCCAAGGTTCTGGATACCCTTCCGAATGGGGTAGTCCTTAACAAGTAGTGGTGGCTAATCTCGGGCTATGTTCAAATTGTGGTAATGAATAGAATTCCAAATTGCTCCTATATGGTTTTCTATACTGCGGACCGTATGAATTTGTGAAAATTAGAATAAGAAACTCACGCTCTTGTGTCGGCTAAATTTATCCGGTCTCAAGTATATCTTTTTGGAAATTTTGTTGACTCGGCATCAATTCATCGCTAACGTTGTGGGTAGTATCAACAAATTTGGGATATTCAGTATGGATGAGAATTATTTAAAATCATTGATTGAAAAAATCCAAAATGGCCGGATTGGCGCTGATGCGGCCATGGATATCCTCAAACGGCTGCCGTTTGAGGATATCGGATTTGCCCGCATCGATCATCACCGGTGTATTCGAAACGGCGCGCCGGAAGTAATTTACTGTGAGGGAAAAACCCTGACGCAAATTCAAGGAATTGTTAAGAAGCTTGCCGAACATCATCGTAACATACTGGCCACTCGCGCAGGACGTCCTGTATATGAGGCCATCCAGGCCATTTCGCTTCCATGCACCTACCAGGAGATGGCCAGAATCGTTGTTATCAATCCTGGTCCCATTGAAAAAACAGGCCGAATTGTCGTCGTTTCCGCCGGCACCTCCGATATGCCAGTAGCAGAAGAAGCCGCAATCACTGCCGAAACGCTTGGAAATCAGGTCAGCAGGCTGTATGACGTTGGCGTTGCGGGTGTCCACCGGCTGCTGGCTGTCTGGGAGGATCTGTCTCAGGCCAATGTGGCCGTGGTTGTGGCCGGAATGGAAGGTGCCTTGGCAAGCGTGGTTGGCGGTATGGTCTCCTGTCCGGTCATCGGAGTTCCTACCAGCATTGGCTACGGTGCCAGCTTTGGCGGCATTGCCGCGCTTCTCAGCATGCTCAACAGTTGCGCCTCCGGAGTCTCAGTTGTCAACATCGACAATGGCTTCGGCGCTGGATATCAGGCCAGCATCATCAACCATCTGGCATCAAAAATTCCGGTTGACATGTGAAGTACGCGGTTGATAGCAGGATAAATTTGTTCTCCACACAAGTGCCTGACTTTACATAAGTGTCCGAAATGGCAAAACCCCTGTTTTCTCTAATTATACTGTCAAAGGTCATAACTTGAACTTTTCTGGATACCGTCATGGACCATGAAATCAAGATACTGCCAACGAAAACCAGCAAGAGGCCTGATGTCAAGCCAATCAGGAAGTCTAAGCCAGTCAGAAACTTTTAGATCGATATCCCCCTTAACCATCCAGCTTCTTTCCTGACGGCAAGAAGATTCTGAATAGATGGTCTTGACTGTCGGGTTCTGCTCATCGTCCCAGCCAGAGTCTTTCATTTTGGAGTCTGCATCCCCTGAAATGTTTGTCAGACCTTCAATGCCGATCGAAAACCGGGGGAAATCCCTGCGCAGTTCTACCCCTCCCCACCAAGTGGCGAGGGGAAACTCAAGGCGACTAAGAGGAGACCGACCAGGCGGGAACGGGTTACCAAACTTAAGTAAAAGATGATAATTTGAAAAGAAGCTAATAAATTCAATCAAATTCGAAAAACTTGAACATCAAGTGTGTATTAATTGGTTGTGCCAGTTATCAGGTTCAAGGAGTAAAATCAATCCATTCATCTGCTCCAATTGAAAAAACTCAGGGAACAATGGGTACCACTCTTATATGTTTGAAAGAATCGAGAAATCAATAACACATTATGTCGCCCATAAGATCAAGACGACAAATCCGCAAGACAACACCTTGAAGGTTGAACATACTGATCCATTCGCTGCGCTATCAGGAAGAGCGGATCCACATAAGAAATGTCGGGGATAGTGTTTGCGTGAATGTGCCGGGAAAGCAGGTGAAATTCCGTACACCCGGCGATGAAGGATTTTAGCTTGTATTTATCAAGCAATTCTTTAACCACAGCATAAACCGGAGCCAAATCCTTGCCGGGTTTCAGATATTCGTAAATCAGACCATGTATGATCGCCTTGTCTTTTTCGTCTGGAGCCACCATGTAATCCTTAGCCTTTATCGCATCCTCTGTGGACCGAAAGACTTCTCTCTGATAGCTCCCCAGCGAAGCCAGAAGGAGGGATCGCTCCTTCCTGACTATCAATTCCCGTGCCGTCAAATCGACAAGAGAAACGATTTTTTCTGCAATCTCCTTAGGAATCCTGCTAATCAGTGCATGTGAAGTAAAGCAGCAGATAACGATATTAGAGACACCGGAAGCATTCAGTATTCTCAGGTTCCGAACAAGCGAATCCACAAGGGCGTTTTCCGTGTCGCCAAGCAGTGAGCGGGTTCTGTCCGGGACTGATGAAAGAGAATGTAACACAATGTTGGGGTAATCCTGTTCGATTGATCCGACCAGATTACATTCGTATATCGTCCTTAGAAACGCCAGTGAAGCAAGTGGTCCCATGCCCCCAAGAATGCCTAATGTCTTTTGCTCCGTCATGAAAAAATCCAGTGTTAAGAGGTAAGTACAGCCGTTCACCGTTCACCGTTCACCGTTGACCGTTGACTGCTCACTGCTTGCCAAGCTTAATACCTAACTAAAATCCGGCATATCGAATAGTTCGAGAAATATCTCGAAGGTGATGACGGTCATTAGCAAGTCGTTATCGAAGGTCTGATTGACCGTAAACTTGTCGCTGCGATACATCTTCTTTAGTCGCTCGATCGTATCGGGATTGAAATAACCCTCTCTTTGTATCTTGTCGAAGGACAAAATGTCATTGAGCCACTGAACATCCTGCTTCAGAAGATAGGGGCTTCCTGGCGCAACGAAACCAAACTTCTGCCGGTTGATCACGGCCCCAGGCAGATAGCGCTCTGCGGTCTTGCGCACGATGTATTTCTCCGCCGAGTCTTTCATCAAAAGAGCAACAGGCAATGTCCGAGCGAATTCGATCAAATCCTTGTCAAGAAAAGGGTAGCGGGCTTCGACGGAATTGGCGAGTGATACCCGGTCGCCATGGTCGGAAAGCAGGTGGTCCGAAAGACGCAGTTTGAAATCCACATAAGACCGCTTGTGCAAAGGATGCCTGCCGATCATTTTTGATACATCGACAAGTTCCATTCCTTCGCTGCAGAAATCATCCATCATTGCTCCGAGCGCATGCGAATAGATGGCTGCTTTCGTCTCCCTGAATTCGTAAAAATTCCGTTCGTAGAGGAAACGACTGTCACCCCAGAGACGCTGCCGTATCTCTTTCTCGATCTGGGTTTGTGCATCGTCAATCTCATCAATCCCGTCTCGCTGCAGCATATCGAACCGGTATCCCACATATCCACCAAACAGCTCATCAGAGCCTTCACCAGTCAGGATGACCTTCATGCCATGGCTCCTCACCAGTTCCGAAAGGGCCAGTGAACAGGTGTTATACGATTCCTTCAGAGGAGATTCGGCGTGATATACAGCGGTTTTGATCCTGTTGATGATATCCGGCCAGTCAAAGACTATTTCATAATGGATGGATTTTACCTGTGATGAGACAATCCGCTGGTACTTTCTCTCGTCGATGTCGGCCTGATTGAAGCCGATTGAGAAGGAACGCCATTTCTCCTCCGGATAAAAATCATTGATGATAGATGCGATCAAGGAAGAGTCGAGACCGCCGCTAAGATAGAATCCGACCGGCACATCTGCGTTCAGCCTGCACCGAACGGCTTGCCGCAGTAGTTCATCCAGCCTCTCGACATAGAAGGATTCCGGTTGCGGATTACCACTTTCCCCCTCCTTTGGATAGACGAGATCCCAGTACTCCCTGATTTCCACCTTTCCGTTCCGGACAATGACGTAATGTCCAGGCTTCAGGCTCTGGATGTCTTTGAACATCGTCGTAGGGCTAACTATACCTGGGAAGGTGAAAACCTGATCAAGCCCGGTCAGATCAACTGTCCGCCGAACCGATGGGTGTTTTAAAATCGCCTTGATCTCGGAAGCAAAGATGAAACTGTCCTCGGCCTCTGTGAAAAAAAGCGGTGTGATCCCCGTACAATCGCGAGCCAGAAGAAGCGACTGCTCCTTCATATCGTAAATGGCGAGGGAAAACTGCCCGTTCAGACTGCTCAGGCCAGAAGATATATTGGCGGAGCCGTACTCTTCATACAGATGCACGAGTATCTCGACATCGCAGTTCGTGCGGAACCGATGCCCCTTGGCGATTAGAGTCTGCTTCAGTTCCCTGTAGTTATATATCTCTCCATTGCAAACGGAGACTATCGTGCGATCCTCATTGTAATGCGGCTGATTACCAGTAGCCAGATCAATGATCGAAAGCCTCCTGAAGGCGAATCCCCAAGTCTCTTCTATATGAAATCCCGAGTCATCTGGCCCACGGTGGATCATGGTATCCGCCATCGCTTCGAGCAGCCGCTTATCTACACTGGGGCTTCCCTTCAGATCAATGATGCCTGCTATCCCGCACATAATTAAAAATCCTCGCTGATTTCCTGGGCGGATTTGATAAAAGAGTCCCTCTCATTTTGCTCCGCCTTGCTCATAAGCGACAGCCGGAGCCGCCCGATGCTAATGTCCGCGCAACTGGCTATTGAACTGATGACCGTCCTTAGTGCTTCCTTCATCCGTTCCATCAGGTCTCCTGAAAAGACCGCCGCGTTATACCTGAATTCCGCCCACATCTTCTGGGCGGGTTCCACTACGATGATCAGGTCGTAGTTGGTTTGATCGAAGACCTTGACATCCTTGATGCAAAAACCCAGCGAGTATTTTTGCTCCAATCCGATCAATTCGTCGGCCAGCGGCAAGTTCTCGAAGACCATCACATGGTCCAGCAATTCCTGTTTCAGGGAAGTCGCGGCCTGAACATCCGCAAGGGAACCATAGTGATGCGGCTCGCTTTTCAACGCATCAGCCTGAACGTCCCGAACGAGCTGTGCCACTGTCTTTTCAGGATTGATCCGTATCCTGACCGGAACGGTGTTGATAAATAGACCTACCATGTTTTCAATGTCAGCGACTTGCGCCGGCCTTCCCGACACGGTCGCTCCGAACACGACATCATCAGCGCCGCTGTATCGGCCAAGGACAAGCGCCCACGCCGTCTGGAAAACCGTATTCACTGTAACCTGATTGCCGAAAGCAAATCGTTTCAGGTTTTCGACTGTTTCAGGCTCGATCTCCAGAACGAGCATCTCCGGCCTGAAATCAGTAGAAGGTTTTTTGGGCAGAACAGCCGGATGGTCGTACCCCTGGAGATAGTCTCTCCAGTAATTTATCGTGGACTGGATGTCCAGATTCTCTATCCACCTAATATAGGCGCTATATGGCGCTTCGGGTTTCATTTCCGGAATGCCGCCCTGCCGTAAAACGCTGTATGCCTCAAAAAACTCGCTCATCAGGATGCCAACGCACCAACCGTCTATCAATAGATGGTGATGGCTCCAGACGACTTCAAAGGATCGTTCCGACTTTTTAAAGACGCTTACGCGCATCGGTGTCTTCCGCATCAGGTCAAACCCCTCATCCCTGTCCCGGTTTCTGAATTTAGCAAGATACTCCCGTTGCTGCGCATCAGAGAGATCGCTGCCAAAAGATATATTGGCTTCGAACCTGAAATCGATACTTCCCTTCCGCGTCACGACCTGAAGGGGACGGTCCGAGCCTTTGTGGATGAAGACGGTTCTGAGGATGTCGTGCCGTGCAACCAGCACGTTCCAACATGCCTCAAAAAATGCGAGATTGAGTTCACCTTCGATCCCGAAGGATGTCTGCATGAAGTAGGCGGCAGTTGACGCAATGGGCGGCGGAGTAAGGTTTTTCACCTTCAAATCGCGCGTCATGTTTAGCCGTTTATTACTCTGACCCTCATTTAGCATGGCATGAAACAGCATACCCTCCTGAAGCGGTGAAAGCGGATAGATGTCCTTCAGGTTGTCGTTTGAAATTCCGCATTCGGAAAGGATGCTATCCAGTTCCAGCACCGTAAGGTCTTTCCAGGTCAGATCATGGGGTGTCAGCTCTTCAACCTCTCGTGAAATGCAGTGGTCGATGACAGCGAGCAATTCATCCCGGTATGCCTGAAGAAACATATCCACCGTTTCTTTGCAGTGGACCTTCGTGTTGTAGCTCAAACTGAGTTTTAGCCTTTTACCAATGATTACGCCTTCGATCTCGTTTTCCCGCTCGAACTGGCCGCCAATGGTATTTACGGCGTTTCTTTCGTCTATGAAAAACCTGTTCTCTCCATCAGCATCGAAACACCCCTCCCCCCAGCGGGGGGAGGTCGGGAGGGGGGAAATGCCGTCATGCCAAACACTTGCCCTCCCCCCGGCCCCCTCCCGCTGGGAGGGGGAGTGAACGGTTACGTCGAGGTAGTTGAAGAGTATCCGCGCCCGATTGAGTCGCATTCGGTTTTTTTCCGCAACAGGAGCAATGTATTTCAGGATGCCATAGCCGATGCCATTGTTCGGTATGCGTCTTAAAGCCTCTTTTATTTGTTTGACCTGCATGCCCGGTTCATCGGATTCCGGGATATCGATCAGTGCAGGATATATGCCTGTGAACCAACCTACGGTCCTTCCGATATTGATATCATTGAAAAGTGGCTGCCTGCCATGTCCTCTTATATCTATGAAACCTCTCTTTGCTCCGTAACACCTCTTCATCGTCCTGCCAAAGGCAGCCAGCAGCAGGTCGTTTACTTCGGTGTGATAGGCGCTATTGGCTTTAGTGATCAACGCCAGGGTTTCGTTGTGGCTCAACTCCACAAAAACTGTTCCTACATCTTCATAACGATTTGCTAAGGGGCTGGCAATCCCATCCACGATTGGAAGGTTGGCCGCACTGGGGTGCGGCGGTCCCGGGAGGTTTTGAGCATTATCTACGGTTGTGACCTCAAAGTCAGGTGGGATCGCTAACGCTACGGTCTCCTCGATTTGCCGCCAGAAGGGGACTTCTTCGAGCAACTTAGGACTCGTGCTGTATTGGGCGATCTTCTCCGCCCATAATTGGTAAGAACAGGTCTTGGGCGGCAGAGCCAGAGTTCGACCCGCAACGGCCTGTTCGTAACAAACGCCCATATCTTCAATCAATATCCGCCACGATACCCCGTCAACGACAAGATGATGGATGACGATAAGAATGCGGTCTCCGTCGTCCAGTCTGAACAGCACTATTTTCATCAACTGGCCCTGATTCAGATGAAGCGATGTGGAAACTTCAGCACATATACTGTCCAGTTCCACCTTTGCATCTTTCTTGCCTTTCAGGTCGGCGACTATAAAATCCAATGGATATTCCAGGCCTGCAATCTCCTGTACAACGGATTCGCCATCAAATCGGAATATCATCCTCAAGCTATCATGATGCTCCTGCAACTTCAGCAGTGACAGCCTAAGCGCTCTCTCATCAACAATGTCTTGTGAACGGAGTAAAACCGCCTGTACATAGTGATCCAATTCACCGCCATGTTCCCTGAAAAACCAGGTCTGAACGGCTGTGAGCGGAACTCTGCCGGTGATCATCCCCTGTTGCGGAGTATTGCTTATTGTCTCAATCTTTTTAGCCAGATCCCGAATGGTGGGTGTCTCAAAAAAATGCCTGACTTCGAGTTTGAGATGTTGCTGATTGAGACGCGACAGTATCTGGATCGTCTTTATGGAATCCCCGCCAAGGACGAAATAATTGTCCAGAACCCCAATCTCCTCCCTGCCAAGGACCGCTTTCCATAGGCCGACAAGCAGTTCCTCATTTTCAGTTTGCGGGCCGGTATTAATAGATTTTGGGGCAGTGTCATGCTTTAGCAGAGAGCGAATACAAGATTCGCTCCTATCGCCTTCTATTTCGATGGACAATGCTTTTGTGTCTATCATCCCGTTTGAGGTAATAGGCATCTTTCCGATCATGGAAAATTGCGACGGTATCATAAAGTCGGGCGACTTATCGCCCAAATAACTCCTCAATGCCTTTTCATCCCCAGGAAGTCCGTCAATATCGGCAATGAACTTTCCAGCATTATCAGAAATATTTTTTAGTAAGTATTCATAGTATTTAAGAAACAGTTGTACTGTTTCCTCCCTGAAAAGATCAGTGCTGTAATCAAGGGAAATGTTCAGTTCCTGCCCGGAATCAGTGACATCAAGGATCATATCAAAAGCCGAGGCTCCGGTCCCACACGGTCTTTCCGTGAAAGTCAGTCCTGCCGAGACAATGGAAGCGCTCGCCTGGGTCTCGTACACGAACATGGTATCGAAAAGGGGATTTCGACTCATCTCCCGTTTCAGAGCAAGTTTTTCCACCAGATGTTCGAAGGGGTAACCCTGACAATCATAGGCCTCAAGCACCACTTTTTTCACTTCATCCAGAAATGAGTTGAAGGTTTTTTTCCCCTCAGGCCTGCACCGCACCGGAAGAGTGTTGACGAACATTCCCACGGAACTGGCGAATTTTTCACTCCTGCCGTTATATGTTGCGCCCACTACAACATCCTCATTCCCCGTAAGTTTGTGGAGAAGCAGGAAATACGCGGCGAAAAGGGTCATGTGCAGAGAAGTCCTGGCGGATCGGGCAAAGCGCTTCAGCGCCTGAAAAACATCATTGTCAACTTTTCGGAACATCTTGCCGCCGCTGAAGGTTTTAAGCGAAGGGCGAGCAAAATCGGTGGGTAGAAAGAGGAGAGGGACTTCCGTTGAGAATTTTTCCAGCCAGTAGGCCTCGTGCTTACAGTAGTCACTGCCGACAAAATAATGCTGCTCGTCTGCTACATAATCCCTGTACTGAGCCACAGGTACGGAGGTTTCCTGTCCGCTGTAGCGACTGATAAATTCGCTAATAAGGATATTAGCCGAAATGCCGTCGAAGATAATGTGATGCGTATCCAGGACAAAAAGATGGCGTGTCTCGTTTATCCGCGCCAGGCAGACTCGCAGGAGCGGGGGCTGAGAGAGATCGAAAGGCTGGATGATATCCCGTATTGTCTCCTCCACCGCACTTTCCTGGATCACCCGGCGCATGACGTGAAAGTTCACATAATGCTGGACCTTCTGTACCACCCGACCCTCTTCCATCACAAAACCCGTTCTCAGTATCTCGTGCTCCTGAAGCAATTCTCCTAATATTTTTTCAACTTTAGCATAATCCAACTGGCCATCAATAAAAAGCGCCACCGGGATGTGATAGCCCAGTTCGCCGCCTTCCGTCTGACTCAGGATAAACATCCGGTTCTGAGCCGAGGAAAGCGGATAAAAATCGTTGACCTTTGACCATCCGAAGCTCTTGTAGCCAACACAAGAGCGTCGGCTACAAGAGCTTTGACCGCTGACCGTATCGCAGGATGTTCCATCCGATTTTAACGGTGAATGGTCAACAGTCAACGGCGCTATACCTCCCTTGAACAGACCTCCTGCACGCATCTCTTCAATGCTTTCCTGGACGGATTTCACGAAATACCCAATATCATCATCGGTATGCGCCGTTGACAGGAAGCAGTTCCTCCCCTCCCAGATGTAGATTCCACGGGACAGAAGGTGGTAGTACAAAAGCTCCTGGTCACCCTTCACAGGAATCCGGAACAGCGAGCCGAAATGGATCATCCGGATCGACAACCCTTCTCCTGCGAAATAGGAGTTTAGCCGCTCCGCAAGTTCCCCGGTGCGCAGATTCAGATTGGCCTGCAGAGAAGGGCCGGACTCCTTCAGATGAGCAAGCGCCGCATATGCGCTTGCCATTGCAAGGGGATGGTGGTTGAAGGTCCCTGCGATGAAGGTGTTCTCCTTTTCAGGAAATGATCCATCTCCGTAGTTCCACATCCCACCATCCACCGCGTCCATATAATGGGACTTGCCGGCGACAACTCCTATCGGCATACCACCGCCAACCACCTTGCCGTAGGTGACGATATCTGCCTTGATGTCAAACCACGCCTGCGCCCCTCCTGGGTGGATACGGAACCCGAGAATAACCTCGTCGAAGATTAGCGCTGCTCCCAATGCTGTCGTGATCTCCCTCAATCTCTTGAGGAAGGCTGTCGGCTGAAAGTCCGGCCTCCGGCTCTGCACAGGTTCAACCAGCACGGCGGCAAGCTCACGACCATGGACTTCAATGAACTGAAGCGATTCCTCAGTTCCATAATCAAGTACATAGATGTCTTGCACCAGCCCGGGCGGTGTGCCGGGAGACATCGGCGCTGCGCTCCCGACAGGACCGTCAAAATCTTTCACCGCAAGTACGCCGTCGAAATGTCCGTGGTAGGCGCTCGAAAACAGGGCGATTTTTTTTCTGCCGGTTACAGTCCGTGCAATCCTTACCGCCGCCATTACAGCCTCTGTTCCGGTATTAAAGAAGGCGACTCTTTCTACTCCGGTAAGCTCGTGGATCAGGGTTGCAACTTTACCGGCGCGATCAGACATAGGGCCGATCGGGGTCCCACGCTGAATCTCTCTTTGTAGCGCAGCTTGCACGAATGGCGGATTGTGGCCAAGAAGGTACACGCCAAACCCCATCGAGATATCCAGATAATCTCTCCCGTCGATATCGGTAAAGTGCGATCCTTCCGCCCGCTCCACGATGATCTGGTAGATCATTTCTTTCCATTCCGGTCTGAAGCCGGCTATGTTCCGTGTATTGGCAAACACAGGCCGGTACTTCCGGGTTCGCTCCTTCGATCCGGCCGTGAGCTTTGTATAACGTCCGATCAATCTCTGCAGGTGTTCCTTCTGACGTGTGTTCAGCTCCAGCTTCTCCCGCCCAGTCACTCCCCTGTAGGCGACATACTCATCCCGTTTCTTCACGCTATCATCTGTCGGCAGGCTCCCGCGTCCGCCCGCTGTCGTCTTTCCTCCGCCCGCTGTCGATATTTCAGGGCGGGTGCGGGGGGCTGCTCCTACTCCTACTCCTACTCCTACTCCTGCATCTGTCCTCTGATCCTGTGTCAGAGATGCCTGGCAGGCGTGTAGTTCCTGCCGGGACCGCCGCACCCCAGTGCGGCCAGCCTCAATGTCCAAGGCCGTTGACCGTTGACCGTTGACGGTGAACGGTGAACGGTCAACGGTCAACGGTTCTCTTTTATCGTTTTGCAGTTCCTGCAGGGTGCCTTTCCCTGCTCCCCGAAGAACGTGGAGCTGCTCAGACATCACCGCAAGCTGCCGGCTCATCAGTTCTATCTGCTGGCTGATGATGCCGTCTGCGGGGCTGTGAGCGCCCTTCACGCCATCTTCAATCCGCACCGCCCGAGGCACCACAGTCGCCTCCCCTGAGCAGGATTGAGAGTCAGGCGCTGATGGGTTAGAAAAAGGAATTCGTCCATCAATATCCGACACTGACTCCTGCACTTTATCGGCTTCAGATTCTTTGTCGATATAATCCACGGTTTTGTTGAAGGTATCAAGTCGGCTGTAAAACCAGCTCATCTGCACATCCAGCCCATACATCCGCTTGATCAGGTCTTTGAGCCTGGCGATCATAAGAGAGGCGAATCCCAACTCGAACAGGTTCGTATCACCGTCATACCCGGTGATCTCTATCTCCGATGACTGGTACATCAGCCCCATCACCTCCGATGCAATCCGCTCCCTCCGACCAGGCTGCTGCTGCTGCGAGTTTAGCTCGCTCTTCGCTATAATAACACACTGCATGGGGTGATCCTCTGCATCACCCGGTAACCCCGAATGTTCAAGATGAGTAAAACCCGCTTCCTCCAGCCCTGTTTTCCAACCGGCAAAGCTCAATGAAGGACAATTCGCTATGCGGCGTTCAGGGTCCTGGAAGAGCCACCAGCCACTTGTCAGGCCGAAGATGACACTGACGATCTCCTGGAATTTGGTAACTTCATTCATGATAAGGACCCCGCCCGGCTTCAATAATTTCCTGACCTGGCTAAGAGTACGGTCTATCCGCGCCGTAGCATGGAGTACATTCGATGCTATAATCACATCATAAAATGCCACGTCGAAGCCCTGTGACTCCACATCCTCTTCAATATCAAGAGTTTTAAACGTCATGAATGGATAACTGGCCCCGAATTTCCTTTTGCCATGCTGGGTAAAGACCGACGCGATGTCCGTGTAGCAGTATGCAAAATTTCCAAGGCCGCTGATTTCACGGAGGACATGGCCTGTTGTACTTCCCGTGCCTGCACCTATCTCAAGTATTTTTATTTCCGGAGAAGAGGGGGCCGTGAGCATTCTCTGCGCTGAATCTTCAGTTGATATTTGAGTAACACATTCACCGACCTTTTGTCCGACGAGCCGGTTGAAAAAGTCCTGGATTCTGTTGTTGGTATAAAGATTCTCTACGAGTTCCATAGACCCGTTCGGGAATAGGGCCTCGGCGTGATTCATCCTGCCGGTAAGGACAGCAGAGTATTTGTCCATGCACTTTGCAAGTGAATTCACTGTAGCCGCCATCTCAGGATAATCGCTAACAATTTTGTGCTGAAGATTGTCGGCGGCTCGGGTTATTTCCTGGATATCCCATTCATTTACTGGACCCAGGGCGGTGACCATGGTGTCTGAAAGAGAAATGAACCCCGCATTTTTCAGGATGATCAGGAGGACATCGAAGAGCTTTCCGTATTCAGGGATCACTCCCATCTTTTCTTTCAACGTCTGCACCTGATATTGCTCTTCTGAGCCGCGCAAAACGCCGGTCTCCTTGAACGCCCTCAGGATGTAGAACCCGCCCATCCGGTTCAGTTGGTCATAAACCGTTCCTGCATAGATGGAGTTAATATCTGTAAAATTATCATTTTGGGAAATCATGTCTTTATATCCTCTATTTATAGTCAGGTTGCAGGGTACGGCCAAAGGGACGGCAAGTACCGGCCGCTTTTCTCTGGGACCTGGTAGTTCTATCCAGCACCTTTTTCTCTGAAAGGGATAATTCGGAAGCACGACCTTTTTCCTCGGATAGGGACGATCGAATCCCTCCCAGTCGATGTCACAGCCGGCCGTGTAGAGTCCGGCAAGGCATTTGAGCATCGGTTCCCAATCGCTGTGTCCTTCGATTCGTCCCGGTCCAGGATTGTCCATGCTGCCGAGCGTGGTAAGCCATAGCCCTTCATGATCCGGAATGCATTGCCGGCCAAGGCTCGTAAGCGTGGATGTTCCACCCACCTCAATGGCCAAAGGATATTCTGGCCCGTAATCAGTGGATATGTCCCCGATTGCGCGCATACTGTCATAAAACCGGACTGGTTCCCTCAGATGCATCGTCCAGTAATCGGATGTCGCCATCTCCGCGCCGCCAAGCCCGCCGGTGGTGTTCGCCATAATCGGCAGATTGGGGGTCGAATAACGGATGCTGGCTGCAAGGGTGCTGAACTCTTCAAGTATGGGGTCAAGGAGGCACGAATGAAAGGCATGAGACACTTTCAGGATGTGAGATGCTACGCCATCTTTTCTGAGTTGCGCTATGATTCTATCAATCGCCTCTTTTTCGCCGGAAATAACGGTGTTTCTTGGTGCATTCATCGCCGCAATCGAGACATCGCCCCGACAAGCATCAATTGCTTCTTTCACACGCTGCTCGCCTGCCATGACCGCCGCCATGCTTCCATTCATCGGAAGCGACTGTACAAGTCTGCCCCGAGCGGCTACGAGACCGAGTACATCCTTCAGTTCAAATATCCCGGCGATGGTGGCGGCGACGTACTCCCCAATGCTGTGACCTATCACCAGGGAAGGCTTGATCCCCCAGGATTCCAGAAGCTTCGCCAGAGCATACTCCACAGCGAAGATCACTGGCTGGGTGTAGCGGGTCTCGTGAAGTGAGGAGGTGTCGCCTTCGTAGAGCAGATTAGTCAGGGAACGATCCAGATGAGGGCTAAGAAGCTCATCGCAGTTGTCCATGACAGACCTGAAGACCGGATGAGTCTGGTAGAGATCCCAACCCATTTTATGGTACTGCGATCCTTGTCCCGTAAAAAGGAAAATGATCCGCTTGTCGCGCACCACCAGAATATCTTTTTGCCCGTCGCAGCAGAGTGCATTTTCGTGGGTTTTTCCGAGAACGTCCCGCAGTTCTTCTTTTGTCCTGCCGACCACCGAAAGCCGATGCGGAAAATGGCCCCTGCCTACAGAAGCGGTATAGCAAATATCCCCAATCTCCTCCTGGGAGCGCCGCACCCCAGTGCGGCCAGCATCAATGTCTTTATTACTTCTAATGTTCGTGTCGGATAGATAGCCATGATAAAGCAAAGCCAAGTCTCTAAGCCCCTCCCGGTCATTCGCCGAAATGTTCAGGATATGATGTGAACGTTCGCACACCTGCATGGGGCAGGTAGGGGCGAATATTGTATTCGCACTTTCGACAGGGCGAATACAAGATTCGCCCCTACCGATATCCGGATCAGACAATGGTCCCTCCTGCAGGATCATATTCGCATTCGTTCCGCTGAAACCAAATGCACTCACCGCTACGCCGCGCGGCGCAGATCCCCGTGGCCATGACATCAATTCAAGTGGAATCTTCACCGGCAATGTACTCCACAGGATGTGTCGGCTCGGTGTAGCAAAGTGCATCTGTGGGAATATACTGCCATAATCAAGCATTAGAACTGCCTTGATGAAGCCTGCAATTCCGGCGGCGGCTTCAAGGTGTCCAATATTAGCCTTAACGGAGCCGACATAAAGGGAGCCGGGGCGAGGGTCGAGAGGCGATGTAACAGGTTTTTCCGATACATCCCGGCCAGGCGAATAGACCTTGCCGATCGCTTCCATCTCAATCGGATCACCAAGCGGAGTTCCGGTTCCGTGGGCCTCAATATAGCCGATATCCTCCGGGCGTAAATCGGAGTCTTCAAGTGCTTTTCTAAGCACCTTCTCCTGGGATAGACCGCTCGGTGCCGTGAATCCGTTAGTCCTTCCATCCTGGTTCACTGCCGTTCCCCTGACTACGGCGCGGACGGGATCACCGTTCTTCATGGCATCGGACAACCGTTTCAGAACAATCAGCCCGCAGCCTTCTCCCCTTCCGTAGCCATCGGCCGAATCATCAAAGCTCTTGCATCGACCGTCGGGGGACAGAGCTGACAATTTCGAAAACCCGATATGTCCTTCGGGAGTGAGAATCAGGTTGATCCCGGCGGCGACAGCAATGTCCGATTCGCCGCTCCTAAGGCTCTGGCAGGCCAGATGGACGGCGACAAGAGATGAAGAACAGGCAGTATCCAGCGCCATGTTCGGCCCTTCAAACCCGAATAGATACGATATTCGGCCAACTGCTGCACTCAGGGCGGTTCCGGTAACCGAATAGGCGTCTATTTTCTCGGGATATCCTGATCGTAGATGTGCTACTGCATAATCGCTGTTAGCTATTCCGCAAAAAACACCGGTTTTGCTTCCCTTGAGCTTGGCGATATCTATCCCTGCATTTTCGAAGGCTTCCCAGCAGACCTCAAGAAGCATTCTCTGCTGCGGGTCCATGCTCTGAACTTCCTTGGGCGAAAGGTGAAAAAAGGCGCAATCAAAGCCATCAATCGGCTCCTGGAGAAACCCGGCCAGGTTTGTCGTCACCTTTCCCGGAACTGCGGGATCAGGATCATAATACATCTGTCCGTCCCATCTGTCCTGCGGGACTTCGCAAATGGCATCGCCCCCGCTTTCCAGCAAGGCGCGGTATTTTTCGATGTTGCTCGCTCCTCCCGGAAAGCGGCAGGCCATTCCGATAACGGCAACCGGTTTCCTGCTCGCATTCTCGATTTCGTAAAGCCTCTTTTGAGTCGCTTTGAGCGTCTTGTATAGCGCTTTAAGTGTTTCATTGTTGTTCATAATTCAATCGTAGCCTTTCAAAACATTAGGGTGCAGGAGGCAGGTTTTCTGTGGGGGCGGGGTTGCCAGAATATCTTTTGGCCGCCCTCACCCCTTTATTTTGTGAAGCGCGCGAATTAGCAAGCGCCTTCCGGTCAACCTTGCCGTGGGCTGTCATCGGAATGTCCTCTAATTGAATCAGATAAAGGGGCACCATGTAACTGGGGAGAAATCTCCCAAGATAGGATATTAGATCAGCAGGTTCCAATCGCTCGCGCGCCGTGAAATAGGCAGTCAATTCCTCCGTTCCATGCCTGCCGGAAGCAGGTTCTACATCTCGGCCTCCGGCAATAACGATTGCGTCTTTCACCGAGGCATGCCGCAGCAGCGCGTTTTTAATTTCGCCCAATTCAATGCGGTACCCTCTGATCTTGACCTGATCGTCATTTCTTCCTAACCATTCCAGTACTCCTTCAGGAAGCCACCTGCCAATATCTCCTGTCCTGTAAAGTCTTTCACCTACCCGAAACGGATGCCTGACAAACTTTTCTAATGTCAATTCGGGCCTGTTGAGATACCCCCGTGCAAGACCGGCTCCTGAAATACATATTTCACCTGGAATGCCGATTGGGACAAGATTCAGCGAATCATCAAGAATATAAATCGCCGTGTTGGAGATCGGCTTTCCGATGGGAATGTTTCTCCGGTAGTCCCCATTTGGGGATACGCGCTCGATTGTTGCACAGACTGATATCTCCGTCGGACCGTAGGCGTTGAAGTAATGCTTTCGGCCACTGAGAGAAACCGCATCCCCGGTGTTAGGCGCTTCCCCGGCGGTAATGATCGTCGTAACGGTATTCAGGCTCTCTTTATCGAGCGCATTCAGATATACCGGCGGCAACGTCACACATGTGACTCTCTTTTCTTCCAGATACCGCACAAATAGCAAAGGATCATACATCGTCTCCTTTCGTACCACCACAATGGCCGCACCAGCAAGAAGCGCCATGAAAACTTCCGAAAGCGCGGCATCGAATGAGGCGGATGCAAACTGCAGAACACGGTCGCTATCTGAAACCCCGAAAGCTTTTATCTGGTGTAAAGACATATTGAGAAAGCCGGAATGCTCAATCATCACCCCTTTCGGCAGCCCGGTTGAGCCGGAAGTGTAAATGATATACGCCAGATCGTCAGGTGACAAGCGATGGGAAAGAGGTTTGTCTGCGAACAGGTCGCAGGCGGAAGCCAGGGTATCGATATCAACATTCATTACCGAAGAAGAGACTTGAGCATTGTTTTCGATATTTTTTTTTTCAGTGAGAAGCAATCGGCAGCCACTGTCCGAGAGCATGTAGTCGATCCGGTTCAAAGGATAGAACGGATCAACCGGCAGGTAAACTCCACCTGCTATCATTATTCCCATTAAACCGACAATCGACCATTCATTTCTGTCAACCATCAGACCAACTATTTCCTGCGGTTTGACCAGGTATTTTTCAACCAGCACCCTGGCCAGTCCATGCGCCCGTTCATGCAGTTCCCGGTAACTGATTTCGCGATCGTTCAGGACTATTGCAATGTGATCCGGTCTTTTGGCCACCTGCTCTTCAAAGACATCCACAATCGTTTTATCCGCTGGGTAGGGACACTGCGTATCGTTAAAGGTTTCTGTCAATAGTCGCTTTTCAGCAGAACTAAGAATATCCAGTTTATGGATCGCCATCCCGGTATCCGTTAGGAGGCTTTCCGCAAGCATGGAGAAATGGGTTGCCATTCTTTCGATCGTAGCATCCCTGAACAGATCGGTATTATAATTTATCTCAATCCGGAGACTATCCGCGGCCCTTGAACCAGATTTACTAATGACAAAGGTCAGGTCGAACCTGCTCGTCCCTGATTCAGCCTCGCCAGAATATCTCTTGGCAGCCAGAATATCTTTTGGCCGTAGTTGACTCCTGTCCGCAGCGTCCAAAATATCTTCTGTTTCCTCGTTCAGATAGACCAGCATCACATCAAAAAGCGGCGCGTGGCCAGTATCCCTTGCCAGACTAAGCTCCCTGACAAGCCAGTCAAAAGGATATTGCTGATGATCGTAGGCATCCATCGTTGTTTTCTTCACCTTTTCGAGTACCGAGACAAAGGACTCATCTCCGTCTATCAGGTCCCGCAGAGCAAGTGTGTTGGCATAAAAACCGATCTGATCTTCCAGGTCGGGATGGTTCCGGCATATGATGGGAGTCCCGACAATAATGTCCTCCTGGCCGGTGTAGCGATGGAGGAGTATCTTCACCAAGGCCAGCGTGACCATGAACATGCTAACATCATGCTTTTGCGCCAGCGCATCAAGTCCGGTTGTCAGCCTATCATCAAGGCTGAAGAAGAAGCTCTTGCCCATATAAGATTGTAACAGGGGACGGGGAAAGTCCAAAGGCAGGTCCAGAGTGGATGATCCGGCTCCGGACAGTTTATCGCGCCAGTAAAGGGACAGTTTTTGCGTCTCGTTCGCTTCGAGCCGAACGTTCCGCCAGTCTGCATCGGCATAATCCCGGTACTGCACCCGCAGCGGCAAAAACGGTTTATCCATCCCATCCCGGTAGGCAATACCGTTCACCTTCACCTGAGTGTCGAGCCGACCAATGAATTCGATTCCTCTGTCAGCCAAATATCTACCGATGTCGCCGGTCTTTACGACTATATCATCAGGATCGCCGGTCAGAGGATTGGGCACAAAACTTATTTTCGTTAGATCCGGATCACGGTAGTAGCCCTTAGTTCTGAAGGGTGTCTTGATAAAAATGTCACCGACTTCGCCCGGTTCGCAAAGCATATTTCCCTTCATGATCAGTATGGCGGTGTTCGATATGGGATAGCCGACAGGGATCATCGCATTCGGATTGGCAGGTCTTTGCCGGATCGGATAAAATGTCTTCACAAGAGTCGTCTCGGAAGGTCCGTAAAGATTCACCAGGGTGACCCTCTCCCCTACAATATCCATCCACCTTGTCACATCCTTTCCGTAGAGGGGTTCTCCCGCCATCAAAATGTATTTTAGCTCCGGCAGGATATCCTTGCTGTTTTGTGACTCCTTAAAATTCACAGTAATCTCTTTGATGATCATCCGAAACAGGGACGGTACGCAATGGATAAGGGTGATGCCGGACACCGCCATCCACCGGACGAGTTCTTTGATGTTCGTCCGAATCCCTTTTTCCGGAATGCAGAGCATCCCTCCAGTGATCAGGGGAACGAAGATGTCCTGCAGGCTTGCGTCAAAGGTGACCGGCGACAACTGTGTAACCCTGACCTGTTCGTCTAACCCGAACTCCTTGGCTTCCCAGTGAACGAAATGGCTAAGGCTTTTATAACAACCCTCAATCGCTTTGGGCGCTTCGGTCGAATCGGAGGTATAAATGATAT
Organism: uncultured Desulfobacteraceae bacterium; assembly: GCA_903839535.1. Classification (GTDB taxonomy): domain Bacteria; phylum Desulfobacterota; class Desulfobacteria; order Desulfobacterales; family Desulfatirhabdiaceae; genus RAAP-1. The sequence goes on from CAIMCT010000162.1 coordinate 38,475, forward strand.
AACAACTGTCATCGGGATTGGGATCGGGATCGGGATCGGGAAGTGATACGTCGCCGTCAGTCCAGCCTGCAGGATGCAAGCTCCACTTTCCGTACCGGACAACATCAGACGAATAGTTGTGAACTAAGGATTGCGCTCCTTTGGATGTTCCTCGTAGAGTTGATGGCTGATTAGAAAATTCGGCCAAGGCCTGGTCAACGAGAATCAGCGGGCATGTCTGGCCCTTTAAGATATTCTTGATGAAATCCGCTACTTCGAGCTGCTCGCCAATCGCCTCAAACGTTTTTTCGGAGATGAGGACTTGGGGAACGGTTTTGTTGAGAATGTATTCAAGCCTCTTTTCCGGAAACGACATATCCAGAGGAAGGAATACCCCTCCCGCCTTCATCACACCGATGATTGCAGCCACATAAGTAATGCTGCTTTCCAGCAATACGCCTACGATAACATCACGTTTGACTCCCACCTGTTTCAGCAGTTTTGCGATATCATCACTCACCCGGCTAAGATCGCTATATGATATCTCACGCCCTGCCTGCCGTATTGCGATTCTTCCGGGGAATCTTTCTGCGGTCTCTTCAAAAACCTTATGGACTATTTTCTTGTTCACCGTAGCCATGTACAAAAACCTCCCACACATTTCAATACAATTATGAATTACGAATTACGAATTATAAATAAGAAAGAACAAGCCATAGATGCCTTCCGTTCATCATTCATCATTATTTTCTAACTCCGAATCGCTCTCTGAACCTTTGTATTGAATCCTCCCGAATCGCGAATGGATCGGCCACCCCGAACTGGAGACTATGGAGATGCTCGTAATGCTGCAAACATGTTTCCCCATCAACCTCACCGATGGTTGGCTCGAGGTCGGAGTAGCTGTGAATGAGGAGTCCAGAAAGAGCACACCCCGTAATTTCTCTTGGCTCGAAGGCCATAAGCGAGATTGTCTCCGTCCTGCGCAGAATCGTCTCCACCTCTGCTGGCAGATACAATTGACAGGTGGAGGCAAAAGGCAGGTGCAGCAGACCGCCTTCGGTGAACAGGATATCCCCGTCCATATCAAGACGCTGCAGTGCATCTTCTCTTGAGAAACAACGCTGACCGGACTCCTCGACAATGATCGTTCCAGGCTCGACCCGGCTAACTTCGATGATGTCCTGCACATTTGTTGCGCCGATGAGCAGCGATGCCTCATAGAACCCGGAAGGCAGCTCATCGGAGACTCTCATGATTTCGATTGCGCCCTTAAAGCCGCAGTCGGAAAGCTCCTGACTTAGCACCGAAGCAAAGAGAAGGTTGTTGTAGGCATCGGCCAGGATGATCCTCTTGGGGTGGGGCATTCGCGCAAGCATCAGAAAAAGTGTCGCAGCCCCGGTCGTATTAAGTCCGATCAGTCCGATGGTTTCTTGATCGAGTCGTCTGTCGGAGAGCTTCAGCATTTTTTCGATCGTCATCACCATCGCCGCGGCCACGGTTGCTTGGCCTGTTGTGAAGGCAGGTCCAGTTCTCGACGAAAAAGAAGGTACCAAATCAAGACCCAAATCCGTTGCCATAGGCAGATTACCCGTCAGCGAGACTGTATCCGCGCCGATATGGCCGGCTATTTCCAGTGCTTCGGCCAGGTGGTTTTTAAGGGCCGCCTTGTCACTGAAGATTTCAGAGGCGAAACATGGCAGGGCGATGGCCGCGACGCGACCCATAAATGTGGAGGTGATGCTGCTCAGGACTGGATGATCCTGGCAAAACCCCTTGATGATATCATCCTTTCCGAGCCCCGTCTGATCGACAAACTCATCGGGCAGGCAGATGATGGCGGCCGCATCGACCGGACCTATCCCGCCGGCGTCAAAAATAGCAATCAGCGGTTCCCTGACGATGGTCACACTTTGCGGGAACGGCTGCAGCAAAGCCGAAGAGCGGAAGTTAAGAAGAGTGGAAGAGCTGATATTCCCATCTTCCGCTCTTTCGCTCTTCCGGACTTTTAGCCCCCTGATACCTGCCCCTTTCACCCTTCTTTCAATTGCCGTCGCCGTTAGTTTTTCAATTCCCGCTGACAACCCGGCGACCGTGGGATTTAGAAAAAGCATTTTCACCGGTACCTTGCCACTAAAATGTATAAAATTGGGCAAATTAGCCAGTCCCGTCGATATCCGCGATATCAACTGCAAAGAACGCAGGGAATTTCCACCTGAATCGAAAAAATTGTCGTGAATGCCAATATCCTGATTTCCAAGTAGTTCCCGCCAGAGATACAGCATCCATTTTTCGAGATCGCTACGCGGACTGACCGGCGCATCGTCGGACTTTTGGTCAAAAGATATTTTGGAGCGATGATCCGCAAGCGTCTTCCGGTCAACCTTGCCGTGGGCCGTCATCGGAATGTCCTCTAATTGAACCAGATAACGGGGTGTCATGTGATTGGGAAGAAATCTCCCGAGATGGGATCTGAGATCGGCAGGTTCCAACCGCTCTCGCGCCGTGAAATAGGCAGTCAATTCCTCCGTTCCATGCCTGCTGGAAGCAGGTTCTACATCCTGGCCCCCTGCAATGACGATTGCGTCTTTCACCGAGGCATGTCGCAGCATCGCGTTTCTTATTTCCCCCAATTCAATGCGGTACCCTCTGATCTTGACCTGATCGTCATTTCTTCCTAACCATTCCAGAGTTCCATCAGAAAGCCATCTGCCAATATCTCCCGTCCTGTAAAGTCTTTCACCGACCCTAAACGGATGCCTGACAAACTTTTCTAATGTCAATTCGGGCCTGTTGAGATAACCCCGTGCGAGGCCGGCTCCTGAAATACATATTTCACCTGGAATGCCGATGGGGACAAGATTCAGCGAATCATCAAGAATATAAATCGCAGCGTTGGAAATCGGCTTTCCGATGGGTATGTTTCTCCGGTAGTCCCCATCCGGGGATACGCGCTCAATTGTTGCGCAGACCGATATTTCCGTCGGACCGTAGGCGTTGAAGTAATTCTTCCGGCCACTAAGAAAAACCGCATCCCCAGTGTTAGGAGCTTCCCCGGCAGTGATGATCGTCGTTACTGTATTCAACTTCTCTTTATCGAGCGTATTCAGATATGCCGGTGGCAGCGTCACAAACGTGACTCTCTTTTCTTCCAGATACCGCACGAATAGCAAAGGATCATCTATCGTCTCCTTTCGGACCACGACAATGGCCGCACCCACAAGAAGAGCCATGAAAACTTCCCAAAGCGCGGCATCGAATGAGGCGGATGAAAACTGCAGCACACGGTCACTATCTGAAACCCAGAAAGTCCTCATCTGGTGGAAAGACATATTGAGAAAGCTGGAATGCTCAATCATCACCCCTTTCGGCAGCCCGGTTGAGCCGGAAGTGTAAATGATATACGCCAGATCATTAGATGATAAGCGATGGGAAAGAGGCTTGCCTGCAGACAGGTCGCAGGCGGAAAATAGGGTATCAATATCAACATTCATTACCGAAGAAGAGACTTGCGTATTGTCTTCTATATATTTTTTTTCAGTTAGAAGCAATCGGCAGCCACTGTCCGAGAGCATGTAGTCGATCCGGTTCAAAGGATAGGACGGATCAACCGGCAGGTAAACTCCACCTGCTATCATTATTCCCATTAAACCGACAATCGACCATTCATTTCTGTCAACCATCAGACCAACTATTTCCTGCGGTTTGATACGGTATTTTTCAACCAACACTCTGGCCAGTCCATGCGCCCGTTCATGCAGTTCCAGGTAACTGATTTCGCGATCTTTCAGGACGATTGCAATGTGATCCGGCCTTTTGGCCACCTGCTCTTCGAAGATATCCACAATCGTCTTATCCGCTGGATAGGGATATTGCGTATCGTTAAAGGTTTCGATCAATAACCGCTTTTCAGCCGGGCTGATAATATCCAGTTTATTGATCGCCGTACTGGCATCCGTGAGGATGCTTTCCGCAAGCATGGAGAAATGGGTCGCCATTCTTTCGATCGTAGCATCCCTGAACAGGTCAGTATTATAGTTTATCTCAATCCGAAGACTGCTCGCGCCCCTTGAACCAGACTTACCAACAATAAAGGTCAGATCGAACCTGCTCGTCCCTGATTCAAACTCGCCAGAAGATATTTTGGCCGCCAGAATATCTTTTGGCCGTAGTCGCCCCCTGTCCGTGGCGGGCAAAATATCTTCTGGTTCCTCGTCCCGATAGACCAGCATCACATCAAAAAGCGGCGCGTGGCCAGTATCTCTTGCCAGACTAAGCTCATCGACAAGCCAGTCAAAAGGATATTGCTGATGATCGTAGGCATCGATCGTTGTTTTCTTCACTTTTTCGAGTACTGAGACAAAAGACTCTTCTCCGTCTATCAGGTCCCGCAGGGCAAGTGTGTTAGCATAAAAACCGATCTGGTCTTCCAGGTCGGGATGGTTCCGACATGCGACGGGAGACCCGACAATAATGTCCTTCTGACCGGTGTAGCGATGGAGGAGTATCTTCATCAGGGATAGCAGTACCATGAACATGCTGGCGTCATATTTTTGCGCCAGCGCACCAAGTCCGGTTGTCAGCCTCTCATCAAGGCTGAAGAAGAAGCTCTTGCCCATATAAGTTTGTAGCAGGGGACGGGGAAAGTCCAAAGGCAGGTCCAGGGCGGATGATCCGGATCCGGACAGTTTATCGCGCCAGTAAAGGGACAGTTTTTGCGTCTCATCCGTTTCGAGTCGGGCGTTTTGCCAGGCGGCATAATCCCGGTACTGCACCCGCAGCGGCGAAAACGGATTTTCCTTTCCCTTCCGATAGGCATCATAGATACCCAGTAAATCCCGAGCCAGGATGTCAAGGGACCAGGCATCCCCGATGATGTGGTGCATGTTGAAAAAAATCGCATGCCGTCCGCAAGACAAGGTGATTACCGCAACCCTTAGCAATTGACCTGTGGACAGGTCAAAGGGGATCGTTGCATGGTCACGCGCATACTGCAATGCGCGCTCCTCGGGGGGTGAGTCAAGATGGCGCTCATCCATTATCTCATCCTCCAAGCTAAGATCAATTTCCTCAATGCCAAATTCTTCGAGAGAATCCGGCATCTCGTACACCCTTTGCCTGGGCCCTGCATCGGTTGCAAAGAAGGTGGTGCGAAGGGATTCATGTCGGGCGATCAAGGTTAAAAACGCCCTGCGAAATGACGGAATATCGAAATCGCCATCCACCATAAAGAGACCCGGCAAACTATAGGCGACTGATCTCTCTTCCATCTGGTCCAATATCCAGAGCCTGCGCTGTGAAGGCGACACGGCATAATCGGGTTGACGTTCAAGCGGGGTGATCTGTGCGAAACCGGATCCCGAATCCTCCTGCAGCAAGGTGGCAAGTCCCCGAATCGTCTGGTTCGCAAAAAAATCCCTGAGGCTGATCTCCACCCCCAGTTCCCGATAGATTCTCGACAATACCCGTGTGGCGGTCAACGAATGGCCGCCTATCTGGAAAAACGGACTGTTGACACCCACCTTCTTCAGGTGCAGCACCTCTGCCCATATCCTTGCCAGTGTCTCTTCTTTTTCACCCGCCGGGGACTGATATGCAATCCCTTCATAGATCAGTTCTTCCGGTTTCGGAAGCGCCTTCTTGTCGATTTTCCCGTTGATATTGAGCAGGAACTCATCAAGCCGTACATAAAAGGATGGCACCATATATGAGGGCAATGTTAGACGCAGCCATGTGCTGATTTCTCCGGCATCGGTCGCCTTTTTTTCGGTATAATAGCAGACCAGGGTATTTTCATTTTCCTGAGATTGGTAGCTTACAACAACCGTCTGATCGATAAAATCGCTCCCCAGCAGGGTACTTTCGATTTCGCCAAGTTCGATCCGGATACCGTTCACCTTCACCTGGGTATCGAGACGACCAATGAATTCAATTCCTCTGTCAGCCAAATATCTACCGATGTCCCCGGTCTTATACACTATATCATCCGAATCGCCGGTCAGAGGGTTGGGCACAAAACTTATTTTCGTTAAATCCGGATCACGGTAATAGCCCTTAGTCCTGAAGGGTGTCTTGATGAAAATGTCGCCGATTTCTCCCGGTTCACAAAGCCTGTTTCCCTTAGTGATCAGTATGGCGGTGTTCGATATGGGATGGCCGACAGGGATCATAGCATTCGGACTGGCAGGTCTTTGCCGAATCGGATAAAATGTCTTTACGAGAGTTGTCTCGGAAGGTCCGTAAAGATTCACCAGGGTAACTCTCTCCCCGACAATATCCATCCACCTTGTCACATCCTTTCCGTAGAGGGGTTCTCCCGCCATCAGAATGTATCTTAGCTCCGGCAGAATATCCTTGCTGGTTGGGGACTCCTCAATCTCTTTGGTGATCATCCGAAACAGGGACGGTACGCAATGGACAAGGGTGATGCCGGACACCGCCATCCACCGGACGAGTTCTTTGATGTTAGTCCGTATCCTTTTTTCCGGAATGCAGAGCATCCCTCCGGTGATCAGAGGAACGAAGATGTCCCGCAGGCTCGCATCAAAGGTGATCGGTGGCATCTGCGTGACCCTGACCTGTTCATCTAACCCGAACTCTTTAGCCTCCCAGTGAACGAAATGGCTGAGGCTTTTATAACAACCCTCAATCGCCTTGGGCGCTCCAGTCGAGCCGGAAGTATAGATGATATAACAACTGTCATCGGGATCAGGATCGGAATCGGGAAGTGATACGGCGCTGTCAGTCCAGCCTGCAGGATGCAGGCTCCACCTTCCGGACAGGTCAACATCAAACGAATAATTGTGAACTGCGGATTGCGCCCCTTTGGATGTTCCTGATAGAGTTGATGGCTGATTAGAAAATTCGGCCAAGGCTTGATCAACGAGAATCACCGGGCATGTCTGGCCTTTTAAGGTATTCTTGGTGAAACCCGTTAATTCGAGCCTCTCGCCAATCGCCTCAAACGATTTTTCGGAGATGAGGACTTGGGGAACGGTTTTGTTGAGAATATATTCAAGCCTCTTTTCCGGCAACGACATATCCAGAGGAAGGAATACCCCTCCCGCCTTCATCACGCCGATGATCGCAGCCACATAGGCAATGCTGCTTTCCAGCAAAACGCCTACGATGACATCTCGTTTGACTCCCACCTGTTTCAGCAGTTTTGCGATATCATCACTCACCCGGCTAAGATCGCCGTAGGATATCTCACGCCCTGCCTGCCGTATTGCGGTTCTTCCGGGGAATCTTTTCGCGGTCTCTTCAAAAACCTTATGGACTATTTTCTTGTTCACCGTTGCCACGTACAAAAACCTCCCACTCATTTCAATACAATTATGAATTATGAATGCCGGAATGCCTGGATAGTGGCATCTCGGCATCTCGGCATCTTGTTTTCACTAACGCCGCGCCCATTGGTAGTTAGTTGCGCATGTGTTCACCGGATTGGCTAATGGATTTTTCACAAAGCGGTTGATCATAAGGTCAACGCACTCCAGATACGCAGTGGCGTGCCCAGTCAGAATAGTAATATAATTGCTTTGGCTCAAAAACGTCGCTGAAGGCTTATTGAATATGGACGGCGTAGTGTTGTCAAGGCTCCCCACCAGCATTAGGGTTGGGATATCGCTTACGAGGGGATCGCTATCACGAAAAGAAAGCGGCGCCACTGGCCACAGTCCCAGTATCGCCGGCTCCATTAAGATGAAGTGCGTTTCGAGCCAGGATGCTATGGATTTGTTCGAGACGTTCTGGTGGATGATCTGGTATATTTTATAGGGACTTGTGTAATAGGCATCCTGAGCCGAAAAAACGGAATTGTACACCCCAACACTCTGAGAATCGGACCCAGGTCCGCCGTTGGGAAAGAAATAATCCATGTTTGATATCCATGTGTCAGCCACCACACTGTAGTCTCCGGTGGTGTACATGGCGTTGATCTTGTTCGGCAGTTCCGCGTCGTACGGTGTCTGTTTGAGTTCAATCACAAGGTAAGCACTGAGCTTGTCACCCGAGACTTTAACTACGATATTGTCGGTCGGTTTGCCGTATTGATCGTAGTGGTGTCCGGTGACATTGACCGGGTTTGTTTCCAGTTCATCCATCATTCTATAGAATTTGGACTCCAGAAGGGGCATTTTGGCGGCGCTGAAGAAACTCCGGAACGAGTACAGCACCCCCAACGCCTCCTGCTCAAAGGGGTTGATCTCCGGGGGGAGGAGCGAGTCAAGCACCGCCGATTTGATCACATCCGGATAGTATTTCATCATCTGCGTAGCCAGACGCGCTCCGTAGCAGGCGCCGTAGATGTTGATCTTCTTGTAACCAAGGACAGTCGCCAGATCCTTGATGTCCGATGCATTCTCAAGGGTGTTGTACGCGGAGAGATCAATGCCTTGGTCCTTGAACCGGCTATAGCACTTTGAAAATGCCTGTATCCTTAATGCCGCCGCATCCCGGAAACTGATTCCATATACTTGGCTCCTGAGCGGCCCCAACTCTTCGGAACAGTAGAGAGCGGGATTGGAGTTGTTGCTCCCCCGCTGATCAATGACGACGATATCACGGTTATCCCCGAAATTCTGCCGGATATAATTGCCGGGGGAGGTGTCCTCGAAGATATCGAAAGCCTGAGAGGTCGATGCGCCAGGCCCTCCTATCAGGTAAAACAGCGGTTCATTGTTTGACGATCCATTCGGATTCTTGAATATTCCGACATAGACGCTTATTGTCTTTCCATCTGGCTTGCTGCGGTTCTCCGGAACGGTCAAATACCCGCACTGCGTGGTTGAATTAGCCACAAGCGTATGCTTGCATGTAGTCGATTCAAATCTGGGAACGGTCGCCAGAGTCTCGCTCCAACCACTGGAGACCAGAGCAAGCAAAAACATGATAGACAGAAACCACAAGACGGTCAACCTGCCATTGTTTACTCTGGTCGCAACCATGTTTCCTCCATTGACGATGTGTTCTCGTTTGCGCCTGGATCGTTCCGACATTCTCCACTTTGTGTGTCTCATTTAGCAATCTCCTTTTTGGTCAATTGGTAAAGGCTGGTTCGTAACCAGCCCGAAATGGGGGGTGGCCAAAAGATATTCTGGCGAACCAGAGGTGGTGCAGGCTTACGGCCTGTGCCACATTATACTGTCAACGGTCACAATCTGCACTTTTGAACCCCCACCCCAACCCTCCCCCGCTGGGGGAGGGAGCTAATGGAAAGTGCAGATTATGCCCGTTCTCAGTATAGTTCCTTGGCAAGCGCCCCTACATGCCACATTTACAGAATCTCTTTTTTGATCATTATTTCCAGTTCCTCCGGGTCCATCTCGTCGATGTAGGCGAATTCATCTTCACTTTTACCGACTACCAACCTGTCCCTGCTTCCGATGGCGTTTTCGGGATCAATCTTCATCAATTCCGCCAGATAGCTGCATAGCTCATTGACCGACGGGTAGTTAAAGAGTATCCCCACAGGCAAAGGGATATCGAGACCTTCGGAAAGAATGTTCCGCAGTTCAACGGACATGAGCGAATCCAATCCTTGTTCCATCAAAGGCTGGTCAGTCCTGATCCGTCCGGCATCCTCGTGGCCCATAACCGTTAGCACAGCGTCGATAATAGAGGAACGCAGGATGGTGATCCTTGTATCGGCCGTCGCTTCTGCGAGTTTCTGCTTGATAGCCGATTTTTTTCTTACATCGCCTTCTTCGGCAGTGGATCCATCGAGCAGTTGTGCAAGCCATTTTATATTTTGGCTGGCCATTTTATATTTTGGGTGTAGTGCGAGGCTGTGCTTTGCATACGCGGTCCAGTCAATATCAGCAGCATAAACCTGAACCAGGTCAGAAGCGAGAATGCGGGCAAAAAGGTCGATCCCGTCTGCGGGGCGGATAAGCCCTACGCCCTGCATAGCCATTTTATATTTTGGCCTGGCGCCTGGCTCCTCGGGGAGTGAGATATGCGTATCAAGATGGCGCGCACCCATTATCTCACCTCGCAGTCGGCAGGATGCCGGCTCTACATGAAAGTACGAAGCAGCCATGCCGATCTCGTCCCAGGGGCCCCAGTTGATCGTTGTAGCCGGGCAACCTCTCCGCCGCAGATCATGGGACATGGCATCAAGGAAAGCGTTTGCAGCAGCGTAATTGCTCTGCCCCGGACTGCCCAGACCTGAAGCAATAGATGAAAACAGGATGAAAAAATCAAGCTGCCGATCCTGCGAATGGCGGTAAAGGTTCCATGCGCCGTTGATCTTAGGCACCATCACCTTGGCGAAGCGCTCCCATGTCTGATCACGGATGATCCCATCGTCCAAGATTCCCGCTGCGTGGACAATCCCCTTTAGCTCTGGCATGGTCGTCCTGATTCTCTCCAGGATACCAAGCACATCTTCTTCCTGCGATACATCACCTTGCATCACGACGACATTAGTACCTTCGCCGTTCGACCGTTCAATCGTGTTCGCGGAAGAAGGGAGCAAGCCAAAATATCTATTGGCTTCAACTGCACCCGGTTTTCTGCCGCAGAGAACGATGTTTCCCGCTCCTTGATTCTTTAGCCATTCGGCGATGAGACCTCCCAGCGCCCCAAGCCCCCCGGTAATCAGGTAGGTCGCATCGGAACGGATCCTCATCCCTTTGGCTTCCCCGGTCAACACCACATTGCCGATATGCCTGGCCTGCGCCATCTGTTGTTGCGGTTCCACAGCCTTGACTAATCTCGATCCGTACCTAAGCCCCATGCGGTAGGCAATCCAATCTTCCCCGTCCTGCTCCTCCCAATGGCGAAGCTCCGCCATCAATTGATGTTCCACCTCAGCGTCCTTCTGCGGATCGAGATCAATACAGATGCTCCGAAACTCGGGATGCTCCATGTCAATCACCCGCTGAAATCCCCAGAGCGGAGACTGGTGAGCCGAAACCCCTGAGTACGCTGTCAAATCCCCTGCCGCCTGCGCCCCCTGCGTCACCAGCCATACATGCGGCAGGTGCTCTGTCCGGCTTAATGCCTGGACCAGATGCAATACGCTTCCGCAGCCGAGAACTTCACCCAGCTCGATCGACGATATATCCGTCTCTCCCCCGCTGTCCAGGCTCCACAGGTGAACTACTCCCTTGCAATCACGTCCTTCTAACGCCTCTTCCAGCAATCGCTGAAAGTCTCCAGGTTCAAGCGGATTCACCCGATATCTGCTATCGCCTTCTCGCATGTAATTCTCATCGTGATACACCAGCACTGTCTCGGCTCCCCCTGCCTTCAATGCCTCCGCCGTCTTTTCTCCCAGACCGCCCTCGTCCGCGAAGATCAACCATCTGCCAACAACCTCCCCCCGCCCCGCTTCATCCGGCAACGGCACAGGCTCCCAGATCACAGTATAGATTGCTCTCGCAGCCGGCAGGATGCCGGCTCTACACTCATCTTTCCTTTCAACCCCCTCAAGCAAAGCCTCTCTGGTCATCTTCCGGAAGATTATTCCGTCAAGTTCTGCGATCATTCCCCCTGTCTCATCCAACAGCCTCAGCGAGGCTGTATTGGCCTGCCGCCCAGCTTTATCTGGCAAATCAATCTTTCCCAGCGCCCAGATGTCGCCGACAGAATTGATGTGGGCAGGGGACAGGGTATCGCTTCTTTGATAGACCTTCAGTCTCTCGAACCCAACAGGAACGAAGGTATCTTCACTGTTTGCGCTCCTCATCGCCGCAGAAAGGATCTGAAAACCATTATCCAGCAACACCGGGTGAAGGATAAAGCCGGCGGCATCCGAAACGAACGACTCGGGGGGTGAGATATGCATATCAAGATGGCGCGCACCCATTATCTCACCCTCCGATGGCAGCCTTATCCGTCCCAGAGCCTCGTTAGCAGTACCAAAGAGCTGTTCGATCCCCTGAAACCTGGAGCCATACATGATCCCTTTTTCCCTGAATTCATGATAGTGGTCTTCTACCGAAAGACACTCCGTGCATCGCACCTTAAACTCCTCAAGCCTCTCCGGCCAGCCTCCACCGGCCTGCAAGATGCTGGCCCCACCACTTCTTTCTTCTCCCCCGCCGCCACGGATACTCCCCGTTGCGTGGAGTCGCCATTTAGTGCGGGTTGGTTGTAGGCGTTCAGACTCCTCCCCCCAGCGGGGGGAGGTTGGGAGGGGGGAAATGCTGTCATGCCAAACACTTGCCCTCCCCCAGGCCCCCTCCCGCTGGGAGGGGGAGTGAACGGTTACGCGGGCGGGTTCGGAACCCTTTGTAGTGGCTGGTTCGCCAGTAGATATTTTGGCCGCTACAACCATGCTGAATATCTCGAAGGCGTATCCCCCACCCTCTTCAGGATGTAGAATCGTCTGCATCACCCGGCCTTCCTCCTCGGGGGGTGAGATATGCATATCAAGATGGCTCGCACCCATTATCTCATCCCCCAAGTGCAGGATTAGCGGCTGCAGGATCGAAAACCCCTCAATCGTCAAATCTTCCGATCTTAGCAGCTCCGCCCCCCCGGCAAGCGCCATTTCCACATACCCCGTCGCCGGAAACACGACTGCCCCGTAAATCCGGTGATCCCCCAGAAATGACGGCGAATCCCGCGTGATCCGCGACTCGAATATGATATCCCGGTGCGCCGTCGGCAACCTTCGCCCTAACAACGGATGCAAGTTGGGGCGAGCGGCTGGTAGCCCCAACGCTGTTCCCTTAGACATGGCCCGCTGCATCCGCGCCCCCCCGATCCAGTAGCGCAGCCGCTGAAACGGATAGGTCGGCAGAACGACTTTATTCCTCCGATAATCCCGGTCGAAACCCTGCCAGTCCGGGGTAATCCCCTCTGCATACAACGCGCCCAGACTCTCCAGCATCCGCTGCCAATCATTCCGCCCAGCCTGCATGCTCGGCAGCCATGTCGCGTACCCGTCAGGCAGGCATCTGCGTCCCATCTCTAATAGCATCGAATTCGGCCCCACCTCAAGAAATATCCCGCACCCCTCCCGCTTGAGCGTCTCTATCCCCGCCCGGAACTTCACAGGTTCCATCTGATGGTGGCGCGCCCAGTAGTCCGGTTGAGCCATCCCATCGGTGATCAGCTCTCCAGTCAGGCTTGATACAATCCCGATACGAGGGGTTTTGAATGATGAATGATTCTTTAGGACCGTTGACCGTGAACTGTGAACGGTCAACGGTTCTCTTACCATCAGTTTCAGCCCATCCTCCAAAGAGAACACTCCTGCTGCACAGGCCGCCGTGTACTCTCCAACGTCATGGCCCATCACCAGCAACGGCTCAATCCCCCAGCTCTTCCACAACTCAAAAAGTGCATAAGAAACTGCAAACAGTGCTGGCTGGCTGTAGGCGGTATCATTCAGTTCCATACGTTGCTCTGTGGAATAGATCACATCAAGCAGGGGACTTTTCAGTATCCCCTTCAGGATATCTGCGCATTGATCCATGGCCGCCCGGAATATAGGTGCAGTTTCGTACAGAACCCTGCCCATCCCGGCGTACTGGCAACCCTGGCCGGTAAAGAGAAAGGCGATCTTCCGGGGGGTTGGATAATTGTCACCTAAATCAATTCGATTAGAACAAAAGATATTTCGGCTAACCCCTTGAGTCCCATCCTTAGCATTCCTGACACCCGTCTCATTATTGCAACCATCATGATAAGCCAGGCATCCCGCTGCAATCTCCTCTCGCGTGGCGCCGATCACCACCAGTCGATCCTCAAAGTGCGACCGTCCCGTATTGGCGGTGTAACACACGTCGGAGATCGCCTCTTCAAAAGAAGGGGGCAGAAGGCAGGGGGCAGGGGACAGATTGGCTGTAGGGGCGAATCTTGTATTCGCCCTATCGAATGTATTCGCCCTATCGAACGCATTCGTCCCATCGGAAGAATTCGTCCTATCAAAAGGGCGAATACAAGATTCGCCCCTACGATTTTCGGGATGATCCGCCAGGCGCGCCGCGTATCGTCCAGCCAGCGCCTTTAATGCAGGCTCGCCCTTGGCGGAAAGCGCCAGGAGATGCAACGGACGCATGTCCTCACTGTTCCACTTTTCGCAAACCGGTCCCTCCTCCAGTACGATATGCGCGTTCGTCCCGGTAAAGCCAAAAGAACTAACTCCTGCGATTTTTTGTTTTCCAACTGGCCAATTTCTTAGTTCCGATGGAATTTCAAAGGGCAGCTTCTCCCATGCAATATGGGGATTAGGCTTCCGGAAATGCAGGTGCGGAGGAATCCGCCCATGCTGCAACGACAGCACAACCTTGATCAACCCCGCTATCCCCGCCGCCGCCTCCAGATGTCCGATGTTCGTCTTCACCGACCCAATCACAAGCGGATCATTCCCCAACCTCCCACCGAAAATCTTAGCCAGGGAACCAACCTCAATCGGGTCTCCAAGGGAAGTCCCGGTCCCATGCGCCTCAATATATCCCACATCCCCGGCTTTCACCCCTCCGCTCGAAAGCGCCTGCCGGATCACCTCCTCCTGCGCCGGTCCGCTCGGAACCGTGAAGCCACCGCTCGGTCCATCCTGGTTCACCGCGCTGCCCCGGATCATCGCCAGAATCCGGTCCCCGTTCGCCACCGCGTCCGACAGCCGCTTCAGTACGACAACCCCGCAGCCCTCGCCACGAACATACCCGTTTGCTGACGCATCGAATGTCTTGCACCTCCCGTCAGGGGCAAGCATTCTCGCCTTCGAAAAATTGATCGAAAGCTCCGGCAGCAAAATCACGTTCACACCCCCGGCCAGCGCCATGTCGCACTCCCTGGAGCGAAGACTCTGACACGCCAGGTGTACCGCCACCAACGACGAAGAACATGCAGTATCCACCGCCATGCTCGGCCCCGTCAAACCCAGCATATATGAAAGTCGGCCATTTGCGGCGCTAAGAGCTATCCCGGTTCCCAGGTAGGCGTTGATCTGATGAACATCGGCAGAAAGGAGTTGGGCTGCTGCATAGTCGAAACTGCTGATGCCGGTAAAAACACCGGTCGGCGTTTTGAACAACGCATCGGCCGCCTGCCCTGCATGTTCCAGCGCCTCCCAGGCCACTTCCAGCAACAGACGCTGCTGAGGATCCATGCCCACCAGTTCTCGTGGAGTGATGCCGAAGAAGGTTGAGTCAAAAGAATCGATATTTCGCAAAAAACCGCCATACCGACAAGACATCTTGCCGGGAGTTTCCGGATCGGGATCATAGTAGGCATCAATGTCCCAGCGATCTCCGGGTACCTCGGTTATCGCGTCGATACCGCAGCTTAGCATATCCCAGTATGCCTCCGGGCTGTCCGACCCTCCAGGAAAACGGCAGCCGATGCCGATGATCGCGACTGGCTCGGTCTTGGCGCGCTCGCTTTCATCAAGCCTTGCTCTGAGCCCTCTCAATTCGACGATGGCCTTTGACATCAATGCCTTGTAATCGACTTTTTCCGTTTCTTCCATTAGTTCTCTTTTCCGGCCTCAAGTTCCTTGGCAAGCATCAGGGCAATCTCGTCCTGAGACGCATCTTCCAGGCCGATGTCCACAGGGGTTGACTCGGCATCTCCCGTTTTAGTTGGGGCGACCGGCCGGTCCCCCCTCCACTTCACTGAGGATCGTTCCGGCTCTTTCCTAAAAAACAATTCCTCCAGAAGATGATCAACCAGCGCTTCTACTGTCGGATAGTCAAACACCAGAGTAGCTCCCAACGGAATACTCAGCCCGGATTGGAGACGGTTCTTCAGCTCCACCGCCATGAGAGAATCTATCCCCAGATCAAAAAGCCGCTGCCTCGGCCTTATTCCATCCGGCACATTTTCTCCTAACACAGCCGCTACCTGCATCTGCACATAATCAAGCAGAACCATGCGCTTTTGCTCTGCAATCGTCACCTCCAGTTTCCCGAGGATGGCGGACTTATCCATCGACACACTCTTCCTCCCGGAACTCTCCTCCATCACTCTGCGATAATTACGCCCAAGATCAAGTTGGGGCGACCGGCCGGTCGCCCCTCCCCAATTCACCGGCAACACGCAGACTTCGGTCTCATCCTGAAGAAGCAATTGCTCCAGAATCCTGAATCCATTCTCAGGATAGATCGCCCTGATTCCACTGGCTGCAATACGCTCTCTATCCCGATTTTTCAACCTCGCCGCCATTCCGAGTTCCCACGGTCCCCAGTTGATGCTCAGTCCGTGCAACCCCACTCTTCGGCGCTCATGAACAAATCCGTTCAGGAAGGCATTGGCCGCCGCATAGTTGGACTGCCCAGCCGATCCGATCACTGATGCAACCGAAGAATAGCAGACAAAAAAGTCGAGCTTCAGCCCCAGAGTCGCTTCGTGCAGGTTCCATGCACCATCGACCTTAGGCAATAGCACCTTCCGGAATCGCTCCATATCCTGCTTAATCAGGATACCGTCATCTATAACACCGGCGCTATGGATAATCCCCTTTAGCTGCGGCATTCCGGAGAGAAGCTCAAATAACCGTGCAACATCAGTCCGTTTAGCGATGTCCGCCTCTATTATATTTACCCTCACCCCCGGATGTTCAAGTAGGGGCGACCGGCCGGTCGCCCCTCCACTTACGATCTGCTCCTTTGCCGTAGCCGATCCTTGCCCCCGCCCTGCAAGCACCAGGTTTGTGGCCCCATTCTCCACCAGCCACCTGGCAGTTTCGAGTCCCAGCGCCCCAAGCCCCCCGGTAATCAGGTATGTCGCATCCGGTCGTATCCTCACTCCTTTGGCTTCCGCTGTCAATACCACCTTGCCGATATGCCTGGCCTGAGCCATATACCGGAAAGCATTAGCACCATCATCAAGTCCGAACACGGTGCGTTTCAGAGGTTTCAACTCTCCACGCTCAAAGTCGGCCATCAACCCGGTTAGCAGCTCTTGCAACAACCCTGGATTATTCCGCGCCACATCTCCGAGATCAAAGGGATGGTATTGGACATCGGGTCTATTATGCCGGACTCTCTCTCCATCCCATATCCCGATCTTGCCGATCTCCAGGAACCGCCCGCCTTCTGCAAGTATATCCAGGTTCTTAGGAATGTACTCCCCGGTCAGGCTGTTCAGGATGACATCAACCCCCTTGCCGCCTGTAAGCGCCTTTATCTCTTGCGCATAAGTCAGTGTCCTGGAATTCATCACCGCCTCGACTCCCAGTGACTTCAGGTACTCCCATTTGCCAGGGCTTGCCGTGGCGTATATCCTGGCCCCGGCCCGTTGCGCGATCTGGATCGCTGCAAGCCCAACTCCGCCGGCCGCTGCATGGATCAGGACCAGCTCTCCTTTCCGTATCTTGGCAAGCCGCTCAAGACCGTAGCAAGCTGTCAAAAAAGCCAGCGGAATAGTCGCCGCATCTTCATGACTCATCCACCCTGGCTTTTTGGCGACCCAGGAAATATCCACAGTAACATAACTCCCAAGACTTCCCTCCACAGTGAGCCAGGCGATCACATCATCTCCGACTTTGAGCTTCTCAACCCCTTGACCGACTGCAGCAATTTTCCCGGAGCATTCAAAGCCAAACCTGGCATCCGAGGCATCCTGCAATTGCGCCTCATACTCCTTTAGCATCCCCAGAGCACGGAGTACATCCCGGAAGTTCAATCCGGTCGCACTAACCTTGATTTCCACCTCTCCCCTGCTCGGCTTGCGTCTTTCCATCGGTTCGAGGGTCAGGTTCCCGATTATCCCGTACTCATGAATTCTCATTCGCCGGGGAGCCGTCTCCCGCCGCACCGGTTTTCGCTGCACAGCCTTGATCAGCCTGGCTCCGTACCTTACCCTCCCTCGGTAGGCGATCCTGTCTTCTCCGTCTGGCCCCTCCGAATCACAAAGTTCCGCCAGTAGATGCCGTTCCTCCTCAATGTCCTTCTGCGGATCAAGGTCGATGCAGACACTTCGAAACTCGGGATGCTCCAGGGCTATCACCCGCTGAAATCCCCAGAGCGGAGACTGGTGAACAGAAACGCTCTGTATCAAATCCCCTACAGCCTGCGCCCCCCGTGTAGCAAGCCATAGCCGTGGCTGATGCTTCGCACTGCTTAATGCCTGCACAAGATGCAGTATGCTACCGCAGCCAAAGACTTTTCCCTGCTCGATCGACAATCGTTCCGTCTCTTCTCCGCTGTCCAGACTCCACAGGTGAAGCACACCCTTACAACCAAAAGCGGGATGTACTTCTAATACATCTTTTAGCAATCGCCGAAAATCTTCCGGCTCAAGCGGATTCACACGATACCGCTCCTCGTCTTCTTGCGTGTAAGACTCACCGCGATATACCAGCACGATCTCTGCGCCCATAGCTTTCAACGCTCCGGCTGTCTTTTCTCCCAGACCGCCTGCGTCCGCAAAGATCATCCAGCGGCCAGAAACATCACCCGCTTGATCCAGCAATGGGGCGGCCTTCCAGATCACTGTGTAGAGCGCCGTGTCCCCTTTCCCTTTAATCCCCGCAAGCAGAGTCTCCCGTGTAGCACTTTTCACCAGAAACCCTTCCACCTCGACAACTGCGCGACCAGTCTCGTCGTACAGGCAAAAATCAAGCTCCCTGCTTTCGTTCAAATCTCCAGCGCCGCGCAGACGGGCATGGCTCCAGAGAACCGAATATAGGCGGGATGTTATCCTCAATCGCTTGATGCCGACGGGAATCTGATTTTCTTGACTGGATCCGTGCATCATGATCGGCGAAGCCGCCTGCAGGCTTGCATCGAATAATCCGGGATGAAGTCTGTATTCTGACATCTCTGCTTCAACCGTCCCATTAGCCCGCAAAAATCCCAGAGACTCCCGCTCTCCTGTCATCAACTGTTCGATTCCCTGAAAACCTGGACCATACTCAATCCCATTTTCCATGAATCCGCGGTAATGGTCTTCTACCGAATGATGCTCCCTGCACCTGGCCTTCAAATCCTCAAGCCTCTCTGTTCGACGATATTCTCCTCTTCCGCTGCGGATCATTCCCGTAGCATGGAGCCGCCATTCCGCCTCTCCCGGCGGAGGATAGTTGGAGGGTGCAGAGTTAGAGAGCGTCTCACTGAATATCTCGAAGGCGTATCCCCCAGCATCTTCAGGATGCAGAATCGTCTGCAACCGGACTGCTTCCCTGGTGGGTGTGATATGCATATCAGGATGGCGGACACCCATTATCTCGCTCCGCGATGGCAGAATAAGCGGCTGCAGGATAGAGAAATCCTTGATCGTCAAATCCTCCGATCTTAGCAGCTCCGAACCCCCGGCAAGCGCCATCTCTACATACCCGGTAGCCGGAAACACGACCTCCCCATAAATCCGGTGATCCCCCAGAAACGAAGGCGAATCCTTAGTGATCCTCGATTCGAAGATGACATCCCGATGTGCTGTCGGCAACCTTCGCCCCAACAGTGGATGCACTGTTCGGCCGGGAATGCTCCGTGAATCAACACGCCTTGTTCCCATGTCCTTGATCCAGTAGCGTTTCCTCTGAAACGGATAGGTCGGCAGAACGACTTTATTCCTTTCATAGTCATGATCGAACCCTTTCCAGTCCGGGGTTATCCCCTTACCATACAATGCACCCAGACTCTCAAGCATCCGTCGCCAATCGTTTTGCCCAGCTTGCAGGCTCGGCAGCCATGTCCCGTATCCGTCAGGCAAGCACCTGCGCCCCATCTCCAATAGCACCGGATTAGCACCTATCTCAAGGAATATTCCGCACCCCTCACGCTTGAGCGTCTCCATCCCCGCCTGGAACTTCACAGGTTCCATGAAATGGCGCGCCCAGTAGTCCGGCTGAGCCATCTCATCGGTGGTCAGCTCTCCGGTCAGGCTTGATACAATCCCGATACGAGGGGTTTTGAATGATGAATGATGTCCACGCCCGGTAACAAGTTTCAGACCATCCTCCAAAGAGAACACTCCGGATGCACACGCCGCTGCGTACTCTCCAACGTCATGGCCCATCACAAGCGACGGCTCGATCCCCCAGCTCTTCCACAACTCAAAAAGCGCATAAGAAACTGCAAATAGCGCTGGCTGGCTGTAGGCAGTATCGTTCAGTTCCACACGTTGCTCTGCGGAATAGATCACATCAAGCAGGGGGCTTTTCAGTATCCCATTCAGGATATTGGCGCATTGATTCATGACCGCACGAAATATCGGCGCAGTTTCGTACAGAACCCTGCCCATACCCGCATACTGAGAACCCTGACCGGTAAAGAGGAAGGCGATTTTTCCGGCCTCCTCATTAGTCATATACGATAGACCCGTCTTGACACCCGCGTTCTCACGACCTTCCTGATGAGCCAGGCAGCCTGCCGCAATATCCTCCCGTGTAGCGCCAATCACAGCCAGACGCTCCTCGAAGTGTGACCGTCCCGTATTGGCAGTATAACACACGTCAGCAATCGCCTCTTCAAAGATAGGGCGAATACAAGATTCGCCCCCACGATTTTCGGGATGATCCGCCAGGTGTGCAGCGTATCGTCCCGCCAGCGCCTTTAACGCCGGCTCCCCCTTGGCCGAAAGCGCCAGAAGATGAAACGGACGGTCTTTGTCATTGCATAGCCTGCTGGAAGCAGGCTCTACTTTCCCGAAAACAGGTCCCTCCTCCAATACGACATGTGCGTTCGTGCCGCTCGCTCCGAAGGCGCTCACCCCGGCTAATCTCTTCTTTCCCGCCGACCATTCCCTCGGTTCGGTTGGTATCTCGAATGGCAGCTTCTCCCACGCGATGTGAGGACTGGGTTTACGAAAATGCAGATGTGGAGGAATCTCCCCCTGCTGCAACGACAATACTACCTTGATCAACCCCGCAATCCCCGCCGCCGCCTCCAGATGCCCGATGTTCGTTTTCACCGACCCGATCACAAGCGGGTCTGTTTTCGATCTCCCGCCGAAAACCTTAGCAAGCGAACCTACCTCAATCGGATCTCCCAGAGAGGTCCCGGTCCCGTGTGCCTCAATATATCCAACATCACCGGCCTTCACTCCCCCGATAGAAAGCGCCCGACGGATTACATCCTCCTGGGCCGGTCCGCTCGGAACTGTCAAGCCCGCGGTCGGTCCATCCTGGTTCACCGCACTGCCCCGGATCAGCGCCAGAATCCGGTCCCCGTCAGCTACTGCGTCAGATAGCCGCTTCAGTACGACAACCCCGCAGCCCTCGCTACGAACATACCCGTCAGCAGACGCATCGAATGTCTTGCACCTTCCGTCGGGAGCAAGCATCTTCGCCTTCGAAAAATTGATCGATAGCTCCGGCAGCAAAATCACGTTCACCCCACCGGCCAGCGCCATATCGCACTCTCTGGAGCGAAGACTCTGACATGCCAGATGCACCGCCACCAACGACGACGAACATGCAGTATCCACCACCATGCTTGGCCCCGTCAAACCCAGCATATATGACAGCCGGCCTGCAGCAACGCTCAGGGCACCGCCGGTGGCAAAGTAGGGATCGATTCCTTCGTAATCTTGTTGCATATACCGAAGCGCCGCATAATCGAAGGCGCCGATTCCCATAAAAACGCCAGCAGAGGTTCCTCGCAGGCCAGCATGGACGATCCCAGCGTTCTCTATCGCTTCCCAGCACACCTCCAGAAGCAGCCGCTGTTGCGGGTCCATCCCGATAGCTTCCTTCCGTGATATCCCGAAAAAGGGGGCATCGAAATGATCCACATTAGGCAGGAACCCACCGTAACGGGTACACATCTTGCCCGGGGCATCGGGATCAGGATCGTAAAGGGCATCAATATCCCACCGGTCTTTCGGTACTTCTGTGATGGCATCCACGCCATGACTGAGAACTTGCCAGAAACCCTCCGGATTTACAACATTCCCCGGAAATCGGCATCCCATCCCCACTATAGCCAGGGGTTCTGACCGGATGAGTTCAAGCGTCTCAATCTTTACCCGCGCCTCCTGAAGGGCGTTGAGTAGCCTCTGCGCGGAAGAGTTGTCGGGATTTGCTACTGGATGGAACATTCTGTCTTTTGGCCGGTCCATACTATTATCCTTTCAGCAACGATTCGAGCTTTGCAAGCTCATTTGCGATCGAATCATTGATTTCCTCTGCGGACAGAACCACAACGGCTCCGCTCCCTTTATCCTTGTGGTGCTCCAGTGTCGTTTGATGGCTTTGGTCATCAGCCATCCCTATCTCTTCGAAAAGATAGCCGGCGATCTTATCCACCGTTGGATAATCAAAAACCAGAGTCGGCCTTAATGGTCTTCCCATGTCCATTTCGAACTTATTCTTCAACTCCATGGCCATTAGCGAATCAATTCCGAGGTCGAAAAGCCCCTGGTCGGGTGATATCCGCTTTGCCTGCTTCAAATGAAGCACCATCGCTACCTGCATCTGCACATAATCTATCAGAGCTGTCCTGCGTTGTCCGGCAGGCATCTCCTCCAGTTTCCCGATGATGGCGGACTTTTTCTCCGACGCATTCCTCTTACCTGGACTTTCCTCCGTCACCGCCTGAAAAAAGGGTGGAGTCATTCCTTGGTAATGGTAGCTAAGATACTTGTCCCAGCTCACCGGCAGCACAGATGCCTCAGTCTCATCATGAAGAATCAATTGCTCCAGTATATCAAATCCTTCCACAGGAGAAATAGCCTTGATCCCGCGGGCTGCAATACGCTCAGCATCCCGATTTTCCAGTCCAGCCGCCATCCCGAGTTCCCACGGTCCCCAGTTGACGCTTAGCCCATGCAGCCCTTGCCTCCTGCGTTCGTACATGAATCCATTCAGGAAAGCATTGGCCGCCGCGTAGTTGGACTGGCCAGCCGACCCGAGTACTGATGCTACGGAAGAAAAGCAGACAAAGAAATTGAGATTCAGACCCAGAGTCGCTTCGTGCAGGTTCCAGGCGCCATCGGCCTTTGGCGAAATCACTTTATGGAATCGTCCCATATCCTGCTTCATCAGGACACCGTCTGATAGAACACCGGCAGCATGAATAATCCCCTTGAGCGGCGGCATCCCGGAGAGTAGAGACGACCGGCCGGTCGCCCCTCCACATAACCGTGCAACATCCGCCCGTTTTGCGACATCCGCCTTGAGTACCTCCACCCTTACTCCCAACTGTCTTAGCTTACGAACCTGCTCCTCCGCCGCTGCTGATCCTTCGTTTCGCCCCACAAGCACCAGGTTTACGGCCCCCTTCTCCACCAGCCACCTGGCTGTCTCGAGTCCGAGTGCTCCGAGTGCTCCGGTGATCAGATATGTTGCATCCGGCAGTAGAGTCAACCTCCCCTTGTATGGCAATAGCAGCGGCATGATCCTTGCGCCATAGCGTGAATGATCCCGAATCATGATCCGGTCTTCCATGTCGGCCCAGAGTATGGATTCGAAAAGGAGCGTTGTCTGATAACTGAAGGCTGAAGGTCGCCATCTGTCACCTGTCATCTGTTGTCTGTCATCTGTAAGGCCAATATCAATACATGAACATTTCCATTCCGGATGCTCCATCCGGATCACGTTTCCCAGTCCCCAGATCAACGATTGATGGGGACAAAGGCCTGGTTCCAGGGATGTTACAGGCGGTAGGCAATTACTGCATGCCGCTGATTGGGCACCATTAGTAACGAGCCATAGTCGGGGCTGAACCTCAGCTTTACTTCCCGCCAGAGCCTGGACGAGATAAAGGATACTCCCGCAGGCCAGCGCCTCTGCTTTTTCCAGAGAACCCTGGCTCATCCCGTCCCCTGTATCAAGGCTCCAGAGATGGATGATACCTTTGCAGGGGTGATTGTTGTTGCAGCATTCATCGACAAGACGGATAAAATCCGCAGGCTCGCCGGGATTGATCAAGTAGGGGCGACCGGCTGGTCTCTTCCCCGTTAGGGCGACCGCCCGGTCGCCCCTACCTTTCTGGTTGTATTCAGGACCGGGAAAGATGAGGATAGCAGATTCTCCTTCCTTCTGTAAAAGTCCGCCGATGGTGTCTCCCACGCCTCCGTTGTCCGAAAAAATGAGCCATCTTCCTGGCGCGGCATTGCCAGATTGCATCTCCTGGCGCCTGACCGGATGCCTGACCGGGCACCCGATCGGAAGCCAGTTCACACGATACAGCCATTCCTCACGACTTTCCTTGGGCAAAAAGTTGGATGGAACATCCTGTTGCTCCTTTCGGTGGTTCAACAGCAGGTCACTGGTGAGTTTTCTTGCGTTCAGGCCGCTGATCTTCATGAGAGTCCTGCCTCTCTCATCGAACAGGGTGATGTCCCCAGACATCCCTTTGGTGAGCGGATCAATTGCGCTAATTGTCGAATGGCACCACAGTCGTCCGCCCGACTCCGGCCAAAATATCTCCTGACCAAAAAACTGCATCTCACCCAGGGAAAAAGGGATATAGGTGGCGTTTTGATCTTCCAACCAAAAGTTGGAGCTAATCTTGTCTTCGTCTAATTGCGAATATAAGATTCGCTCCTCCATACGGTGATCGCTTGACCCTGCCGCCCATAGCCGTTGACCCCAGATGCAAAAAAACTGGAAACAGGAATCAATGAGACCCGGATAGCCGGATGGAACATTCTGCAAAAAGCTGGATGGAATATCCTGATGCTCCATCAGGTGGCTTTCGTAGCTAACCGGAGTATCTGAATGCCGGCATATCGTCATAGGAGCCTCCAGAAGGCAGAACGCCTCCCTACCCTGCCTCCAGATATTCCTGATCCACCTGAAAGAGTCGCCGAGGTGGTGGCCGGCCTGTGATATCTCCGCATAGAACACCGAGGCATCAATCTCCTCCCACTTAGTTTTCGCCTCTTCCCTCCGTAGAGAGGCATCAGCCATGGGCGCTATCAGTATTTCTTCCGGAATCCTGATCTTTCCGGAGACATTGCAATCATATATGTTGGGGCGACCGGCAGGTCTCCCCAACACTTCCTCCCCTTCTTTGTAGGAGCGGACAAAAGAGCTTCCGGCAAACCCGTCCGCTCCAGACCCGTCTCTACTCATTATATGAAAGCTGAAAAGCCCCTCCGACTCCGGGGCAATCAACATCTGGACAAGCAAGGTGTCTCCCTCCCCGATTGTCATAGCTTGCTCCATCAGTACATTTTCCAGAACGGCGGCTTCCAGATGGAACGACTCCTTGATCGCCTGCAAAATCAAGGCAAAATAAGTAGCACCGGCAACCACCACCGTCCCGAACAATTGATGGTCCTTCAGAAAGGCCGGGAAATTTCTGCGGAAGACCGTTTCAAAGCGTATCTCGCGGGACATCGGAAGGTTGAGGCGCCTGCCGAGCAAAGGATATGGCAAACAATCTTGGGGCGACCGGCCAGTCGCCCCTACACAGGATATTCCATCTGGTTTCCCGGGGTCACCTGTGGTATCCACCCAGAATCGCTCGCGCCGCTTATACCGATCCGCGAGCAGGGGCAACCGGCAGGTCGCCCCTACACAGTATATATCGTTGTCTTTGTTGGGACGACCGGCCGGTCGCCCCTCCATTTCCGGGGCCTCTTCCAGCACGATATGGGCATTCGTTCCGCTGAAACTAAAAGCACTGACACCGGCGATCCGCCGTCCCTCCGCAGGCAACCAGGGCCTTCCCTGAGTCGCCACATCAATAGGCATGTTTTTCCAGTCGATATGGGGATTGGGGGTTCTGAAATGAAGATGGGCGGGTATCTCCCTATGCAGGAGCGACAGAACCACCTTGATCACTCCTGCGATTCCGGACGCTGCTTCAAGATGACCGATGTTGGTCTTCACCGATCCTACGATCAGAGGATGATCCCACGCCCTTTCCTTGCAGAGCGCGGCCGCCAGGGCGTTGATCTCGATCGGGTCACCCAGGGGCGTGCCCGTGCCGTGAGCCTCTACATAGCTTATCTGGAGGGGTTCAAGACCTGCGCCTGCAAGCGCCATCCGAATCACCGCTTCCTGGGAAGGACCGCTGGGAACGGTGAGACCGCCCGACGAACCGTCCTGATTGATAGCCGAACCCCTGATGATAGCCAAAACTCTGTCGCCATCAGCAAGAGCATCCGAGAGGCGCTTCAACACCACCACCCCGCAGCCCTCACCGCGTACATACCCGTCGGCTGCGGCATCGAAGGTCTTGCAGCGGCCATCGCGCGCCAGCATACCGGCCTTCGAAAAATTGATGGAGGGTTCGGGAGCAAGTATTAGTCCAACTCCTGCCGCCAGAGCAAGGCGGCTCTCCCTGTTTCGCAGGCTTTGACACGCGAGATGAATACTGACGAGAGACGACGAGCATGCGGTATCAATGGACATGCAGGGTCCGGTTACTCCCAGCAGATAGGAGAGTCGTCCCGCCGCAACGCTGAGGGTGGCGCCGCTCATGTAGTAAGCGTCGATGGCCTTTCGATCCCGCAAAGCCGCTCGGATTGAGGCGTAATCGGAGGTGCTGATCCCAACAAAAACCCCGGTCGAACTCCCGAACAACTGTTCCCTCTGTTGATTGGCATGTTCGAGCGCCTCCCAGCTCACCTCAAGCAAAAGCCTCTGTTGGGGGTCCATGCTTACCGCCTCACGCGGCGATATCCCGAAAAAATCGGCATCGAAAAGATCCACGCGTTCCAGAAATCCTCCGTACCGACAGCACATCTTTCCTGGAGCGTTGGGGTTGGGATCATAAAAAGCCGCTATATCCCATCGGTCGCCGGGAACCTCCGATATTGCATCGCCGCCGCTTTTCAACAAACGCCAGAAGGCATCGGGATCATCAGCCCCGCCAGGAAAACGGCAGGCCATGCCGGTGATCGCAACCGGTTCAGCCCGCTTCACCTGTTCAGCCCTCATTAGTTCGCTATTAGCTTCGATCTGTTGCGCCGCAAACGCGAGCTGGATCGCAGAGAGATGAGATATGCGCCTGGAAAGATCGCTCACTTAAACAGCCTCCCTATTTTTCGGTTTTCTGCTGGTCAACATGGCCATGAGTTCCTGCTCCGGAATGGCTTCGATCTCCAACAGCATGGAACCGATTTTGTCATTGTAGAAGCCATGCTCCAGCAGGTCTGCTGGAAGTAGGCTCTCTATAGTTTCTGCTTGCACCTGGGGAAAAAGAGGGGACAGCACATCTTCCGAAAGATGCTTCACGAGGGCCGCAACCGTTGGGTAGTCGAAAACAAGGGTCGAGCGCAGTGGAATACCAAGTCCCGATTCCAGGCGGTTTTTTAACTCCACCGCCATGAGTGAGTCAATACCAATATCAAACAACCGTTGCCGTGGCTCCAGTTGTTCTGGTGATGTCATGCCGAGGGTGGCGGCCACCTGTGAACGTACATAATCAAACAGGCGCGCATGCCTTTCACCAACTGGCGTTTCGTTGAGCCATCCGGCGAGCTGGATGGAGCTTTCCATCTCCGGTGCGGCTCGTCCCCCGGCGACGGCCTCGAAGAAAGGTGGCGGTTCCTTAGAGTAGTGACTTTCCAGATACCGATCCCAATCAACCGCCATCACCAGAGCCTGCGTTTCATCCCGCCGCAACAAATCCCCCAGAATTTCGAGCCCTTTTTCCGGAACAATGGCTCCCATACCCTGAGCAGCCATTCTTTCCCTGACTTCATCTTTCATTTTTGCCGCCATGCCAACTTCACCCCACGCGCCCCAGTTGACACTCAGCCCATGCAGTCCCTGCCTGCGTCTTGCATGGACAAAGGCATCCATGAAGGCGTTCGCCGCCGCATAGTTGGCCTGTCCACCGGAGCCGATGATCGCCGCCGCAGAAGAAAAGCAGACGAAGAAATCGAGCGGTTTGCCTGCCGTGACTTCATGGAGGTTCCAGGTTCCCCGCACCTTTGGCGCCATCACCTTTCTGAAACTGCCTCTCTCCTGCCTGATGAGTATCGCATCATTGGTGACTCCAGCCGCATGCACAATGCCGCGAAGGGGCAGCATTCGGGATTCGATTGCGCTTAGCAACCGTTTCACGTCCTTGCGATCCGAAACATCGGCGGTGAAAACCAGGACATTGCAGCCGGTCTGCTCAATCCGCCCGATCTTTTCTGCTGCTGGAGCCATGGGAGCATTTCTGCCGGACAGAATCAGGTTGCGCGCCCCGTTGCGCGCCATCCAATGTGCGACCTCAAGCCCCAGTCCGCCAAGCCCGCCAGTGATCAGATAGCTTGCGTCGGCATCGAAATGAAAACCGCCTTCCTGCGTTTCATCGCATATCTCAAGCCTTGCGGTATGGCGCACACCCTTGCGCAAGGCAACCCTGTTTTCGGCATCGGGATGAAGAATCTCCTCCAGAAACATCGGGATCATCGCCTCGCTTTCCAAAGGATCAAGATCAATGCCCCTGCAAAGTTCTGGATGTTCAAGGTCAAGCACACTGCCGATTCCCCACAACAAAGCCTGAAGGGCTGCACCGGATGAAGCATCCGGCGGAATGCTCCATTCGGCTCCGACGGGTAGGGTGCCTTTGGTGACAAACCACAATGTGCCAGATACCCCGCTTTCCTGTTCCAAAATGGCGCGAACTACAGCGGACAAACCCCCGCAGACGATTTCGCTCCGCAAGATCGCTTCCTCATCCATAGTTTGTCCAATGTCAATGCCCCAAAGATAGATTATTCCCTTGAGCGGCATCCCGATTGCACGGAAGAGCCGTCTGAAATCCTCAGGCACCTCAGGATTTACGCCGTAGCGGTCAACTGTGGTGGCAGGTTCGGTAAAAGACAGGCCGTTAGGAAAAGCCGAATCGCTGAATCGCCGGTATTCCAAACTAACGCTCTTCAGCTTTTGATCTAATGGCGGGCTGTCCCCTGCATTTTGTTTATATGCGATATACTGTTTTTCTTGTGTGACAAGAATGACATCATCCCCGCGCGCCAGAAGCTGCGTGGCCAGTTCCGTAGCGATGCCGGATTGATCTGCGAATAAGAGCCAGCGGCTTTTGACCGATTCACCTGTAGGTGGGACAGGCCGCCGTGCCGCACTGGGGTGCGGCGATCCCGGTCCCAGGAGAGATTCACCTGTAGGCGGGGCAGGCCGCCATAGCACGTTGTAGATCGCCTCCTTGGGGGGGGAGATAATGGGTGTGCGCCCGATGAAAAGCTCCCGCCTGGCTCTGCCGAGTTCAAAGCCGTCCACCGCAACAATCACATCTCCATTTTCATCCATCAACTGCAGACTTCCCTTACGGGTCCGAGCATTCGCGCCGTCGTGCGCTTCCCTGCGCGCAACACACCATAAACTGCCGGAGGGAGGTTGTCGGTAAAACCTGAGATTTTCAATCCTGACCGGCACAAAGAGATGTTCACCGTCCTGATCAGTATCCTGTAATCCGTCTATCATCTGAAAGCAGGAGTCGAGCAACCCAGGATGGAGCGGATACGCATCACCTTCCCCGCTCTGGAAACGGGGCACCATTTTGCAAAGAGTTTCGTTT
This sequence comes from uncultured Desulfobacteraceae bacterium, assembly GCA_903839535.1. Taxonomy (GTDB): domain Bacteria; phylum Desulfobacterota; class Desulfobacteria; order Desulfobacterales; family Desulfatirhabdiaceae; genus RAAP-1. Next base: position 67,784 of record CAIMCT010000162.1, read on the forward strand.
TCACCCTGCAACATCCTTTCCACCCACCTGAATGAGGAGCCGAATTGGTAGCCCAATTGAAGTCGCGCCGCGTAAAATTCATCTCCCTTGAGAATTCGCACAGCTTGGGATCGGCCATTAGATATTTTGGCCTGATCGAATTGAAAATCATCTTTTAATTGACAATTATCCACCCATCCGGCTGTGATAGGCTCGTTCCCCGGCGCGATGAAAACCGTTCCGGAAGAATGTGTAGTCCATTTAAGTAGGGGCGAATCTTGTATTCGCCCTTCTATAGGGCGAATCAAAGATGGGTCGAATACAAGATTCGCCCCTGCCAGATCGTACTCGGCGCTCACTAACCTGAATGATAATGCACCCTCATCCTCGGGGAGAAATATCAACTGAACCAACTTCTCACCTTTGACCGGAATGATCAGCGGTTGAGAAAACACCATTTCCCCGATTCGGAGCCCATACGCCCCATCCGTTCCGAACGCCTCCGCCACCGAAGCCATGACCATCAAAACCTGTGACGCAGCCGACACTACGACCGAACCAAGAAGCCTGTGGTCGGATAGATGAGCAGGCGAGTTTTCGCTCAAGCGGTTCTCGAAGCGCACTTCGCGGGAAAATGGTAAATGCAGCCTTCTTCCCCACGCGGGGAGCGATTTATTCCAGTCCTTGGGGGTTTCTTCCCTGGGGGTTTCATTGACACTCTCCTCAACCCAATAACGTTGTCTCTGGAAGGGATAGGTTGGCAAAGCAACTTTCCTGGAGTCGTCCCCCCTGTAATAGTCATTCCAAGCTATAACGCCGCCTTTTACAAATCGATTGGCAAGGTCAGCAAGTGACTCATTTTCGAATGATGAATTATGAATGATTAATGATGAATGGGAGGCATCTATGGCTGGTTCTTTCTTATTCATCATCCCACATTCCGCATTCATCATTTTATCTTGGGTATAAAGACCTGTACATGCCCTGCCTTCACGGTAAGCGGCAAACCGCTCTCTCAATTCATCCACTGTCGCCGCAATGACCGCTATTCTTTTAGCAAACGGGGAGCGGCCGGTATTGGCCGTGAAACAGATGTCCCTCAACTCGTTAGAAGATATTTTGGCCTGCTCCGGATGCTCTGCAAGATATTCTTCATACCTTTGGCAAAGACAATGCAACGCCACGTCGCTTTTGGCGGACAACGCCAGGATATGTTGGGACGACCGGCCGGTCGCCCCAACACTTGACGTATCACACTGCTCCCCTATTGCTGCTTCGTTGTTATGGTAGAGAGAGCCTGTTCCAGCAGGCCTGTTGGGGCGACCGGCCGGTCGTCCCTCTACTTCAGACGCCTCTTCCAGCACGATGTGGGCATTGGTTCCGCTGAATCCAAAAGAGCTGACACCCGCTATCCTCGGCCCATCAGTTGGCAGCCACGCCCGGCCATCCGAGGCCACTTCTATCGGTATTTCCTTCCAGTCGATATGAGGATTGGGAATCCTGAAATGCAGATGGGGCGGTATCTCTTTGTGCTGAAGCGAGATGATGACCTTGATCACACCTGCGATTCCAGCCGCCGCCTCAAGATGTCCGATGTTGGTTTTGACCGACCCGATAATCAGAGGATTGTCGGATGTTCGATCTTTGCAGAGCGATGCGGCAAGAGCGTTCACTTCGATCGGATCACCCAGCGAAGTACCGGTGCCGTGCGCCTCAATATAAGTCACACGGTTAGGTTCAACGTTGGCGTTTTGAATCGCCTGAAGGATGAGCTGCTCCTGAGCGCGCTCGTTCGGAACGGTCAGCCCGCTGCTGGTGCCGTCATGGTTGATAGCCGATCCCCGGATCAGCGCCAGGATCGTATCCCGGTCCTTCAGTGCGTCCGAGAGCCGCTTGAGTACAATCATCCCGCAGCCCTCGCCTCTGCCAAAGCCGTCGGCCGCAGCATCGAAGGTCTTGCACCGTCCATCCGGAGAAAGCACATGCGCTCGTGACAGAAAGATCGTGATCTCCGGAGAAATGACAAGTTGCACCCCGCCAGCAAGCGCCAGGTCGCAGTCCCCCACCCGCAGACTCTGACATGCCTGATGTATGGCGACTAAGGAGGATGAGCAGGCGGTATCAATAGCCAGGTTTGGCCCCCGCAACCCAAGGATGTACGCCAGTCTTCCGGGAGCAAAGCAGAGGAAATTGCCGGTGCCGTCATAGGTATCAATCTGCGTCTTGTCCGCTCCGCCCAGTTTCAATCGCGCGTAGCCATTCTGCCCGATGCCGACAAAAACCCCCGTCCTGGACCCATTCAGGCCCGCAGTCGCAATTCCGGCGTATTCAAGAGCCTCCCAGCTTACTTCCAGCACAAGACGATGCTGCGGGTCCATGCACACCGCCTCCCGCGGAGAAATGCCGAAGAACGTAGCATCGAAACGGTCTATGGAGCCTAAAAATCCCCCACGCCGCATGTACATTTTGCCAGGTGCATCAGGATCGGAATCGTAATATTCATCAATGTTCCATCTGTCACCAGGAAGGTCGGTGGTTGCATCCTCCCCGTTTTTCAACAACTTCCAGAACAATGCAGGGTTATCGGCCCCGCCTGGAAACCGGCAACCCATCCCGATCACGGCGACCGGCTCGGTCTTTGCGTTCTCCATTGCAGAGAGTTTCGCCTGGAGGTCGTTGATCGCTCGCAGCGCCCTTTTTATCGGAGAGTCTGTCTGTTGATTTCCTGGCGACATGCCCATTTCTTAATACCTCAGTTTTTCTAATTTTTCGAGCAGTAGCGCTTCGGCCTCTTCTTCAGTCAAGTCACCAAGAGCGGTGTCAAGAGATATTGTGGTTGTTTTTCCTTCGCCATCTACCGCCGTTTTACTCGTTTCCCGCCGGTTTTCGGCGATCTGAACGGGTGCGGATCCGATTTCGGGGTTGACGACGGCGCCATGCAGATATTCAGCAAGCGACTCTACCGTGGGATACTTAAAGATCAGTGTCGCAGCCACAGGGCGCCGCAATTCCTTCTGCAAGCGGTTCCTCAGCTCCATCGATGTTAGAGAATCCATCCCCAGTTGAAAAAAACCCTGATGAATATCAACGGCCTCCGAGTTCAGACTCAGGACATCGGCGATAAGGGAACGAATATGGTCACGGAGCAGATCGCGCCATTGATCCTCTGGAGCAGTTTTCAATTTCTGATAAAAATTTTCCTGCTTCGTGTGAGGACTTGCCTCAAAATTCGGGATCAGATCGAAAAAGGCAGGCCGGGCATTGTCCGCATACCGCCCCAAGAACAGTCGCCAATCCATCAGCATAGCTACAACTTGAGGTTCGGTTGAGCCTACTATAAGCTGAAAAACGGACAATGCTTTTTCGGGCGCAAGCGCATTGAGCCCCTGGAGAGCCACCTGGCCGGAAGACTTCATGGCGCGCCGCTTGTCAACGGTCTCCGCCATGCCCGTCCCCATCCATAAGCCCCAGTCAATGCTCAGTCCAGGCAATCCGATGCTCCGGCGGTAATGGGCCAGGGCATCCAGGAAGGCGTTTGCAGCCACATAATTCCCGAGGCCGGAAGAACAGACAAAGGATGTGGCGGAAGAAAACATAACAAAGAAATCGAGCGGGATGTCTTTTGTCAATTCATGGAGGTTCCAGGCGCCTACTACTTTCGCGGCAAAGAACGTTTTGAAAAATTCACTTTCTTGATCTGCAAGCAGTCCGACCTCGAAAACACCGGCGGCATGAACTACACCTTTTAGCGGTATTCGCGATGTTAGAACGATATTCAAGACAGCTTCCAAATCGCTTTTTATTGAAATATCCGCCCGCGCAACAACAACGCTGGCGCCGGCCAGTTCCAGTCGCCGGATCGCCTCCGAGGCCGGACTGCCATCGGCCGGTTTTCCGCTGCGGCCAAGAAGGATCACCTGTCCGGCGCCTTGTGTAACCAGATGTTCAGCGATTTTAAGTCCCGTTCCTCCCATACCACCGACGATCAGGTAAGCGCCGCCCGAATGGACGCTGGAATCTTTTTTACCTGCCCCCTGTTTTCCAAAAGGAACCAGCCTTGCCAAATAGCGGGCGTTTCCGCGGAGAGCGACACGATCCTCTTGATGAAATGCATCGGCGAGTACCGAGTGTCGAGGGGTTAAACTTTGCTCTGCCCTTCGATCCTCGACTCTCGCCCAAGATGCTCCATCCGGTTTTCCGTGGATGATCTCTTCGAAAAGGGAGTTCACACAGTCTGTCCCACGATCTATATCGATCCGGATGCAGTTCAATTCGGGATGTTCCGCTGCAATCACCTGGGCCATGCCCCAAAGTGGGGCCTGGGAAAGACCTGACAAAAGCCGTTCCGAGCCATCCGCGGAAACTGCATGGTTAGTCACCTGCCAGAGCGAAGGCGACGGCGAAAAATCCGCATCCTCAATATGCCTCAAAATTAGGGCCTGCACCAGATGTAGCATTCCCGTACAAAGGCGCACTGACGTTTCTCCCATGTCGCTGTTTGCATGAATTCCTGGCTCCGGCGAATCAAGGCTCCAGAGGTGGATTATTCCTTCTGGCGCAGGCTTTCCCTCCATTGCTGCAAGGAGAAGTCTGCTAAAATCTTCGCGCTCTTCCGGGTTGACCGTATAGCTGGAATGTTCGCTATTTTCTCCGTCCGACTTCTTGACGAACCGCTCCCCAGGAAAAGCCAAGGTCACGATATCACCCTGTGCTAATAGAAGAAGGGATAACCCTGCGCCAACCCCGGTGGAATCGGAACAAATCAGCCAATGACGCGGCGTTTTAACCGGAGTCTGTTTCGCTTGGGGTGACGTTTTCCCCAGGATCACAGCTTGTTCTAAGAGACTACAAGAGCCGCACTGGGGTGCGGCGATCCCGGGATGGGACGTTCTACCCAGGATCACGGCTTGTTCGAAGAGACACCCGCTTTGCTCGGGTAAAATCGCCGCTGTTTCGGCAAAACCGCTTTCCTGCAACAATTTCTCCCAGGCGGCGGCGCTTATAAGCGGATAGGAAGGCCTGATGTCATGGTCCTTGAACTTCCACCATCCGTCGAGAAGCCCGAATATCATATCGAGCCACCGTCGGCGTTCAACCCCCTCCAGCAGCACCACTATGCCCCCAGGCGAAAGGAGCTGTCCTACCTGCTTGAGGGTATGACGAATATCCTCCGTCGCATGAAGCACGTTCGCCGCCAGGATCACGTTGTATGTATGGGGTTTGAAACCCTGTCCGATGGGATCTCTTTCGATATCAAGCAATTGATACCGCACGAAGGGATAGTCCGAAAATCTATCCCTTGCCTTGGTCAGAAAAAGAGCCGAAACATCGGTGAACACATAATCAATCGTCTTCTCCTGATGGCTCTGAGCACCCGCTACGTTGAGACGCGGCAGGACCGCAGCGGTCGTCCCTCCTGTGCCTGCGCCGATTTCAAGGATGCGCAGCTTTTGGCCGCCAGTTCGAGCCGCGAGTATCGCCGCAAGGGTGTCTCCAACAATCCGGTTCATAGCGCCGAACGTTGGCGAATCCTCGTAAAGTCTGACGGCCATCGTTAGATCCGCTTCCGGAAAAAGAAGTTCCAGCGGGTCGATTCTGCCCTGGAGAACCCCTGCAAGGCCTGCTCCGCAGCGGCCGAGTATCGTCAACTCGGCTTCCGCCTGAGGATACCTTGTTTGGAGTTCCTGGCACCACTCATCAAGATTTTGGTCAGGATATCTTTTGGTCTTTTGGTCGGTGAAGAACCAATTGCCGCACTGGGGTGCGGCGATCCCAGAGGGGATATCTTTTGGTCTTTTGGTCTTTTGGTCTTTTGGCCGGTGAAGAACTCCTTCTTCGGCCAGCATCTCCAGAAGCCTGCCGAGCAAAAGCTGGTATTTGTCAGCAACATGCAATACCCCAGCGACATCGGCGGTCGTGAACTGGCAGCCAATCGGAAAATCCCACCCCATCTCGGTCAACGCAGCTTGAACGTAGGAAACACTCAGCGCTTCCATCTCCGCGAGAAGACCGGGAATTTCTCCTGTACACTGTTCTCCGGCAGAGGGAAGAAGGTACTCCCTGGCGGCCCTTGGAGAAGGCAGGCGGTTCGATTCCGCTTGTGACGGTATGATGACATGTTTACTCCACTCGACCCGGTAGAGGAGATCGTACATCCCTTCGTCGTCATGCGGGCTGGAAGCCTCCACCACGTCATGACCACCATTCTCGGCATAATTGCCGCACTGGGGTGCGGCGGTCCCGGAGGCGCTGTGAGCACCCGCCACGTCATGACCACCGTTCTCGGAGCCGAAGACAGCTTTCGACTTTGCTCTTTCAGTCTCCGCCGTCCCTATCCAGTGTCGGCGACCCTCAAATGGATAGGTCGGCAACGGAGTTCTGGTTCGGAAATAATCAGCGTCAAACCCCTGCCAATCAATCTTAACTCCCTTCGCGTATAACTCGCCAAGACTACTAAGCATCTGCTCCCAGTCGGACCGTCCACGGCGCAAGCTCGGCAGCCTGATGCAGGGTTTTTCTGGCAGACATGTTTTCGCCATTCCCGCAAGGACGGGATGAGGCCCTATTTCGATAAAAAGCCGGTAGCCTTTGCGATAGAGGGCATCAATGCCGGCGGCAAATCGCACCGTCCCCCGGACATGGTTCACCCAGTAATCGGCAGAGGCGATCTCATCACCGATTACCTCTCCGGTCAGGTTTGAAATCAGATCAATGCGTGGTGGCGAGTAGTGGATTTCCCGCGCAATCTTCCCCAAGGGTTCAAGTACCGGTTCCATCAACTGTGAATGGAAGGCATGAGACACATTCAGCATCGCAAACCTCATTCCCTGCGATGCCAGGGTTCGGGTCACCTTCTCGACCGAATCCCTGAGCCCCGAAATCACGGTCAACTGGGGTCCGTTGACCGCTGCCACAGAAATCTCGTTTCCAAAGGATACTATTGCTTCCGTCACCACCATTTCGTCCGCAAAAACTGCAGCCATCGCTCCGTTATGCGGCAGGGCTTGCATGAGATGTCCCCTGGCCGCAATCAGCTTCAATCCATCTTCGAGAGAAAAAACTCCGGCCACGCAGGCAGCTACATATTCGCCCACGCTGTGTCCCAAAACAGCGCCTGGTTCGACTCCCCAGCTCTTCCACAAATTGCAGAGCGCATACTCAAGGGCAAAAAGGGCCGGTTGGGTATAGGCGGTTTGATCCACATCCTCCGTACTACCTTTTTCTCCTGGATAGATGACATCGACAATAGGCCGGTTGAGCAAATCTTTCAGCAGTTCACTACACCGGTCCATATCATTTCGAAAGGTCGGTTGTGTGTCATAGAGTTCTCTGCCCATACCGGCGAACTGCGAACCTTGCCCGGTGAAGAGAAAAACAACCTTGGGCGGCGAATTAGAACTTCCCCTGAACACACCTTCCATTCCGCCAGAACGATCACTGGAACGGAGTTTTTCCCTGATTTCCGACAGAGACCCCGCAACGATGCCGATCCTCTCGCTGAAATGGGCGCGGCCCGCATTAGCCGTATAACATATATCCGCCAACCGTCCTTCCGCGGCGGATGAATCCAGAAAAGACGCATATCTTTCGGTCAGGCGATTGAGAGAATGTTTAGTCTTGGCGGAGAGAGTCAGAATGTGCAGAGGCCTTTCAGGCGCGCCCGCCGGCTGGCGGCTCCCGCCACATTTTGTCCTTTCGCACACCGCCTCGGGAGCTTCTTCCACCACGACATGGGCATTGGCGCCGCTGAAACCGAAGGAACTCACCCCGGCCAGTAGCCGGCTCCCCGCTACACCTGTTTTCCAGTCAGCACCCGTAACGGGAATCGTTGCCGGAATCATATCGAGTGAGATCAGGGGATTTAATTCCGTGAAGTTCAGTTGCATCGGGATATGGCGATGCCGCATCGCAAGGATGACTTTGATCAGACCCGCAATCCCCGCAGCCGCCTCGGTATGCCCGATATTGGCCTTCACTGAGCCAAGAAAAAGCAGGTTGTCTCTGCTCCTTCCCAGCCCATAAACATTGGCCAGCGACGAGACCTCAACCGGGTCTCCAAGCGGGGTTCCGGTCCCGTGGGCCTCAATGTACGATATCTCATGGGGGGCGACTCCGGCATCGACTAACGCTGCCCGGATCACTGCTTCCTGCGCCAGGCCGTTTGGTGCGGTCAGACCATTGCTGGCTCCATCCTGGTTGATCGCACTCCCTCTAATTACAGCAAGCACTGGGTCGCCATCAACAATCGCACGCGAAAGGAGTTTCAATACGACCATCCCGCATCCTTCACTACGGACATACCCGTCGGCGGATGCGTCAAAGGTATTGCAGCGTCCGGTGCGGGAAAGCATGCCAGCTCTTGAGAAGGCCATGCTTAGTTCGGGGGAGAGCAGTAGGTTGACACCAGAGGCAAGCGCCATATCGGTTTCCCCACTTCTCAAACTCTGGCAGGCCAGATGGACTGCCACGAGCGAAGAGGAGCAGGCGGTATCAATGGCAAGAGCGGGTCCCTGAAAGCCGAAACAGTACGCCAGCCGCCCCGCAGCCACCGCGGCGGAATTCCCCGTGGCGAAGTATGTGTCGTCAAAAGATATTCCGGCCTCCCCGCGGGCTGGAAGCCCCCGCCACGTCTCGCGGGCTGTTGGCGCACGCCACTTCAGGTCGTTTTCCTTGATCTGGAGGATTTCATAATCATGGGAGAAGATACCAACGAATACCCCGGTACGGGTTCCGGCAAGGACGGCGGGATTCATCCCCGCGTTCTCGAGCGCCTCCCAGGTGAGAGTGAGTAGAAGCCGCTGCTGCGGATCCATCGCTGCGGCCTCCCGGGAGGAGATGTTGAAAAAACGGGCATCAAACTGGTCAACGTTACGAAGGAATCCGCCATGCCGCGAAATGATCCCCCCGGGTCTTTTCGGGTCGGGATCATAATACCGGTCAATATCCCAGCGATCCTTGGGGATTTCAGTGATGGTGTCTGTTCCGTTGGATAGAATATTCCATAAATCGTCCGTATTTTCGCATCCCCCGGGAAATCTGCAGGCCATACCGACTATCGCTACTGCATTTTCAGGTGATCCCTGGCCGGAACACACCGACGGATGGCAGATGACGGATGAAGGATGACAGATGACAGATGACGGGTGCAGGGGCGTACTCCTGCGCCTGTCCTCTGTCGCCTGTCCTCTGTTGTCTGCCGTCTGTCCTCTGTCCTTTGGTGTCATTTCTTGGCAGGCGCGGGGTGGCTCCGCCACTATATCTGTTTCCGCCCCTGCCGGGGATGGCTGGCCGTCTTCGAAGAAGCTGGCTATCCTCTCCGGAGTGCTGTAACGGAAGAAAAACGCGGAATCGAGTTCCCGATCCAACCTCTTGCTAAGAAGCGACCTTAATTCCATCAGCTTCAGGGAATCAAGTCCCATCTCCATAAGAGGACGCGATGGTGAAAATGACCAGGGTTTTGTACCCCCCATAATCCGACGCACACAGTCTTCGACCAAAGGAAGAACCGGCCCCACCCGGCCTTCACGTATATTCGTCGCAGCCCCGTGCGCTTGCGTCCGTACGCTGTCTGGCTGGCGGTTCAGGATGTCGTATTCAACGAGGATGCCGTTGCCCATGTTGTCCACATCCTGAGGGCGATAACCCGGACAAAGCCCAGTGATGCGGCCACCGTGGCTCTCATGGAAACGGAGAATAGGGTCCTTCAGATGCCCGAATTCATCCCGCGTGAGGATGTATTTTTCCATGGGGACTGAATGGTGGAGGTGGTATTCCTTGCACAGACTGACAGCTACAATGCGTTCTATGCCTCTCTGGGCCGAACAGTATTGAAGCATGAATTCAAGCAATTGGTCGCCAAGCCCAAGATTCTGCATAGCGGGAAGGACGGTGACCGCAAGTAGTTGAACGATTGGTCCGTCTTCCCGGTGCAGAGATGCGACATTTCCGCCAACAGCGGTTTTCAGCGGTTCGATGGCGGCGATCCTCTGCGAATAGATCGCTCCGACCACGCGACCTTCCATGTCCATCACACAATGACCGGAAGGAAAGCGCTCGATACGCGCCCTCAATTCCTCCGCCGGAACCCTCAGAGGCCCTGGCCAACAAGCGGTCTCGAGTTTAATTAGTTCAGGGATGTCTCCGGGTACAGGATGGCGTACCCGATAATGTCTTTTTTCGAAACAGTCCCTAAGAAACGAAGCAAAGGATAATGGCTCGCTAAAAGATATATTGGCCTGCATGGAAAATGAGGAAATGGGGAATATGCCTGAATTTGCACAGATGATGAGAATATCGGTTATTTCGGGGGAATCGTTTGAACTAATCATTACACAATTTTGTAGCAGGGTGCAGGCCAAAATATCAATTGGCTTTTCTGCACCATGCACCCTGTTGAGAGATATTTTGGCCTTCTGTATGACGAATCAGGTTGATTGCGTGGCGGTTTCTTTTACTTCTTCGGCGAAATTTTGCCCCTCTTTGAACTTCTCAGCAAAATGCGCCTTGACCTTTTCGGGTTCGAAATCAAGGAACGTACCCCCTGATTCAAAGTGCTGCACAAAGACATTGCCCAGCGCATATGTGCAGGCGCCACCCGTAGCGACCATCGTCAAGGCGCTTATTGTCTGTCCTATGACGGGAACAATTTTGATTATACTGGCTATCGGGCCGACCGACACAACCGGTACAAAGCTCCCGATCAGCGCGGAAATGATGCTTTTCGCCCTGTCTTTCGCAAAACTCACCCCATAAAATTTTGAGAGCTTGTAGAGCAGCCTGACCTGAACACCAGTCAGCGCAAGGAAATCCACAACCGGCAGAGGTATCAGCCCGATTCCCATTGAACCATACACATGGTTTTTGATCATTCGATCTGTTTCAGCCTTTCTGCCCTCCCAATCCATGTTTTCAGACTTCTTCACTTCCTTTTCCTTCTGTTTTGTCTCTTTCGTTTCCATCTTGCCTCCTTGTCTGATAAATGATATTTACGAGCCAAAACCGGCTATTGCATCCACAACTTGTTTATCATTCGAGTTATCTGAGTTTTTATTCACCTGCGGTGAATTGAAAAGTGCAGTTTATACCCGCGTACAGTGTAGCGAAATTTATAACACTCGATGATCAAGTTTTTTATTCAAGCCGCTGCTGGCATCATTTCTCCTATTGAGCTAATGTTTGCACGGCGATTTAACGAAGGTGTCGGTTCCTGACGGCCGATATCTCGACCGCTCATATGTTTTTTGGATGGTGCTA
>CAIMCT010000163.1 GCA_903839535.1 uncultured Desulfobacteraceae bacterium
AATGTTCTCCGCATATTCGAGGGCATCCTGGATTTCCGCTTCCGCCAGCTTGCGTTCAGTGATGTCTTCCATGGCCAGAAGGATAATGTGTGAGCCTATATTTTTGCGGAAAATCTGCCGGGCGTTGAGCAGAATAACCTTGCGGCCGATATGGGGAAAATCATACTCGACTTCATAGCCATTGAAAATGGTTTCATTGGGGAGAATTTCCCCCAGAAGTACCCGTAGTCTGGGAATGTCCCATTGCCTGTTACCGAGATCGAAGATGAAATTCCCGATTGTTTCCTCTGGTGTTACTTTGAACGTATCGTAGAAACTCTGGTTGGCTGTAAGAATCGTCAGGTCGGGATTAAGCACCAATAGTGACTCGCGCACGGCTTCTACAATGTTCTGGGCATATTCCAGTGCATCCTGTATTTCCGCCTCCGCCAGCTTGCGATTGGTGATGTCGCTCATTACGTTGAAGCTTACGGGCGATGCACCGGCATCCTGTGTGGCGGTAGATACCAGATGCACCCAGAATGGCGTTCCGTCATTTTTCACCATCTGAAGTTCACATGCCCGAGGTTCGCCGGTTTGCCCTAAGTTTGTCTGTGCTGAGCCTTGGCAAAGTGACGAGTGGGTATCGAAAAGATGTTTGTGGTGGAGGTAGTGGATGTCCTGGTCTTCTTTGAGAATGAACCGGGAAATCGGCAGCCTGATCAGCGCATGTCCATCAATATTCAGCATGGTGTAGGTGGTGAGGTTGGCTTCCAGGAACAGTCCCTGCTCGCTCAATGTGAAATAGCCCACAGGGGCCTGGTCGTAGAGGGTGAGATAACGCGCCTGAGCTTCGACCATTTCCTCGTTCTGCATCTCCAGTTCGATCTTGTGCAAACGCAGTTCGTAAAGCATCCGCTGAGTTTCTTCGAGTGATATCAGCTCCATGTTTTCAGCCATCATGGCGGTTTTTGCCTCCGCACGTCGTCGCAAAACGTCCGCCTTGTATAAAAATATCTCTTTTTCAGCCATCATCTTGATCCTTTAATTGCTTCGCCGACGGCATCCGATTGTTACGGACTCATTGGCCAATACGCTGTCTTTCAAGCGATTCTCTGGCAATGATACATTGTCGCATGGTCATATTCGGCATGACATTGCTGCTGATTGCAGGTTCAATATTGCACGGATTAACTTTAAAAGCAACATTTGCACAGTTCCCGCAAGAGCAACCGGCTGGTGAAATTGTCTTAAATAATTCGTATCTTCATCTTTTTCAGTTTCTTTTTTTTCATCATTTCGCTTTCGGCGTTGTTTTCATTATAAACAGCGATGAATCAGCTTACATAGCTATCATATATAAACTTCTTGATCAATATAAAGGAGTTTGATAGGAAAGGATAAACTTGATACAATGTTCACATTAGACGACAGAAAGTGAAGCCATGAATATCGCATTAAAAATGCTTGGGCAGGAACAGTACATCACGAATCGACAGGGAGAACCAGAATTTATTGTCCTTCCAGTTGAGGCATATCGACAATTAATTAAGTTTATTGAAGACTACGGCTTAGGTTTGGCGATTCGGGAAGCAGAGAATGATACCCGGTATAGTAAAGAAGCCGCACTGAGGTTTCTTGAAAATGAGAATTGAGTATAGCGAGCAGTTTTTAAAAGACCTAAAAAGGCTCAAGAATACGTCGAGTTATATCGGGTTTTTCCTGCCACTCAGGGGTAAGCGTTCAGGCCCCTCCCGCTGGGAGGGGGAGTGAACAATTACAAATGCATAGATCATCTTAGCGGCAGTTCGAACCAGAACGTACTTCCCTTGCCCATCTCGCTTTCCAATCCGATCTTGCCGCCGTGTGCTTCAACGGCCAGTTTGCAGAATGTCAGGCCGAGACCGGTCGAATAGCCCCTATTCTGTTTGTTCGCCGCCACCTGGCAGAATTTGTCAAATACCTTCTCACGATATTCAAGGGGAATTCCATTGCCGTTATCTACAATCGACACGCGCATCTTGTCCTTGGTTGCGATCTCAATGAAGACAGTAATGATACCTTTATCCTTGTCTGTGAACTTTAGCGCGTTGCTGATGAGGTTCTGAAGGACACGCCTAATCAGATTTGTGTCGGCAGCGAATATCTCCATTTTCTCAGGAGATGTAAGGGTAAGCCTGCGTTGGCCCCGGAGAGGTTCGAGCATCCGAATTGTCTCTCCAGCCAGATCGCTTATGTCAACCACTGAAAAATCCAGCGTCATCTTTCCCGCCTCCATCTTGCTAACATCAAGGAGAGTGGAGATCATCTCCATGAGCATACCGGTGGCGCTCAAGGCGCTATCAATGCAAGCAGTAGCACCCTTGGGAAGAGGCTCCATTTCCGCCATTTCCAGGTTGCCAAGGATGGCGAATACCGGCGAGCGCATGTCGTGGACTATCATTTGCACCAGGCCGTCGCGCTGCGTTTCCGTTTCACGGAGTTTGTCGTAGGATTGCTGTAGTTCGCGTTTCGCGCGGCAGAGTTCCAGGTGCGTATCCACGCGTGCGCGGATTTCATCTGGCTGGAACGGCTTGGTCACATAATCTACGCAGCCGACGGAAAACCCCTTGATCTTGTTCCTTGACTCGTTTAGGGCGGTGATAAAGATGATCGGGATGTCAGATGTGGTCGGATCATTCTTAAGACGGCGACAGACTTCAAAGCCGTCTATATCCGGCATCATCACATCCAGCAGGATCAAATCCGGCTGGGCTTCTTTCACGCTGTTCAGGGCATCGGCTCCGTTGGTTGCAACGATCATGGTGTAGTCTTGGCCCAGGGTCTCAAGGAGTATGTCGATATTGGTCACCGCATCATCCACCACCAGCAGGGTTGGTCTTGTCTCAGTCGTCATCTTTTTTCTCCCTTTTTTTCCGTGACATCTTTAAATTCTTTACTGAGGAAGGCGAGTGCTTCCGCAAGGCGGTATTGATGAACCAGGCGGTTCACTTCCGCTAAAGCAGTTTCATTATTTTTGGACCACCGGCTTTGCAATAACTCTTCCATGATTTTCTTGCAGGGCAGGGGTTCTTTACGCGCCAGGGCCAACTTCAATTGCTCCAGCAAGTGATGCAGTTCCGCAGCAGACCACGGCGGACCTTCTGGTTTGTCCGGTAAGACGGCCAGTTGTTGGGCAAGGACTTCGCCGATGGCGATAATCAGCGCCTCATGGCGGTCGATAAATACACGCAAGGGTTCTCTTAGCGCAAAAGGGACATCACTCCCCGCATTTTCCATCGCCGCCTGGCAGGCATTTTCCAACTCCGTGGCTGCGGCTTCCATCTCCTTCCCGCCGAGATTTCCGGCAATCCCCCGGATAGCGTGGACCCGGTGGATTGCATCCTCCAGCCGGTCCGCCCGTAGTTCCTGCAGCAGCAGCGTCGGCGTTTCCCCGTACTCGGCTACGAAATCGCTCAGGAGCTTCAGGTAGAATTTTTGGTTGCAGCTTACCCGATTCACGCCCTCTTCCATGTCCAGAGTCGCCGGGTGCGGGGGGATGGACATTAGTTTCTGTTTTGCAAGCAGGTACGGCTCATCTGCGGCTACGGCCACACGTTTTTCCAGGGGAAGCCATTGCAGTAGCGCTGCGGCTAACACGTCGGGATTGATCGGTTTGGTGAGATGATCGTTCATCCCGGCTGCAAGACTTTTTTCCCGATCGCCGACGGCGGCATAGCTGGACAGTGCTATGATAGGCAGACGATCTATGCCCTTCCTGCCCAGACTGCGTATCTGACGGGTGGCGGTAAAACCATCCATCTCCGGCATCTGGATGTCCATGAACAGGATATCATAGTCACTTGTGCGGACCATCTCAACTGCCTCCATGCCGTTTATGGCGATATCCGCCTTGATACCTGCCTGCCACAAAAGCTCGACGATAATCTCCCTGTTGATCTCGTGATCCTCCACCACCAGCGCCCGAACGTCAGCGAAATGTTCCTGTGGCGTATCCTGACACCGCGCCAAATTCGTCCGTCTGATGCCCGAATCAATCAGGAAGGAAAGAACGACCGTAAAAAGGCTCCCCTTGCCGGGCGTGCTTTCCGCCCGGATCATGCCCCCCATGAGTTCTACAAACCGTCGGCTGATCGCCAGCCCCAGGCCGCTTCCACCGAAGCGACGGGTCGTGGAAGCGTCGGCCTGACTGAACGCTGTGAACAACCGCGACAATTCTTCTTCCGTCATGCCGATGCCTGTATCCTGCACAGAAATCTCCAACTCCACATCAGCTTCAGTCCGCCGCCGGACCTTGGCCCCAACCTGGATGCAGCCTGCCGCTGTAAATTTGACGGCATTGCTCGTCAGGTTGCGGATCACCTGGGCCAGGCGCTGGGGGTCGCCCAACAGATTGGCGGGAACCTCCGGGTCAACGGCGGTATTGATCTCGATCTTTTTCTCAGCAGCCTGGGACTCAAAGATGTTCACGGCGTTGCAGATTACCTCTTTCAGTGAGAAAGTAATGATTTCGAGTTCCAGCTTTCCGGCCTCCACTTTCGAAAAATCCAGGATATCGTTTAGAACTGCAAGCAACGATTCGCCGCTCGTATTGATCTTCTCCGCATAACCACGCTGCTTCTCCGTAAGGTGAGTTTCCAGCAGCAGCCACGTCATGCCAAGCATGCCGCTCATGGGTGTCCGAATCTCATGACTCATACTGGTCAGAAATGCACTCTTCGCATTGTTGGCAACCTGCGCCTGAACCGCCATAAGATTGGCGTGTTTCATGGACGTTTCCAATTTGATACATGTTTCAATCATTTCCTTTTCCAACCGATTGCGATCGGTGATATCTCTAAGAAAAATCACGAACCGACCACCTTCGATGGGCAGGTACTGGACGCTGATTTCGACATCAAAAACGGTCCCATCCTTGCGACAGTGCTGGGACTTGAAACGGTCATTGCCCTGTGTAATGACCTTTTGTATGTGGACGATGGTGTCATCGCCTTTTTCGGCGAACTCCAAGTCGGAAACGTGCATTGTCAGCAGTTCCTGCAGGCTGTAGCCGCTCATCTGGCAATATGATTCATTGGTTTCCAGCAGACACCCCTGCGTGTCCACCAGCCAGAATCCGTCCATGGCTGTCAGCAAGATCGCCTTGTGCCGTTCATCACTTTTCCGCAAAGCCTCATCGGCCAGCTTGCTGTTAGTGATATCCTCACATAAGGCCACTACCTGGATTGGTTGACCATAAGAGTCTCGCACAAAGACAGCATCCATCTTTACCCAAACAATACTTCCATCCTTTTTTATGTATCGTTTCTCGTTGTGATAGATCGTTCTCTCGCCTCGCATCGCACTATGAAAAATCTTCCAATCCAGTTGCCGATCCTCTGGATGGGTCAACTTGGGAAAGGAAATTTCCAACAATTCAGATGGCGAGTAGCCAGTTATCAGGCAATACGTCTCGTTACACCGCAATACTCTATGAGTGATTGGATCGAATTGAGCAATGCCTATAGCGGAAATATCGAAAATTGAGCGGAACTGAGCCCTACTCTCATGTTTCTGACGGTGGAGTTCCAGGTGTACATTCACGCGCGAACGTAACTCCCCGGAATGGAACGGCTTGGTAACGTAATCCACAGCGCCTATGGAAAACCCCCTGATCTTGTCCTTTGTCTCGCTAAGGGCGGTGATAAAGATAATCGGGATATCCCATGTGGTCGGATCATCCTTCAGATGGCGACAGACCTCGAAGCCGTCCATACCCGGCATCATCACATCCAGGAGGATCAAATCGGGCCTGGCTCTTTTCACGTTGTCCAGGGCATTGGCACCGTCAGTGGCGACGCGCACAAAGAAATCTTTGCTCAGAGCATTGAGAAGTACGTCAACATTGGTCTCCACATCATCCACCACCAGCAGGGTCGGTCTTGTATCAGTCATCGTCTCTTTTCTCTCTTTTTCCGATGATATTATCAAATTCTTTATTGAGGAGGGATAGTGCTTCCGCAAGGCGGTATTGCTGAACCAGGCGATTCACTTCCGCCAAGGCTGTTTCATGGCCTTCAGACCACCGTCTTTGCGATAACTCTTCTATGATTTTCTTGCAGGGCAGGGGTTTTTTATGCGCCATGGCCAACTTTAATCGCTCCAGTAAAGGACGCAATTCCGCCGCAGCCCCCTGTGGACATTCCGGTTTGTTCGGTAAGACGGCCGGGTGTCGGGCAAGAACTACGCCGATGGCGATAATCAGCGCCTCATGGCAGTCGATAAATACGCGCAGGGGTTCTCTTAGCGCAAAAGGGATACCATTTCCCGCATTCTCCGTAGCCTGGCAGGCATTTTCCAAGCACACGGCTGCGGCTTCCATCTCCTTCCCGCCAAGGTTACCGGCAACCCCCCGGATGGCGTGGATCAGGATGATCGCATCTTCCCGTCGGTCAGCATTCAGTTCATGCAGCAGCAGAGTCGGCGTTTCTCCGTACTCGGCGACAAAATTGCGCAGGAGCTTCAGGTATAATTTATAGTTGCCACCCAACCTGCTCAGCCCATCTTCCAGGTCCAGACCCGTCTGGGGCGGGATGGAAATGAGTTTCGGTCTCGTAAACAGGTCCGGCTCATCGGCAGCGACGATCGCACATTTTTCATGGGGAAGCCAATGCAGTAGAGCCGCGCGCAACGAGTTGGGGTTGATCGGTTTGGTAAGATGATCGTTCATGCCAGCTTCAAGACTTTTTTCTCGATCGCCCACGACGGCATGGCCGGACAGAGCGAGGATAGGCAGACGATCTATGCCCTTTCCGATCAGATTGCGAATCTCCCGTGTGGCCGTAAACCCGTCCATCTCCGGCATGGAGATGTCCATGAACAGGATATCATAGTCGTTTGCGCGGACCATCTCCACTGCTTTCAGGCCGTTTATGGCGATATCCGCCTTGATATCTGCCTGCAATAAAAGCTCGACGATAATCTCCCGGTTGATCTCATGATCCTCAACCACCAGCGCCAGGACGTTGCTGCAACGTATCCTGCACATATCAGGATGCCGCAGCAAAGTAGTCTGTCCGATGCCGGAATCAATCAGGAAGGAAAGAGCTATCGTAAAAAGGCTCCCCATGCCGGGTGTGCTTTCCACCCGGATCGTCCCTCCCATGAGTTCCACAAACCGCAGGCTGATCGCCAGCCCCAGGCCGGTTCCCCCGAAACGACGGGCTGTGGAAGCGTCGGCCTGGCTGAACGCCGTGAACAACCGCGACAAATCCTCTTCCGTCATGCCAATGCCGGTATCCTGTACCGAAATCTCCAACTCCACATCTGCTGCAGTCCGCCGCAGGACTTTGACCTCAATCCGGATACTGCCAGCCGCCGTAAATTTGACGGCATTGCCCACAAGGTTGCCGATCACCTGGGTCATGCGTTGAGGGTCGCCCATGAGAGCGGCGGGAAGATCAAGGTCAATGGTGGTATTGATCCCGATTTTTTTCTCCGCAGCCTGGGACTCGAAGATATCCACAACGTTGCCGATCACCTCTTTCAGTGAGAAAGGAACGATTTCGAGATCCAGTTTTCCGGCCTCCACCTTCGAAAAATCCAGGATATCGTTGAGGACGGTAAGCAACGATTCGCCGCTCGTATTGATCTTCTCTGCATAGCCACGCTGCCTCTCAGTAAGTGGAGTTTCCAGCAGCAGCCCCGTCATGCCAAGCATCCCGCTCATGGGCGTACGAATCTCATGACTCATACTGGCCAGGAATGTACTCTTGGCGGTGTTGGCCATCTCCGCCTGCGCCGTGGCTACTTCAAGTCGCCGGTTGGTCTCCTGGATTTCCGCTTCCGCCAGCTTGCGTTCGGTGATGTCTTCCATGGCCAAGAGGATGATATGTGAGCCTATATTTTTGCGGAAAATCTGCCTGGCGTTGAGCAGAATAACCTTGCGGCCGATATTGAGAAAATCATGCTCGACTTCGTAGCCATTGAAAATGGTTTCATGGGGTAGGATTTCCTCCAGGAGTACCCGTAGTCCGGGAATGTCCCATTGCCGGTTCCCGAGGTCGAAGATGAAATTCCCGACTGTTTCCTCTGGTGTTACTTTGAAGGCATCGTAGAAACTATGATTGGCTGTGAGAATCTTTAAGTCGGGATTAAGTACCAAAAGCGGCTCGCGCACTGTTTCTACAATGTTTTCCGCATATTCGAGGGCATCCTGGATTTCCGCTTCCGCCAGCTTGCGTTCGGTGATGTCTTCCATAGCCAAGAGGATGATATGTGAGCCTATATTTTTGCGGAAAATCTGCCGGGCGTTGAGCAGAATAATCTTGTGTCCGATATCGAGAAAATCATGCTCGACTTCATAGCCATTGAAAATGGTTTCATTGGGGAGGATTTCCTCCAGGAGTACCCGTAGTCCGGGAATGTCCCATTGCCTGTTACCGAGATCGAAGATGAAAT
>CAIMCT010000164.1 GCA_903839535.1 uncultured Desulfobacteraceae bacterium
CCCCCACCCCAACCCTCCCCCGCTGGGAGAGGGAGCATAAGGAAAGTGCAGATTATGCCCGTTTGCAGTATACCACCCAATAATTTTTTAGAATCATTATCCGGAGACAGAAAAGGCCAACACAGTATCAGGATCAACGATCAATGGCGGGTTTGTTTTAAATGGAATGGAAATGACGCTTTTGATGTGGAAATCGTGGATTATCATTAAAGGAGGAATAAAAATGAACAGAATAGCCCCAATACATCCAGGAGAGATTTTAAAAGAAGAGTTCTTGACGCCGATGGGAATCAGCCAATATAAACTGGCAAGGGCAATCCGTGTTCCGGGTATGCGAATCAATGAGATAGTTCGTTGTAAACGCTCAATATCTGTGGATACTGCATTGAGGCTTTCAATATATTTCGGTAATTCGCCTCAATTTTGGATGGGGCTTCAGATGGATTATGAACTGGCTGTCGCAGACGATACGCTGATGGATAGGTTGAGCAATGAAGTTTTGCCATACGCAGCATGACAAAATAACCGGGGGGATTACATCAATCGCGTCTGCTTAAATGATTTCTTATGCTCCAGGATTTCAAGAGCTTCATAATCTGTCTTAAATCCCGAAGCAGTTTGCCAGCTCTTCTCTTTGAGCCGAATCTTCAACAGGTCCCCTTTCGAAAATGCAATCCTGTTTTGCCCAACAGATAACAGAAAATCATGATCGCTGATGGTGACAAAAAAAGTATTGGTTCCATCGGAAAGCCGCCACTTGTTATCTTCCTTGAAACTCAGCGAATGAATGGAAAATATTTTTATGGTTTCATGCTGCTCTATTTCTTCATCCGATATTGCAGGGAGTTGGAAAAAAGGCGCTTCTTTTTTTTCTATACGTTCAAACACCTCAGCTCCATCATAAACCTGGAATGCTTCAATACCATCTTTTTCAAGAGGCTTCATGGCGTTTTCTATTTCTCTTCTGACCCGAACGTCTCTATATAATGTAAACACACCACTATCTATTTCAGGGTCTTCAATGTCTTTGTCTGAAAAATGAAGTTTGATATTGCCATTGATTAGTTCTTCGATTTCAATCGGTTTTTTGCCTTTTGTAAGCTTAATTAATTGGATGAGACCTATCTTGATCGCCTTTGAAAACCCAAGAAAAAAAAGTAAATTTGCTGCCGCTGTCGATGCCTCTCCTGACAGAAAACCAATAATTTGTTGGTATGTGGTTTGCACAGCCTCAAATGAAATTCCGAAACACCCATCCTCAAAGTTTTTTACATTTACAATGATACGGGCAGTTCCGGGGTTTAAAAGCCGGTTCCCTTCCTCTATTACGGCTCCTATTGCAAGCAGTGCAGGTGCAAGCTCTTTTAACATCCATACGGCCAGTATCAAGTGCTGGGCCATCATACGAAACTTTAAATTGTGCAATACTCATGGTCATATAGCCCCCTATATACGTTTTATACCACACCACCGCCCAAAAGCACAACCGCCGCCCGTTACTCACTTCTATCTCAGATATGAGTAAAACTCGTTTTTATTTAGGCCAGACTGTTCGATCATTTAATTCGATTGTGGAACTGACTCCATCCAATATATTGCGGACAAATCGCGTCATTTTGTTTTATATCCTTTCTGTCATATCCCACCAAACCACCACCCTAAAGCACAACCGCCGTCCGTTACTCACTACCTCCCGCCACTTACGATCTTCAGTCCATTCGGATGCTCCGTATGGGAAAAATCCGGCCCGCTCGTAAGCTGTAATGGCGTGGCTTTTTTTAATTCGGTAACTTCTCTCTCAATTTCAGATACTCTTTCCATTAATTTCCGAGAAGATTCAATTGAATGTTTAAAAGCGTTTATGTTCTGATACAAAGCCATTGCAATTATTTCAAAATCTGACTCTAACACATATTGCACATCCAGCATAAGCTGTAAAATATGCGGAGCTGGTTTTTTGATCGTCACAGAATCATTAGGCCCGTCAACAATATCCCACTTATAAAATTCAATTTCATTTACTCCTAAAGCTACACATAATTTATCAATAGTCTCCTGCCCTATCCCACGTTTCGTTTTTCCATCTTTTTTTAAGATATTGGTGATATGCGGTGCGGAGACATTTAATATTCTGGATAAATCAACATTTTTCAGCCCTCTTTCAGCCATGATTCTGAGCAAATTTAACCGTTTGATTTCTGATACAGTTATATTTATCATAAAGAATAATTTTTCTCTTGACTTCAATTAACTGTCATGATTAACTTGACCATGACTGAAACTCTTAAAAAATATTTAAAGGGTAAAAGCCGTGAATCTTTTGCCCAAAGCGTCGGGACGACCAAGAACTATATCAATTTGCTCGTAGTCCACTTGCGCCGTCCATCCTCCGCCCTCGCCCTCAAAATCGAACGGGCCACCGGTGGTGCTGTCTCTCGTGATGAACTCCTTTTCCCTGAACTGTACCAGGAAACACCAGCCACCCAGACATCTCAGGAGGCGTTATGACATCAGTTGTTTTATACGCCTTTGGCATTATTGAGTCCTGTGCGTTCATGTTATCCGGCTTTCCCAGAATTTAATGCTTGAACCATTTTTAACATATCACTTCGATTGAAACCCGGAGTTTTACCGCATTCCGGACAAACCATAAGGTCATTGTCATGAGAAAACAGCTTAACCCGGCACTCTTCACAGAACACTGCATCATAATCGAAGCCCCTCTTTTCCCTGCGGAAAAGTGCCCCTTGGAACTCCTTAAACTCTTGGAGTTCAAACTGGCCAGGCGATTTGTCAGTTCGGTTTTTGGGATATCCAGTGACCTTGTCGTTTTTTTTCTCAAGCTCAGAGAGTCGATGCGAGACCTCAATCAGCTTTATTTCAATGTCTTTGATCCGGACAAGAAGCTCGGTTAATTTATTTTCAGGGGTCCCGTATGACATATTGTGAATCCTTATTCCAAACTGAAATGGACAGGCTTGATCGCATAGCGATTGAGGCTCTATCCAAAATTAATTGGAGATTAACTTCAGAAACGTTTTCAGAGCATTTATCTCTCCGTTCGGCTCTTCTGGTTTGGTATCAATCTTTTTTAAAGTTTCTTGAATCACCCGCGAGACTTCATCGTGCGAAACAATTTTTGATTGAATTAACAGTTTGGTTAAAAGAGCGAGAATGACGGTCAGTCCGTGGCAATATTCAAAAAGAATTTTCATATTATTCGGCTTTCCCAGAATTTAAGGCTTTTATGAAATCTGGTAATTCATTTGGTGTGAACTCAACATTACTTCTGCAAATGGGGCATTTAAAAAGATGATTATTCCCAAGATTCTCAAGTGGAACCTTACAAGTTTCACAGAACACCGTATTTTCGTACCGCCCATGTATCCTGTGGAAAAGTGCCCCATGGAACTCCTTAAACTCATCCGGTTTAAATCCGTTCAATCGGTTTTGGGATGGGCGATTACTTTCTGCCGTAACGTGTCGTGGGCAGCGCTCCAGCTTAGATATTCTCTCATTCGCCTCAGCCAGTTTTATTTCGAGAATATCAACTCTGGACAAAATCTCGGTTAATTTATTTTCATTTATTCGGCTCCCTTGATTTATACGAAAGAAATAACCTAACCGAATAACATTCTGAATATATTTTGGCAACAACAAAAGCCGCATAAATACTCGGAGTTTTCACATGCAATGTCCGTTTACAGGAGGCTTCCTGATGAAATTTGACAATGCCGTAAATATAAAAATTGACGAGAAAATGGCACGGTATCTCGGCAAGATTGCAAACTCAATCGACTGCACACAGCCAGAATTTATTCGCACCTTTATACACCTGGCAGGCCCCCAGATTGAACGGCACCCGTACCTGATACAGTTATTGCCGTATTCTCCAGAACCCTTGATACAACAAACATAAATCAACGGTAATCCCATGATAGAAAACATACCAGACAGGCCAACATCAATGTTTTCACAAAAAACATTTTATTTTCCGATGCCCGTCATTCAGCCGATCACTGATGACGGGGACTCCAACCTGCCCGGTACCCTCCGC
>CAIMCT010000165.1 GCA_903839535.1 uncultured Desulfobacteraceae bacterium
CATCTTTGCGGACAACAATCACCTGGCCAACACTAACGACCCGTGAGGGCTTCACCTCCTGCCCGTCAATATTGACCTTATGCCTTTTACACAAATCCGTTGCCACCGGTCGTGTCTTGCAAATCCGCACGGACCATAACCATTTGTCAACACGAACACTCAAGGGAACAGAATCCATAAGCGTCACAGATCACCAAATTAATAATGCTTACGCACGGCCTTATTAACGTGCCAAGTACAGCTTAATCCTTTCGGAAATATCACAAGGTCGCTCTTACCAAATGAAACTGTCTCAAACGGCGTTTTGACTGTCACATCACCATCGAGGAATAAACAGATCTCCTGTTCATCATATTGCCAATCAAATGTTGAGACTTCTTTGGTCCATATCGGCCAGGATCTTACACCCAAATCAATAAGCTTTTGCTCCGTCGGCTTTTCAACAATTACCTTAAGCGTATGTGACATTAATTACCCCCCTACTTGCCATAATCACCGAGCCTTGGCCCCTCTTTCGAACAATGACCAGGAGGCACAATGGGTATACCTTGGCATTTAATAAAAAATTATTAAACTTCAGGCAAACTGACACAATTATTCTCGAATATCCCTGATGTTCCCCGAAGCTTTCATAACCACACATTTAAGAACACACATAGCATCATTCGCCAAACGAAAAGTTTTATATTTATCTCCTCCCTGACGCTCAAAATCTTCATACCGACTTCTAAAGTCTTTCTGAAGAACCACCTCTATTTTATCTCGAGACCTTAACAAGTTAATGTCCCCAATAAGGTCGTTCTTCTCAATCAGGTCAGGAATATAGCGTAGGAATAAATTTTGATTTAAAGAATAAAAATTTCGCCCATCGATATAGTTATCACAAATCCCCCGCGTAATAATACAAAGCTGTAATTCCATCATCGCCTCAGCAGAACCCAATTCCGGCCGCGGCAAAGCTTTGTATTCCTTAAAAAGCCTGCTGACGATTTCCTCATCAAAAAAAGAGCGACAATCATTAATGCCTGTCAGACGGAAACTCCTGTCTTTCAAAATCTTCAAATATTCATGATTAAATTGGATTTGCTCATCCTTAGGAAATTCTTTAAGCAACAGGCAAACCCCCTCATGACGAGATTCGAGTCGATCAAATTGCTTTCCTGTCATGAAGAAAAGTAATCCAGCCAAGGCATAAATATGATCCATGTTTGACATTTTCTATTCCTTTCATAACCACAGCGGAACGATTTGGAACCACTCCCTACCATTCCACCGGGAAATAATCTTTGAGGAATTTGCCGCACCAGTGTTCACCGGTCAGGATGCCGTTGAAGAAGGGGTCGCATACCCGGGCTGCTCCGTCGACGATATCGAGCGGCGGTTGGAAGTCGTGTTCTTTCTGCTTGCGCATGGAGATGGCAAAAGGATCTTCGTCCGTCACCCAGCCGGTATCAACGGCGTTCATGAAAATGCCGTATTTGGCCAGGTCGCTCGCCGAGGTATGGGTCAGCATGTTGAGCGCGGCCTTGGCCATGTTGGTGTGCGGATGACGGTCGGTCTTGACAAAGCGGTGAAACTTGCCTTCCATCGCCGATACATTCACAATATGTTTCTGCCCCGTATTCTGGCGCTTCATCATCCAGGACAACTTATTGCAAAGCACAAACGGCGCAATCGCATTGACCAGCTGAAGCTCGATCATCTCGGACGTCGGGATATCACCGAGGCGCAAACGCCAGCTGTTGGTTTCCCGCAAATCAACCTGCTGGAGGTCGGCATCCAGCTTGCCGTCAGGAAACACTTTTTCGACAGAAAGGGATTCATCATGCACATACGGCACCTGCGAAAGTTTTGCGGACGCACACAGGCCGACCCCGGTCATCTTGCCGTTCCAGGCCACAGGCAGTGACGATTCAGCCACACGCGGAGCATCTCTGGGGTCAAGCCCCAGTTCCTTCTTGCACTGCTCAAAAGGACGAAGCAGCCCTTGAACATCAGATGAAAGATCCTCAAAATGCAGGGATTCATTGGCGATCATGTGGGCATAAAATCCCGGCGGACGACGCACCGTCTGGGCAGCATTATTAACCAGAAGATCGAGCCGGTCATATTTCTGTTCAATGAACTTGCAAAACATCTCCACACTCGGTGTATGGCGCAGGTCAAGCCCATAAATATGCAGGCGATGACCCCACTGCTTGAAATCCGCCTCACGGGCATAGCGCATGGCACTATCGACGGGAAAGCGTGTTGTGGCAATCACGCGCGCACCAGAGCGCAGCATCATGAGTGCCGCCTGATACCCGATCTTCAGGCGCGACCCTGTGATCACCGCCACCTGCCCCTCGAGCGATGCTGTCTGAAAGCGCTTGGCATAATTGAACTCGGCGCATTTGGGGCACATCGAATCATAAAAAAAATGCACCTTGGTGAATTCCTGCTTGCAGACATAACAGGAATCCGGCTTGATAAGCTCCATGCCCTCTCCCGCCGCGTCACGCGCCGGAC
>CAIMCT010000166.1 GCA_903839535.1 uncultured Desulfobacteraceae bacterium
AATTTTTTAAATGCCGCGGTCGGATCACTCTGCTGCAGCAAGAGCTCAATGCCGGCTTTTTTGGCCTCTTCTTTAAGGACCACCAGCCGTGGGGTGTGCTCTTCGAAACCATAGGTCACTTCAACCGAAAAACGCTTGCCCTCTTTTTCCCAGATTCCGTCCGTACCACGCTGCCAGCCAGAAGCTTTCATTAAGCGATCGACCTTCTCCAGATCAAAGCGCCTGGCCAGGATGGCATCGTTAGTGTAGAGGCCATATCCCATGAACGCATGCTCCAGCCGGAAATAATCCCCGCGAAGCACCTGATCTATCACTTTTTCAATACTCATGGCATGGCTGAATGCATACCGGACATTCAGGTCCTTGAAGATGTCCCGATCCTGATTCAGCCACAAGCCCATCGCCGACTGCTGGGTATCGTTAAAAAACCAGATCCGGTGCGCATACCCTTTTTCGAATATGGGAATTTTAGTCTTATCATGCCAGAATTTGGGGATGGTGAGTCCGAAAACATCTTCCTTCCCCTTTTTAAAATACTCCCAGAGCATGTTAAAATCACGGACCACCGTATAGTTTACCCTATCCACATTGAACCGGTTCTTGAAATACTTCAGATCCTGAGCCCACCAGTCTTTTTTGCGTTTAAACCGGATATATTTTCCAGTTTGAAAATCGTCAATCATGTATGATCCAGTGTTGGGTATGACCTTCCAATTATACCTTGCCACGAAATCCGGTCCCAGAGTTCCGTAAAAATGCCTTGGTGTCGGGTTGATCCCAAGTTTGAGGTGAAGATCCGGCTCGGCCTTTGTTCCCACAACGGCAATCGTATAATCGTCAAAAACAATGACGCTGTCGATTTCCTGGGTGAAATAATCATTGTACCAGGGAGCGACAATGTGTGGAGAGCGCATGAATTCCAGGGTAAATACATAATCCGATGCAGTCACCGGCTTTCCATCGGACCACCTGGCATTGGGGTTCAGCTTGAAATACATGGATTTTTTATCATTCCCGAAGGCCCAGTGAGTAGCCAGTTCGGGAATGATGTTCAGGGTGTTGGGATGAATGTTGATTAGGCTTAGATCATTGTCCAGAATGGCGCTGCGGAAACTGCCGTTGGAGTCCGGTCCGACTGTCCGGAATGTCATGGGAAAACTCAAGATGGCAGTATTAAGGGTTCCACCCTTAACCGCATCCGAAGAAGCGTAAACCGGATCCGAATCATTGGTCAGCCACTGAATATCATCAGGCAGCTTGGGACTGGCTTGCGCCGGCCCGGACAGGATCAGCACGATAATAAGCCCCGAAATTAGTATCAGCATTTTTGGCATTTTCATTTCCTTTCGATTTACCCCTCGCTTTTATTCATAAGTACTGTGCAGCTTCGGATCAAAGGCTTCCCGCACGGCCTCGCCGATAAACGTCACGAGCATCAGGGTCAGGATCATTGCAAAAATAACCGAGCCCACAATCCACCAGGCATCCATATTATCCCATCCCTGCTGAAGCAGTTCTCCCCAGCTTGGCGTGGGA
>CAIMCT010000167.1 GCA_903839535.1 uncultured Desulfobacteraceae bacterium
CCCTCATAAGTTTATTAACTGAGGGTATTATAACATATTTTTTCAAGATGTTAAATAAAAGACAAAACTTATAGACCTATGCGCTTCCATGTCCACATACTACATGTTGTGGTCGGTACAGTCAAGTGCATAGCCCCGTTTTGTTTTTACGCTGCCAGGAGTAACCGATGATAGAACCGTCCAAATTCAGGGCCGAAAATGAAAATCCCTCTCAGGAGAACAATTCCCTGTTTGCCCGCCATAGTCGGCACGCTGCATGGATCATGCTGGTGGTCTGCCTGGTTATTGTCGCGACTGCGACCCTGTACATGGCATCAAGCGTGGAAAGGACTGCTGAATCGGAATTCATCTTCCGCAGTGACGAAACTCGCGAGGCGATAGCAAACCGGATTGATGACCATGCTCGCATCCTGCTGAGCGGTGCAGCTTTATTCAATGCATCAGATATGGTTACGCGCGAAAAATGGCGTATTTTTACCCAAACCCTGAAGATCGAAAAACAATTACCCGGCATTCAGGGCTTTGGTTTTTCGCTTCTGATCCCGCGTGCGGAACTGACCCGGCATATTCAGGAAATCCGCAGTGAAGGATTCCCTGAGTACAACGTCAGGCCGCCTGATGACAGGGAAATATACTCATCCATCATCTATCTGGAACCATTTTCCAATCGTAACTTGCGGGCCTTCGGCTATGACATGTTCTCGGAGCCTGTGCGACGGGAAGCCATGGAACGCGCGAGAGATACGAATTCCACCGCGCTTTCCGGCAAAGTTGTTCTGGTTCAGGAAACCAACGAGGAAATTCAGGCCGGCACCTTGATGTATGTCCCGGTTTATCGCAAAGGGATGCCTACAGATTCAGTCGAACAATGTCGCGCCGCAATCTATGGCTGGGTTTACAGTCCCTACCGCATGAACGACCTGATTCAGGGAATTCTTGGCGGCCGCAATATCGAGCAGGAACATCAACTTCACCTTCAGGTCTTTGATGGCGTACAATGTGCTTCCCAAAGCCTGCTCTATGAAAGTCTTCCTGTGAGAGATAAAAAACTTCGGCATGAAGAACGTTTCATCAGGGAGATTCCGGTTGATTTCAACGGTCATCGCTGGACCCTGCGCTTTACACAGAGCGACGGGGGATTTTTTACGGCGGAATTCACCAAGGCATGGCTCATCATGGTCACCGGCACACTCATCTCATTACTGCTGTCCACCTTGGTCCGAGTTATGCTCAACACTGGTATCGAAGCTCGGAGGTTGGCGCAAATGCTGACCATTGACCTGCGGGAGAGCGAGGAGAAATTCAGAGTTCATGTCGATAACTCATTTGATATCATTTTCACGCTTAATAGTGAGGGGATATTCGTTTTCGTATCCCCCGCTTTCGAAAGGCATTTCGGCTATCCTGTTAGCGATGTAACCGGGAGATATTTTTCCCAATTTGTCCATCCGGATGACATCGCGCCCTGCATCGAATATCTTAAACGGGTACTGATTACCGGCAAGAGCGAAACGAGCCCTGCTTATCGCGTCAAGCATGTCAACGGCGAATGGTATTGGTTTGTTGCCAACGGCACTGCTTACGTCGGTGCGAAAGGCGAACCCCTGTATATTGGTGTTGGCCGCGATATCACCATGCGTAAGCGGGATGAATTATATAGAGAACTGACCCGGAATGCGCTCCAGATACTCAATGAACCGGGAGATATGGGAAATTCAATTCAGCGTATCATTGCTGAATTAAAGACACAGACCGCTTTTGACGCTGTGGGCATTCGCTTGCAGGATGGTGATGACTTCCCGTATTTTTTCCAGAATGGTTTTTCCAAAGATTTTCTGCTGAAGGAAAACACATTGATCGAGCGTACGACGGATGGCGTGGTATGCAGGGACAAAAACGGCAATGTCTGCCTGGAGTGTACCTGTGGGCTGGTAATTTCCGGCAAAACCGACCCGGCCAATTCGCTTTTTACACAGGGGGGAAGCTTCTGGACAAATGATTCGTTCCCGATTCTTTCCATCCCGCCGGGCGAAGACCCCCGACATAATCCACGCAATCAATGTATCCATGGGGGCTATGCATCCATAGCCCTGGTGCCTGTTCGAAGCAAAGATAAGATTGTCGGTTTGATTCAGCTTAACAGTCGGGTCAAAGGACGTTTCACTCTCGAAATAGTTGAGCAGGTGGAAGGAATCGCTTCGCATATCGGGTCGGCATTGATGCGCAAGAAGGCGGAAGAAGTTCTACAGGAGAGCGAAGAACGATACCGCAAGGCTTTTATGACCAGTCCTGATTCCATCGTCATCACCAGATTGTCGGATGGGATGTTCGTATCAATTAACAATGGTTTTACAAAGACAACCGGCTATGAAGAAGAGGATGTTATCGGTAAAACATCTCCAGAAATAAATATTTGGAAGAACCCAGAAGACCGGATAAAAATTATCGAAGGATTGAAAGCCAAAGGTGAAGTTCGAAACTACGAGGCCTGTTTTCTTGCCAAAGATAGAGAGATTTATGGCCTGATGTCCGCTTCAATTATTGAACTAAACGGTGTGTCCCATGTTCTTAATGTTACCCGCGATATCACCGATCGCAAGCAGGCGGAGGATGCCTTAAAAGAGAGCGAAAGACGTATACAGAAAAAGCTCAGCAACCTGCTATCTTCTGAGAGTGATATCGGGGAGCTTGAACTTGCGGATATCATTGATACAGATGCCATCCAGACAATGATGGATGATTTCTACAAATTCACACGCGTTCCCGTGTCGATTATCGATCTGGAGGGGAAGATGCTTGTTGGAACCGGTTGGCAGGACATCTGCACAAAATTCCATCGCGTGCATCCCGAGACTCTCAAAAACTGCCTGGTATGCGATACCATACTTACAAAAGATGTTCCTGCAGGAACATTCAAGTCCTATCTATGCAAGAACCACCTCTGGGATAATGTTACGCCTTTGGTGGTAGGTGGAAGGCATGTGGGAAATCTTTTCACAGGCCAGTTTTTCTATGAGGGCGAAAAGCCTGATGATGAGATTTTCCTTTCACAAGCCGCACGCTATGGCTTTGACGAGCAGGAATATATGGCTGCCGTCAGACGTGTGCCCACATGGAATAGAGAAGCCATTCAGACGGTATTGGTCTTTTATACAAAGTTTGCAAACATGATTACTTCGCTCAGCCACGCCAATATTGGATTGGCAAAAGTGCTGGAAGATCACAAACGCACAGTGGAGGTACTGAAGGAGAGCGAGAGGCATTATCGTGAGCTGGTAGAGGGTACGCCCGGTATTGTCTATTCGTTCTCCAGCAAACGCGGCGGCATGTTCTATTCGGCTCAAGTGAATAATATTCTTGGCTATTCTCCTGAGCAGTTGTATGCCCAGCCGATGCTCTGGCACAATTCGATTCATCCGGATGACATCCTCAGTGTTGACCAAAGTATCCTTGAGGCAACCACATACAAACCGTTTTGCATCGAATACCGCATCCAGGATATACACGGGAATTGGCGCTGGTTCGAAGATCGTTCAACCGGATGCCATATTGATGGTACGGATGTCATTATGGAAGGACTCGTGCTGGACATCACCGAACGTAAGCAGACCGAGACCGCTCTGCGGAATCATCAGGACAAGATAGAGATGCAGAACGAGGATCTGCACCGGGTCCAGGCGGAACGGGACGCCGCAGGGGCGCGCTATTTTGACTTTTACGATCAGGCGCCGGCGGGCTATCTTACCCTAAGCAAAGAGGGGCTGATCCTGACGGCCAATCTCACCATGGCAACCTTCCTGGATATAGCGCGAAGCGATCTGGTCAATCAGCCTTTAGGAAAGTACATATTCAAGGAGGAGCAGGACATCTACTATCTGCAATACAAACAGCTCTTTGAAAAAGCAGCGCCGCAGAGGTGGGAGATGAGAATGTTTAAAAAAAACAGAACGACATTCTGGGTGCAGATAGATACAATCGCTGCGCGGAACGCCGATGGCGTGCCCACATGCCGTATGGTGATCAGCGACATCACCGTTCGCAAGGAGATAGAGAATGGGCTGGAAAAAAACCGTAAAGAGCTGGAAGCGACCACGGCGCGAGCGAACGATATGGCGGCTGCGGCCGCGCAGGCCAATCAGGCAAAGAGCCTATTTGTGGCCAACATGTCTCACGAAATCCGCACGCCCATGAACGCGATCATTGGGTTTGCTCAGGTTCTCGAACGAGATATCTCGCTCACAGCCCGACAGTCCGAACAAGTCCGGATTATCACACGCAGCGGAAATCACCTGCTGAAACTGATTGACGACATCCTGGACATATCGAAAATCGAAGCAGGGCGGACCACGCTCAACGAGACCGCTTTCTGTCTGCACGACCTTCTGGACGATCTGAAGCTGATGTTCAGCTCCCGCGCCGAAGACAAGGAGCTACGGTTACTTATGGAGTGGGACAAAAACATGCCACGCTATGTTACCGCTGACGAAGGCAAACTGCGGCAGATATTGGTCAACTTAATGGGGAACGCGGCCAAATTTACGAAAAAGGGCGGGATTGACGTACGGGTGCGCACAGAGACAGTGGCAGGCAAAACCGAAACTCTGCGCCTGGTGGCCGAGGTGGAAGATACCGGCCCGGGAATCTCCGCTGAGGACACAGGCCGGATTTTTGGCGCGTTTCAGCAGGCGGGGGCCGTTGCTAAGGCTGGTGGTACCGGGTTGGGACTTGCTATCAGCAAAAGGTTTGTGGAAATGATGGGCGGCAAGCTCACGGTGACAAGCCAGGTGGGTAAAGGCAGTTGTTTCCGGTTCGAGGTGCTGATGAATATGGCCGCAGAGATTGACAAGCTGGAGAAACCGGAATTGCGACGCATCATCGGTCTGGAATCAGGTAAGGAACCATTTCGCATACTGGTGGTGGACGACATGGCCGACAACCGAGCCCTTCTTTGCACATTGCTCCGGCCTATTGGTTTTGAGGTTACAGAGGCGACAAATGGTGTTGAAGCGCTGGAGGTCTTCGAGCAATGGGCGCCTCGGGCGATATTTATGGATATGCGTATGCCTGTCATGGACGGTTATGAAGCCTGTCGGCGGATCAAGGCCACAGAAGCCGGCCAAGCCACTTTCGTCATAGCCCTTACAGCCAGCGCCTTTGAAGATTCCAAAAAACAGGTAATGGATACCGGTGTTGACGCATATTTAAGAAAACCCTTCCAGGTGGAAGAGCTCTTAGAGATGTTGGGAAAAGGTCTGGGCCTCCACTATGTCTATGACGAGGAGAAAGCCGATGCCCCCGACCATTTGTCTGCTCAACCCCTGATGTTGGAATCCCTGGCGGCGCTGCCGCAGGAAATAATTAAGGCCATGCGTCAGGCAGTGGAAGAATGCGACATTGCCCAATTGATGGGCCTGATTGTCCAGGTGGAAAAGATTGATGGCGCAACAGCCCGTGGATTGCAAGCGCTGGCTGATCGATACGACTACGCAAAGCTCGGCCAATGGCTGGAAATGGAGAAATGAACAATGAATAATCATACACCGTATTTTCTGCAGCCATTGATTAGCAGGAAGTAAAGGAAGCCGCAAATGACAACCACAACACCAAGGCCATCAACGACATCTGGCGCAATCTTTCAATGGCGCTCGCTCAAGACACGGGTGACTATCTTTACGCTGACCTTTTTCCTGGTCGGCATCTGGTCGCTGGCGTTCTACTCCAACTACAAGCTGCACAACGATATGGAAAAGGCGTTAGGTGAGCAACAATTTTCAACAGTTTCCATAATAGCAGCAGAGATCAATGCCGGGTTAGACAACATGATGAAAGCGCTGGAACAAGTTGCCGCACTCATTACTCCGGCTATGTTGGCCGATGCGCCGACGGTGCAGACATTCATCGAAACTCGCCCGGTATTTTCGACGATGTTTAACGGTGGTGTCTTTGTGCTACTGCCTGATGGCGCTGCGATTGCTGACTTTCCTCTCTCAACCGGACGGCGCGGCATCAACTTCATGGACAGAAAATATGCAATCGGCGCTCTCAAGGAAGGGAAAACAACGATTGGCAGTCCGGTTATGGGCAAGGCGCTAAAATCAACGATTTTCAGCATAGCAACGCCGATTCACGACACAAATGGCAAAGTGATCGGCGCTTTGAGCGGAACTATTGATCTCGCCAAACCTAATTTCCTGAGCAGGATTACAGATAATAGTTATGGCAAGACAGGTGGCTATGTGCTGGTTGAGCCGAAAAGCAGAACAATTGTTTTTGCCACGGACAAAAATCGCATTATGGAAGTGCTGCCCGCTCCCGGCATCAATCCGCTTATTGACCGTTATATCCAGGGCTACGAGGGTTCCGGTATCACAGTCAGACCGAGCGACGGAGCAGAGACACTATCCTCTGTCAAAGGCATTCCTGTTTCCGGTTGGTACGTGGCGGCGTTGATGCTTACGGCGGAAGCCTTTGCCCCGATCCATGCCATGCAGAAGCACATGCTGCTGGCAACGATCTTCCTGACCCTGCTGGTGGGTTGGCTGACCTGGTGGATGCTGAAACGACAACTTGAACCTGTATTTACCACCATTAAAACACTGGCCGCCCTGGCGGATACAAAGCAGCCCCCACAACCTTTGCCCATCATCCAGCAAGACGAAATTGGCGATCTGATTGGTGGTTTCAATCACCTGCTGGAAATCCTGGGGCAACGGGAGGAGGAGCTGCAGAAGAGCGAAGAACACTATCACGATCTGTTCAGCAAGGCCAACGAAGGTCTCTTGGTTATGACATTTGATGGGAAGATAGTCGATGTCAACCATGCCTTCGCCGAGATGCACGGCTACATGGTGGATGAGCTCAAAAGCATGGACATCAGGGATCTTGACATTTTAAAAGAGAGGTCGTTTGAGGAAGGCCCCCATGATATCCAGCGCCGCATCCTGGAAGGGGAAGTCATCCGCTTTGAGGTCAAGCATTACCATAAGGATGGGCTCGTCTTCCCTCTTGCCGTCACCTTAAGCATGATCCAACTCAGAGGCCAGAATTACTACCTGGCTTTTCATCAGGACATCACCGCCCGCAAGCAAGCGGAAGAGACACTGCAGGAGAGTGAGAATCGCTACCGGGCGCTGTTTGCTATGGCTGGTGACGGGATAATTCTTCTATCCGGCAATGGCGCGTTGATTGATGTGAATGAATCTTTTGCCCGGATGCACGGTTACAGCACACAGGAAATGCAAAACATGAACCTGAAAGATTTGGCACCCCCTGAAAACTCTCACCTGATATCCCCAAGAATGCACCGCATCTTTGCCGGGGAGTCCATGACCTTTGAAGTGGAGCACTATCACAAGGACGGTCATGTTTTCCCGCTGGAAGTGTCTGCCGGTATGGTAACTTATGGCAATGAATCCTACATTCAATGCTTTCATCGTGACATCACCGAACGTAAGCAGACCGAGACGGCTCTGCGGAATCATCAGGACAAGATAGAGATGCAGAACGAGGAACTGCACCGGGTCCAAGCGGAACGTGACGCTGCGGGGGCGCGCTATTTTGACTTTTACGATCAGGCACCAGCGGGCTATCTTACCATAAGCAAAGAGGGGCTGATCCTGACGGCCAATCTCACCATGGCAACCTTCCTGGATATAGCGCGAAGCGATCTGGTCAATCAGCCTTTAGGAAAGTACATATTCAAGGAGGACCAGGACATCTACTATCTGCAATGCAAACAGCTCTTTGAAAAAGCCGCGCCGCAGAGGTGGGAGATGAGAATGTTGAAAAAAAACAGAACGACATTCTGGGTACAGATAGATGCAATCGCTGCGCTGAACGCCGATGGCGTGCCCACATGCCGTATGGTGATCAGCGACATCACTGTTCGCAAGGAGATAGAAAATGGGCTGGAAAAAAACCTTAAAGAGCTGGAAGCGACCACTGCGCGAGCAAACGATATGGCTGCGGCGGCCGCGCATGCCAATCAGGCAAAGAGCATATTCGTGGCTAACATGTCTCACGAAATCCGCACGCCCATGAACGCGATCATGGGGTTTGCTCAGGTTCTCGAACGCGATCTCTCCCTCACAGCCAGACAAGCCGAACAAGTCCAGATTATCACACGCAGCGGAAATCACCTGCTCAAACTGATTGACGACATCCTGAACATATCGAAAATCGAAGCCGGGCATATCGCTTTTAAAGAGACAGCTTTCTGTCTGCACGATCTTATGGCCGATCTGGAGCTGATGTTTAAATCCCGCGCCGAAGGCAAGGGGCTACAGTTACTTATGGAGTGGGACAAAAACATGCCATGCTATGTGACCGCTGACGAAGGCAAACTCCGGCAGATATTGGTCAACTTAATGGGGAACGCGACCAAATTTACGAAAAAGGGCGGGATTGCCGTGCGGGTGCGCACCGAGACAGTGGCAGGCAAAACCGAAACTATGCGCCTGGTGGCCGAGGTGGAAGATACTGGCCCGGGAATCTCCTCTGAGGACATAGGCCGAATTTTTGGTGCGTTTCGGCAGACGGCGGCCGGTGCGCAGGCTGGTGGTGCCGGGTTAGGACTTGCTATCAGCAAAAGGTTTGTGGAAATGATGGGCGGCAAGCTCACGGTCACAAGCCATGTGGGTAAAGGCAGTTGTTTCCGGTTCGAGGCGCTGCTGAAGATGGCCGCGGAGATTGACAAGCTGGAGAAGCCGGAATTGCGACGCATCATCGGTCTGGAATTAGGTAAGGAACCATTGCGCATACTGGTGGTGGATGACATGGCCGACAACCGAGCCCTTCTTTGTACATTGCTCCGGCCTATTGGTTTTGAGGTTGCAGAGGCGACAAATGGTGTTGAAGCTATGGAGGTCTTCGAGCAATGGGCGCCCCGGGCGATATTTATGGATATGCGCATGCCGGTCATGGACGGTTACGAAGCCTGTCGGCGAATCAAGGCCACAGAAGCCGGCCAAGCCACTTTCGTCATAGCCCTTACAGCCAGCGCCTTTGAAGATTCCCAAAAACAGGTAATGGATACCGGTGTTGATGCATATTTAAGAAAACCCTTCCAGGTGGAAGAACTCTTGGAGATGTTGGGAAAAGGTCTGGGCCTGCACTATGTCTATGATGAGGAGAAAGCCGACACCCCTGACCATTTGCCTGCTCAACCCCTGACGCTGGAATCAATGGCGGCGCTGCCGCAGGAAATAATTAGGCCCATGCGTCAGGCAGTGGAAGAATGCGACATTGCCCAATTGATGGGCCTTATTGTCCAGGTGGAAAAGATTGATAGCACCATCGCCCGTGGACTGCAAGCGCTGGCGGATCGGTACGACTACGCAAAGCTCGGCCAATGGCTGGAGAAGGAGAAATGAACAATGAATAATAATACACCCGAAAAAGCAACCATTTTGGTGGTGGACGACACCCCGGCTAATTTGAAACTTTTGCAGGCGATGCTGCAATCCAAAGGCTATCGCGTGCTGGCATCTCCTGACGGTAAAACAGCGTTGAACGCCGCCGCCAAAAGCCTGCCTGACCTCATCCTGTTGGACATCAACATGCTGCCGGAGATGAACGGCTTCGAGGTATGCGAGCGATTAAAGGCAAATGTATTGCTGAAGGATATCCCGATACTCTTTATCAGCGCTCTTACCGAAACTACAGACAAGGTGAGGGCGTTTTCCGTGGGCGGCGTGGATTATGTAAGCAAACCCTTCCAGCTCGAAGAGGTAAACGCCCGCGTGGAGACCCATCTGGAGCTCAGCCGCCAGAAACGAGAACTTCAGAAATCATACAACAAACTCCGCGAATTGGAGAAGCAGCGCGATGCTCTGGTACACATGATCGTCCACGACATGCGCTCGCCACTGATGGTAACCTTAGGCAACCTGGAAATGTTGCAATACGAGACTCTATCTAATGATGCTGCTCTTTGCGTGAGTGCGGCCCTGAGTTCCACCGATACGGTCATTAAAATGGTCTCTACCATGCTGGATATAAGCAAAATGGAAGCGGGGCGGATGGCTCTGGATTATTCGACGGTGGACATGATCAATCTGGTCAGGGAAACAATTCGGATGGTCGCGCCGCTCCAGGCCTCCCGGAGCATTACCCTGACACCGCCCGGGGAAATGGAGTCTCTTTCGTGCGATGCGAACCTGATTCGGCGCATCCTCCAGAATCTTATCGTCAACGCGATCAAGTTCACCGACAAGGAAAAGGGTGTTATTACTATCAGCATTGAGAACGCTTCGGCGAACAAGGTATGTGTGTCGGTTGTGGACAACGGCCCTGGAATTCCCCCGGAATATCGCGAAAAGGTATTTGACAAATTCTGCCAGGTATCAGCACGCCAACAGGGTAAAGGATATTCTACCGGTCTGGGTCTGACGTTCTGCAAGTTGGCTGTGGAAGCCCATGGCGGCCGGATTGGTTTGGAAAGTGACGTGGGTAAAGGAAGTACGTTCTGGTTTGAACTGCCACGGAGATGATCCGCCTGGACATTCTGATGTCCATAATGGACGGGCTTGAGGCATCCTGGAAGAGCAGGGCAATCGACCGGAATCGGGGGAATCATGGGACAATTTACTTAACTATACTGCGAACCGGCATAATTTTACGTTTTTGATCCCCCACCCCAACCCTCCCCCGCTGGGAGAGGGAGTTTATGAAAAGCGCAGATTATGCCAGTTCGCAGTATATATA
>CAIMCT010000168.1 GCA_903839535.1 uncultured Desulfobacteraceae bacterium
ACACTGGCATAATCTTTCGCCGTAGAGCCGG
Organism: uncultured Desulfobacteraceae bacterium; assembly: GCA_903839535.1. Classification (GTDB taxonomy): domain Bacteria; phylum Desulfobacterota; class Desulfobacteria; order Desulfobacterales; family Desulfatirhabdiaceae; genus RAAP-1. The sequence goes on from CAIMCT010000168.1 coordinate 32, forward strand.
CATCTTGCCGGCTGCTGCAGCCGGCAGGATGCCGGCTCTACTTGCACTCCCTCCCCAGCGGGGGAGAGTTGGGGGGTTCAAAAGCGCAAATTACACCAGCTCTCAGTATAATCACCCAGATTGAGCTACGGTTCAGATCAAACTCTGCTACTATACAGGCTTTCCGCCAATCGGCTGATGAGATCGATATATGCAAGACATTCACGCCAGTCACTTCGAATGCCTTCAACACCATAATACGCACCGGCAAGTTGCCCATAGATAGCGCCAGTAGTGTCTGCGTCATTTCCAATATTTACTGCAAGTAAACAGCCTTCTTCAAAGGTTGAAGATTTATAGAACGCCCACAACGCTGCTTCAAGCGATTGAACGACATAACCACTTCCAACGATCTCAGGAGGCTCTTTCCGCTTGAAGGAACCGCAAGCAATCTCGTCGATTTCGGCACACAGTGGCACTCGATCCCAAATTCCATCAACGGGTGCATAGCGTTTTGCGAGTAATTTCTCTTTTGAATCACCCTGAACGGCTCCGACAATAAGCCCTCCAAAGTATCTGCAAGCATCAAGACAGGTGACAGCCCCGTGTGTCGTTCGTGAGCTTTCTGCACTCATACTGATTGCGCTTTCAGGATCGGACGCATAGAACAGGGGAACTGGAGCAAGCCGCATCAGGCTCCCATTGCCTGCCGAGTAAGAGTCCGTAGCGCCAGAAAACGGATCGCCTGTACGGGCGTATTGCCGTAATGCCTGCGAAACCGTATTTCCGATATCGAAGCATTCTCCATTGCTGCTGAGATAACCTTCCTTCCACCATCGTGTATATCGCACCATTTGATCGCGGGCATTGAATGTTCCGCATGTGACGAGACTTTCAGCAAGACAGAGCGCCATTGATGTATCATCCGTCCATTGACCTTTATCCAGGTCAAACGGGCCGCCTCCGACAATATCGGTCAAGAGAGGAAAAGTGCCCGGTGCTTCGAACTCAACTGTCGTTCCCAGAGCATCACCCACAGCCAGACCCATCAGGCACCCCTGGTAGCGCATTTGTACTGTAGTCATCAAGTTTCCCCCCACTTCACGATGTATTGTTCCTGTTCATTTGTTTCTGGCGACCGTCGATAGGTTGATTTGGGGCACTGCTTCCAAAGTTTATGCAGTCGGGCAAGGGCCGCTTCCCCTTTGAAGCCATGTCGCGCTAACCAGCATCCAACAATCACGCCAGTTCGCCCGATTCCACCCCAGCAATGCAGATATACCATCCCCCCTTGCTGAATTTGGTGGTCAATTGCGTCAAGAATCGCAACCGTTATGACTGTAGAACTCGGTATTGATACATCCCGTATTGGAAATCGCCGGTGTGATGCCGTTTTAAGCAAACCTGAATAGGGAAGCAAACCCTCATTTACCTCGGTCAAGTCGATGAAGGCCGTTATCCCCGAACGGATCATGTCATTGATTTTTACCCGCGAGGATTCCTCGTCTATGTCTCCTGGATATTCACCAGCAAGAAACTGACCAGGAATCACCCAATAACAGTTTTCTATTGGTTTATGCGTGCGTTTCATTTGAACAAAATTCATATGTTTCTGAAAAAAACACCTGACTCTATTGAATATTATGGTTAGCATTGGGGCTGTATAAGAACTTAGCGCCTTCCCCCTGTAATGCGTTTCATACAATTATTGGCTCCAATTCTCATCATAGAACTATTTTGTTTTCCTGGTCTTTCCGATATATGACCCTGTTTTGTCGTAAATTTTGACTGTAGCCTTGTCGCGTTGCAACACGGTTTTTCCGGTATAAGACCCAGTTTTGTCGTAGGACTTATCGGTTACTTTATCAGACTGCCGAACAGTCTTTCCAATGTAGGAGCCGGTCTTATCGTACAATTTCACTTCATCCCTCGCAAAGGCTGAAGATGCCATCAGTAATAAAATCAATAATATTTTAACCATAATTTACCCCTTATGTCCTGGATTAATAAAAGTCAACGTAATAATCACCCGAGTGCTGATTATTCCGATGCTTCAACATCTACCATTCCTGAATCAGTGCAGAATGACGTGTGATGGTCTGCTGAATGACTAAAAAAACCCGATTCTTACATAATCGTATTCATTTTTGGGGAACGAATCATCCGGTGTCCAGCCTTCTGTTTTC
>CAIMCT010000169.1 GCA_903839535.1 uncultured Desulfobacteraceae bacterium
CAATTATGATGACGAAAGCGAAGTGGGCCGCACTGGGGTGCGGCGATCCCAGGAGGATAAGCGAAACAAAAACGGGATCAGCTTTTAACTAAAATATATGGCGATTTTCATCAGCCCAGGTTAATGGTGGCGGATGGTGTTGACTTTTTTTAGTTTGCCCATCCCCAGCCGTAAAGAAGTCGATGATCTGGAACGGTAGCTATATGTGCTGAAAAAACGGATTCAAACGATTGAAAAGAGCCAATAGACTTGACTCGATTGAAACACACCAACCCGTTCCAAAGAGGATAAGCAAATGAGCCAACCAACCATTCCTGTCGATCTCATCCTGTCAAAACTGGCGGAAGATGCGAAGCAAATCCAAATCCGCAGTCAAAAAGCCTCGGAAGTCCTGCTGGAAAAGATGGATACCAGTATAGCCACCACACCCAGTGAGGTGGTGTATCAGGAAGACCGGATCAAGCTGAAGCACTATCCGCCACGAACCCAAACCCGGTATGCCACTCCCCTTCTGGTTGTGTATGCATTGATCAACCGTGAGACCATGCTGGACCTTCAGCCTGGCCGTAGCGTTGTGGAATCTTTTCTGAATCAAGGCATTGATTTGTACATGGTTGATTGGGGATACCCAACCCGAAAAGACCGTTTTCTCGGGTTCGATGATCACATCAACGGCTATATGGACAATGTGATCAATTTTATCCGGGAGCGGCATGGGCTGGACAAGATCAACCTCATGGGTATCTGCATGGGGGGAACATTCAGTGTCATCTATTCCGCACTTTATCCGGAAAAGATCAAAAATCTGATCACCACTGTTACCCCAACGAATTTTGACACCGACAAAGGCTTGCTGCATCTCTGGATGAAGAATGTCGATGCTGACCGGATGGTGGATACTTATGGCAACATTTCGGCGGATTTGATGAATTTTGGGTTCCTGCTACTGAATCCGGCCCGGCTGATGATTGATAAATATGTGGGATTCACGGAAAATATGGACGACAAGATTTTTGTTGAAAATTTTGTCCGTATGGAAAAATGGATATTTGACAGCCCTGATCTGCCGGGTGAAGTATTCCGGCAATTTATAAAGGATTGTTACCAGAAGAATCTGCTCATTCAAAACCGGTTGGAAGTGGGCGGCAAACAAATCGATCTCCGGAAAATCACCATGCCGGTATTGAATATCTATGGAAAATTCGATCATCTGGTGCCACCTGAGGCGTGTGAGTCACTGATCCGTTATGTAGGCAGCACCGATACAGAAAATGTCTGCCTGGATACTGGTCACATCGGCATATATGTCAGCGGCAAGTGCCAAAAAGAGTTTGCCCCAAAAATCGCGGCGTGGCTGAAAGACAGAGATGCGGCTGAGACTCCGCGCAAAACCCATAAATTCCCCACAAGACAAAAAACCTTGTCCAAGAAATCTGTATTGACGGAAACAAGTGTAAGAATAGCTTCATGACACCACGAAGCCAACAACAAGATCAATCAGAAGGACGCTAAGTGGACGAAAAGAAAGACTATTTTAAAACGTTTTGCAAGCCCAGTCGGTCCTTTTTCATCGGATGTAAATCTGATGATCCAGGCCCTGGCCCATCAAGGCGGACTTGCAATTCAGAATGCAAGTCTGTATATGAAACTGCAGGAAGACAAGCAAGATATGGAAACAGACAGTTGGAGTCACCGCATGTGGTTCTGGGATAAAAGGAGAAAAAGGCATGAACGGAAAAACCATCGATGAGCTTAATGTTGGGCAGACAGCATCATTTACTAAAACCATATCGGAGTCGGATGTGTATATGTATGCAGGGATTACGGGTGATTTCAATCCTGCCCATGTCAATGAAACCTACGCAAAAAATACAGCCTTCAAAACCCGGATTGTACACGGGATGCTGTCAGCCGGCTTGATTTCAAGTGTACTGGGCAATCAGCTTCCCGGACCCGGTACGATTTATATGCAGCAGAATCTGAATTTCAAGGCTCCAGTAGCCATTGGTGATACAATAACTGCAACTGTCGAGGTTATTGAGGTCATTTTGGAAAAAAAGCGGGTACGTCTAAAGACTGTATGCACCAATCAGAACAACGTTGTGGTTCTGGATGGTGAGGCGCTGATCAGCCCCCCTCGGCGGCATTAATACTGATCTTCATAAACGGAAAACCTGTAGATGCTCACGATAGATGATATTGAAAAGATAAGGGGATTTGCGATTGAGCGCAAACTTGTTGTAGCCATCTATCTTTTCGGATCTGCCGCTACAGGAAAGGATCGACCTGGTAGTGATATCGATCTGGCAGTGATGGTTGCAAGCGCGTTTTCGGGTATGGCATGCGTTGAAATGGAAACGGCGCTATCCAACCTCTTATGCAGAGATGTCGATCTGGTAGTATTCGGTCAGACAGCACCACTGCTTCAGCATCAGGCATTAAAATATGGCAGCCTGATCTATGAGGCGGCGCCGCGTGAACGGATTTTGCAGAAAGTTGGGGCGTGCAGGCACTACCTGGATGCTGTTTTTCTTTATAAAAAAATGAAAACGAGAGGAAATGCAGCTTATGGTGGATAAAGAGCTGCTTTCCAGAAAATTATCGACCTGCGATTGCCCTGGCACTGTAATGTTCCAGCACCAGGTATTCTATACTTGAGAGGTAATTGCAAAACCCATTTTTTTCTCGTGTTTTCTTCGATTTTCATACCCTTTTGACTATTTTTGCAATTGGCTCATCAATATGCATTTAGTCATCATCCCTGATGCAGGCTTAGAAATCCGAGCCCAACAAGCCTCCAGGACGTTCGGAACCATAAATGTGGGGACAAACATACCGATGTCGTGGATTTTCTGCTGGATTTCCTGATAAAGGCGTAACTACTTAAAATAACGACTGAATGTTTGCAAGTACCTGTCTGTGACTACTGTTCATTTTATCTCATTAAAACGAAAAATAACGAAAAATGAGGGTTAAACAAATTTTCTTGTTCAACCCCCACTCCAGTTACCATCCATAATATTTTCTACTC
>CAIMCT010000170.1 GCA_903839535.1 uncultured Desulfobacteraceae bacterium
CCCCCACCCCAACCCTCCCCCGCTGGGAGAGGGAGCATAAGGAAAGTGCAGATTATGCCCGTTTGCAGTATAATCATAGGGTAATTTTCGGATGAATGGGTCATGAGAATCAATGGTAATCGTTCATAATCATGCTAAAGACTTTCAGATATTACATTTCGCAAGGCCAGAGGGAGGAAGCTGTAACACTAATAGATTCTGATATCCTCGAGATTGTAAAGGCTATTGGGTTGCCGCACAAGTAAAGATTGAGTCTATAGACGCTATGCAATTCATTCAGAAAACATACGAGATGCCGCACGAATCGTGCAATCAACCAACATTACTTTGGGGCCATCCATGTCTAACCCATTCTTCGACCACCCTGTCATCAACTCACCCTACAAGTACCCGAGTCGCCATTGGGAGCTGGACGATACCGGCCAGCCGACCCAAACAGTTATACAATCGCGACGCGGAGTGAAGTTTATCTCGCCTATCCCGAGGCCTCGAAAGCATAAAAGTCAGGCTGTGCAAACCCCATTGTTTGTCCACGAGTTGTCAACACAGGAACAAGAATACGATCACACGGCACTTATCAATGCCGTGCGCCAAGAAGTTGACAAGTGGCGACAAATACCCAACCACAATCATTGGCGGGTTACGCCGGAAACCGCCCGTCTGCTCCAGCATTGGCGCCACCATAAATTTGCGGGCTTCAGGCCCTTTTTTTGCCAGGTCGAAGCCGTCGAAACCGCCATCTGGCTGACTGAAGTGGCTCCCAAGATGGGCAAAACGGAGCGGGGCTTCCTCGAATATCTGGACAAAGCCAACAAAGATGCCAACCCGGAGCTGATGCGTCTGGCGCTCAAGCTCGCCACTGGGGCCGGCAAAACCACCGTAATGGCCATGCTGATCGCCTGGCAAACCATCAACGCTGTTCGCAAGCCCAACATCATGAAGTTCACGCGGGGTTTTCTGGTCGTTACCCCCGGCATAACTATTCGTGACCGTCTGCGCGTGCTGATGCCCAATGACCCGGATAGCTACTACAAGAGCCGCGAATTGGTTCCCGGCGACATGCTGGACGATCTCAACAAGGCCAAGATCGTCATCACCAACTACCATGCGTTCAAACTGCGTGAACGCATGGAGCTTTCCAGGGGAGGCAGACTGCTGCTGCAAGGTCGCCAGGGCGCTCCGCTTGAGACCATGGAAACCGAAGGTCAGATGCTGCAACGGGTTATGCCTGAACTGATGGGGCTGAAGAACATCCTGGTCATCAATGACGAAGCCCACCACTGCTACCGCGAGAAACCGGGCGGCGATGGCGAAGAGACCCTGAAGGGGGATGAAAAGAAAGAAGCCGAAAAAAACAAGGAGGCCGCCCGCCTGTGGATCAGTGGCCTGGAGACCGTCAAGCGCAAGCTTGGTGTCACCCGCGTGTTTGACCTTTCAGCAACGCCTTTCTTCCTCAGCGGCTCCGGCTATCACGAAGGATCCTTGTTCCCTTGGACCATGAGCGATTTTTCCTTGATGGATGCCATTGAGAGCGGCATTGTTAAACTGCCCCGCGTACCGGTTGCCGAGAACATCCCCGGCAATGAAATGCCCATGTTTCGGGAACTCTGGAAACACATCGGCAAGAAGATGCCGAAAAAGGGCAGGGGCAAAAGCGCGATGCTTGATCCGCTCAGCATTCCGGTGGAACTGCAAACCGCCTTGCAGGCGCTCTACGGTCACTACGATAAAACCTGGCAGCTCTGGAAAAATGCCGGGATCAAAGTACCTCCTTGTTTCATCGTGGTCTGTAACAACACCTCCACATCCAAACTGATCTACGACTACATATCGGGCTTTGTGCGTTACAATGAAGATGGCTCCGCCTATGTCGTCAACGGTCGTCTGGAGCTGTTCCGCAACTATGACGAACATGACAACCCGCTACCGCGCCCCAACACCATGCTGATCGACAGCGAACAACTGGAATCCGGCGATGCGCTGGACGAGAACTTCCGCAAACTGGCCATCGACGAAATCGAACGATTCAAACGGGAAGCCCTGGAGCGTGGCGGCGAACTGGCCAACCGGTTGCGCGCAGGCAAGGAGATCGACGACACTACCCTGCTGCGCGAAGTCATGAACACGGTTGGCAAGCCCGGCACCCTGGGGGAAGCGATCCGTTGCGTGGTGTCCGTCTCCATGCTTACCGAAGGTTGGGACGCCAACACCGTGACTCATGTGCTGGGAGTGCGCGCTTTCGGCACCCAGTTACTGTGCGAGCAGGTGATTGGCCGCGCCCTGCGCCGTCAGTCTTATGATCTGAATGAAGAAGGGCTGTTCAATGTCGAATACGCCGACGTACTCGGCATCCCCTTCGATTTCACTGCCGAACCAGTTATCGGTCCGCCGCAACCACCGCGTGAGACAATTCGGGTAAAGGCCATACTGCCCGAACGCGAAGCACTGGAAATCCGGTTTCCACGGGTTGCCGGCTACAGGGTCGAGCTGCCGGAAGAGCGCCTCACCGCATCATTCAACGACGATTCGGTGTTTGAACTCACCCCGGCCATTGTCGGCCCGTCGATCACCAGGAATGCCGGCATCATCGGCGAATCCGTGGACCTGAGCCTGGAGCATATCAGCGTTATTCGCCGCTCCACGCTACTGTTCCACCTCACGAAGCGGTTGCTCTACACCAAATGGCGCGATCCTGGAGAAGAACCCAAACTGCACTTGTTCGGTCAGCTCAAATGCATCGCCAAACAATGGCTGGACACCTGCCTGGTCTGCAAGGGCGATACCTATCCTGGCTTGCTGATGTATCAGGCCCTGGCCGATATCGCCTGCGAACGCATCACCGCCGCCATTACCCGTGCCGAGTTGGGCAATCGCCCGATCAAGGCCGTACTCGACCCTTACAATCCCACCGGATCCACAGTGAACGTTAACTTCAATACATCCAAAACAACCCGCTACGAGACTGACAGCCGCCGCTGCCAGCTCAACTGGGTGATTCTCGACAGCGACTGGGAGGCGGAATTCTGCCGCGCCGCCGAAGCCCACCCCAGAGTAATGGCCTATGTGAAGAACCACAACCTGGGCTTTGAGGCGCCCTACCGCTATGCCTCGGAAACCCGCAAATATCGGCCCGACTTCATCGTGCAGGTGGATGATGGAAAGGGCGCCGAAGACCCCCTCAACCTGATCGTCGAGATCAAGGGCTACCGGGGCGAAGACGCCAAGGAAAAAAAATCCACCATGGATACCTACTGGGTGCCTGGCGTGAATAACATCGGTTTTTATGGACGATGGGCCTTCGCCGAATTTACCGATGTCTATCAGATCGAATCAGATTTTAAAGAAAAGGTTGAAGCGGAGTTCAACAAGATGATCGAAACTTCAACCCTTGCACCCTTAGCTGTCCGGAAATAATATGGCCAAGAAAACCAATTCCAATCTGACCGTTGAAACCCTCACCCACGAAGAGGCCACCCGAAAGAACATCCCCACCGCCGAATACCAGTCGGTGATGCAGAAAGACGACCAGGCTCCGGTGAAGGTGATCTACCCCCGCGGCAACGCCGAACTGGAAGACGAAAAGCTGGCCCGCAACCGCGATTTGGACCCGCAACTGGTCTGGCGCGGCAAGGACCAGCAGGACTGGTCCGATCTGGTGGTGCATGCTCCGCCACTCTACATTCAGGAAAAGGTACACCCCAAGGTGTTGATTGACGACTTGCTGCGCCACACTGAAGCAGGCCAGCCAAAGCAATCTGAGCAGCTCGACCTCTTCGCTGATTTCAATGGCATACCCGAAGGCATCGATAAGACAGAGTTCTATCAGCATGACGCCAATTGGACCAACCGCATGATTCTCGGTGACAGTCTTCAGGTGATGGCCTCGCTGGCCGAGCGCGAGGGATTGCGCGGCAAGGTGCAGTGCATCTACTTCGATCCGCCCTACGGCATCAAATTCAATTCCAACTTCCAGTGGTCCACCACCAGCCGTGATATTAAAGACGGCAACACCGACCACATCACCCGCGAGCCGGAGCAGGTCAAAGCGTTTCGGGATACCTGGCGGGATGGGATTCATTCATACCTGACCTATCTGCGCGATCGGTTGACTGTGGCGCGGGATCTGTTGACGGATTCCGGTTCGATCTTTGTGCAGATTGGGGATGAGAATGTGCATCGTGTGCGGGCGTTGATGGATGAGGCGTTCGGGGAGAACAATTTTATTGTTCAACTCCTTTTCAAGAAAACTGGTTCAATGTCTGGAAACTATATCTCAGGCATTGCAGACACTGTACTTTGGTATGGAAAAGACTGGTCAGCTACGAAGTTCCATCGGTTGTTGGTTGAAAGGAGCAATGAAGCCGTGGATTCTGGTTTTGGCAATATTGAGTTGCCCGACGGAACGAGACGGCATCTGACAACCGTTGAGGTAAGTGGTGAAACCGATTTCCCGGAGGGTAAGCGGTTTCAAACTGCCCCACTGATGTCAAGTGGAGAGGCAAAAGATCGACAGCCTTTCTCGTTTGAAGGGGCAACTTACCTCCCGGCAAAGGGAAATCATTGGAAAGTATCGGCCAGCAATTTGCCAAGAATAAGCAAGGCTGGTCGGATCTATGCAGCTGGAAAGACATTGACGTTTAAGAAATATCTTTCCGAGAGTCAGCATACGCCTCTGACTAACATTTGGATGGACACCATGGAAAGTACATTTGCTGTGGAACGTGTCTATGTGGTTCAGACGAGTACAAGAGTTGTTCAACGCTGCATCCTTATGTCCACCGATCCCGGCGACCTTATTCTCGACCCCACCTGCGGTTCCGGCACCACCGCTTATGTAGCCGAACAATGGGGCCGACGCTGGATCACCATCGACACGTCCCGCGTTGCATTAGCCTTGGCCCGTGCTCGCATCATGGGCGCGCGCTATCCCTACTACCTGCTGGCCGACAGCCGAGACGGTCAGCTCAAGGAAGCTGGAGTCACCCGCAGCCCACCGTCAAGCCAGCCTACCCGCAGCAGCATCCGCCAGGGCTTTGTTTACGAACGAGTGCCCCATATCACACTGAAATCCATCGCCAATAACACCGAAATTGACATCATCTGGGACAAGTTTCAGGAGAAGCTGGAACCTCTGCGCGAGCAGTTGAACAAGACACTGAGCAAAATGTGGCAGGAATGGGAAATCCCCCGCGATGCGCCGGCAGATAATGAGAAGTCAAATTGGCCGGACATCGCCAAAAAACTGCACGCCGACTGGTGGAAAAATCGTATTGCCAGGCAGAAGGAGATAGATGCCTCCATTGCCGCCAAGGCCGACCACGAATACCTCTACGACAAACCCTACGAGGACAAAAAGACAGTCCGTGTCGCCGGACCCTTCACAGTGGAAAGCCTCTCGCCTCATCGCGTGCTGGGCGTGGATGAAAACGACGATCTAATCGATCCCAACACCAAGGGCATTGCCGATGGATCGGGCGGCTACGGCGAAGAACGCAACTTCGTGCAGATTATTCTGGAAAACCTCAAAACCGCCGGTGTGCAGCAGGCGCATAAGGATGACAAGATTATCTTCATCGCGCTCATTCCCTGGCCCGGCGATCTGATCTGCGCTGAAGGCCGCTACTTTGAAGGCGGTGAGGAAACCGGCAAGGAGAAGCGCGCCGCCATCTTTATAGGTCCAGAGTTCGGCACTGTGGCACGACCCGATCTGGTGGCTGCCGCGCGTGAAGCCGGCGATGCGGATTTCGACGTACTCATCGCCTGCGCCTTCAACTACGATGCCCATTCCTCCGAATTCAACAAACTCGGCCGCATCCCCGTACTCAAGGCCAGCATGAATGCTGACCTGCACATGGCCGACGACCTCAAGAACACCGGCAAGGGCAACCTGTTCGTCATCTTCGGCGAACCCGACATCGATATCCTCAACGCCAAAGATGGTCAGGTGCAGGTCAAGGTCAACGGCGTTGATGTCTTCCACCCCAACACCGGCGAAGTTCGCTCCGACAACGCCGACGGCATCGCCTGCTGGTTCATCGACACCGATTACAACGAAGAGTCCTTTTTTGTCCGCCACGCCTACTTTCTCGGCGCCAACGATCCCTACAAATCGCTAAAAACCACTCTCAAAGCCGAAATAAACGAAGATGCCTGGGCTACGCTCAACAGCGACATCTCCCGTTCCTTCGACAAACCCAAGTCCGGGCGCATTGCGGTGAAGGTAATCAACCATCTCGGAGATGAGGTGATGAAGGTATTTAAAGTATGAGCAACGGAGAACATGCATGATATACTGCAAACGGGCGTAATCTGCACTTTCCTTATGTTCACTCATCCAGCGGGGGCGGGTTGTACGAATGGGGTCGGACCACCCCGACGGAAATGTAAAGATAGTAAGTTCCTACAACCCGCCCTTACCGCATCCTTGACCTTTTCATCAGTAATTGCACAGAATATCGGCGGCTTTCTAAGATTGTAGCGCAGCATTTTTCAAAACCTTCGGCGTTGTTTGGTTGTCCAATCCAATGGCAAAGCATATGTGCTGCCGGGTTCAGTATTTTTATCCATTCAGGGTAAAAAATGTATTCCTGTCATCGGACAGATTGATGATGTCCTACACAGGTCTTTGTGTGTAAGTGCCGATTTCCACCAAATCGATAGGCACCCTTTTGGTAAGGGTGAAAGAAGGCATCAATCAGCTCCTTCGCGATCAAACGAACTAATCAAGCCATGAAGTGAATATTCAGTACTTGCGCTTTCTTCGCCTTCCACAAGAGCGCTGCGCAAGGCTGCCAGTTTGATTTCTCGTTCCTCCAAAAGCCGCAAACCAGCCCTTATAGCTTCGCTGGCAGTGCCAAAATGGCCTTGGGTTACCTGTTGGGCAATGAATTTTTCATAATGAACGCCGAGTGTAACGCTTGTGTTTTTTTGCATAATACAACCTCCTGTATATCCTTGATTATTATCATATAATATAAGAAAGAATTTTTCAAGCCTGTTTCAAAACGTCAGGGAGTTTCGGACAAAACCGGATAAGGACCTCTCTTGTGGAGGGTTGGGGTGGGGGGCAAAAATGCGTATTATGACCGTTGACAGTATAACTTGATTATGGCATAAAAAGCCATAAACCTGATTGAGAGGAAAATGTGGGATATGCACAACCGGTTTTGAGTTATCGGCGTGACCTGCCGAATGGTGACATCATACAGGTAGTGGTCTGGATGTTATCGGAACCGCTGCCATCAAGCAAGCTCGCACAACAAGAGGTATCTAATGGACAGGGATTTCAAGGTGAAGATTGAGACTGAAGAGGATTTTTTCGCCAACCTGGTTGCCCAGGCCGAGAAGATAGATCAGAGCGTTATTCCAGAGAAAACCGTTGAACGGGTATCTTTCCCCGATCTGGAAACCTTTTACCGCTACTGCACTCCCAAGCGTCTTCAGTTGTTGCATGAGTTGCACAAGGTTGGAAGCATCAGTATCAACGCCCTTGCCAAGCATCTGCATCGGCACTACAAGAATGTATTCCAGGATGTAAAGACGCTGGAGACTGCCGGTCTGGTGGAAAAAAATGAAGCAGGGAAATACTGTGTACCGTGGGATGAGTTTACTGCAACGGTGCGGTTGGCGTCATAGGGGTGCAAATCAACCCTGTTTGTAAACCAAGCCGCTAATCAAATGAAGGAACTTAGCGACACGATCAGTCGAGTTCTGGCTAATAAGGCTTAATGTGTTGTATGAGGTAAATGGCTCCACTCAAGAATAGTTATCCGAAACTGGAATATTCACAGGCTGGTTTATCTGTTCGATCTTCGATCAGGCCGGTCAAAACAAACTCAACGGGAGAAACAAAATATGTCAATGAAAAATCACCCGACCGTGAAATGGTTTAATGAGAATTCCGATAAAAAATCAACCGAGATCAAGATAACGGACGTGGATTATAAAACACTTAAAAACATGGCCGTCAGTGCCGGAGCAGACGATTGCGGGATTGCATATATTGACAGCGCCGCCCTCGAAGATGAAAAAAATGAGATTCTGTCGATTTATCCCGAAACAAAGGCAGTTATCAGCATCGTCATCAAGCTTAACAGGGAAAATGTCCAATGTGTTTCAAGATCGGTTTCAGACCATGAATTTCTCCAAGGGTTTGACTCCGCCAATTCAGTGGCGAGGAAATTGACGGCAAGTTTAAAGACCTTTGGCATTCATCCACTTTCCCCTTCTGCAGGATTTCCCATGGATGTCTCCAAATGGCCGGGTAAAATGTGGGCAATTTCCCACAAAACCATTGCAGTGGCTGCCGGGATGGGGCGACTGGGGCACAACCGGTTGCTAATCCACCCGGATTTTGGTAATTTCATCGTCCTTGGGACTTTATTGATTGATCGCCCTGTAACCCAATATGATACCGCCCTTGATTATAATCCTTGCATCAAATGCGGTCTTTGCATTTCGGTCTGTCCTGTCGGGGCTATTGCTGCAGATGGCGGATTCTCTTTTGTAAACTGTATGGTACATAACTATAGGGACCGTATGGGCGGATTTTCAGATTGGGTGGAAAATATCGTTAAATCAAAAGACGTGAAAACGTATAGATCCAGAGTAAAGGATACAGAGACCGTTTCCATGTGGCAGAGTTTAAGCTATGGGATCTGCAACAAATCATCCTATTGCATGGCTGTCTGCCCTGCCGGGAGAGAGAACATCGGTCTGTATCTGACCGATAAAAAAGGATACATGGCCCGAGTTGTTAAGCCGTTGCAGGAAAACAACGAAACAATTTTTGTCCTGCCTGAATCGGATGCCTTGGATTATGTAACCCGAAAATATTCTCACAAAAAGGTAAAAGAAGTGGGTTCAGGCATAAGGCCCGCAAGTGTAGAAGGCTTCCTTGACAGCCTGCCTCTGGTATTTCAGAAAGGCGGATCAAAAGGGTTGAACGCCACCTACCATTTTACTTTTACAGGCAATGAAAATATTAAGTGCACTGTGGATATTCACGATATGAAACTTTCTGTCAAAAAAGATCATAGCGGGCAGTCTGATATTTCGATTATCGCCGATTCACACACATGGCTTAAGTTTTTGGCAAAAGAGAAAAATCTCATTCTTGCATTGCTTACCCTCAAAATTAAAATCAAAGGCTCTCCTATGTTGATGAAAAAATTTGCTAAGTGTTTTCCATTGTAAACGAGCGTGATCGCCCATCGCGGAATATTGGATGAAGCTTTGCAGTTCATTCACAAACCATTCTTCAGTGTGGCCAATTAAAAGGATTGTCCCTATGAAAACGGCATTGAGGGAATTGAAGAGAGTTCGTTATCTAATAGTGTTTGGGTTATTTCTTTTACATTTCATTCCGTCAATGGTGGCTGGAGAAGAGACTCTGGTCCCCAACACATCCACACAGTTGAAAAGCCGACTCAAGACAGTCGTTGTGGCTGATTATTATCCATACACTTTCGTCAATAAAGAGGGTGTTCCTGACGGTTTCAGTGTTGACTTGGCAAATGCTGTAGCAAAAGTCATGGGCATGGATCTGGAAATCAAGGTAAATACATGGGAACGGGCCATACTGCGTCTCGAAACAGGAGAAATCGATTTTCTTCCAATGATGGCTTACTCAAAAGAGAGGGATAACGTTTTCGACTTTTCCGCGCCGCACACAATCGCCTTTGACGCATTCTTTACGAGGAAGGATAGTAAAAGAATAAACTCCATAGAAGAACTCAAGGGTCAAACAGTCATCGTGATGAAAGGCGATCAAGCTCATGACTACCTTCGTTCTTCGGGTTTTGTGGATTCTGAACATATAATTCTGATTGATAGTCTTCCAGAAGCGCTAAGACTTTTGTCATCAGAAAAGGGAGACGCGGCCCTGATGCCCAAATTGGTTGGATTGACTCTCATGAATGATCTGAATCTAACCAATCTCACCCAGTCGCCAGTTGTTGTCGAGTCATACAACAGACCTTTCAGCTTTGCTGTGAAGGACGGCGATCTGTTGCTTCTGGAACGACTTAACCAGGGGCTGAGTATTGTCAAGAAGACTGGCCAATACAGGGAAATCTATGATAAGTGGTTTGGTGCGCTGGAGCCGAAGGAATTATCACTTAAATCGGTGTCAAAGTACATTATCGGAGCGATTCTGGCTTTATTACTGATCGGGTCAGCTTTCGTGCTGTGGTCCTTTTCGCTGAGAAAGCAAGTGGCCCTACGGACAAAAAAGCTCACGGAAGAAATTATTGAGCGAAAAAACGCCGAGATGCGCTTTCGTCAAGTCACGGAGTCCATACGCGAAGTCTTTTGGCTTGCGTCACTTGACTGGAAGGATATCTATTATATCAGCCCGGCCTATGAGCAAGTTTGGGACAGAACTTGCGAGGAACTCTACCAAAATCCCACATCCAGGTTTAATTCAGTTGTGGAGGAGGACAGGCAGAATGTCATGGAATTCATTTCTGAAGTATCATTGTCAGATATCCCTGAAATTGTGTTTCCCGATTACCGCATAAGGAGATCCGACGGTTCCGTTGTCTGGATATCTGAGAGGATTTTTCCAGTATTGGACGATTCAGGTCGGCCATACCGCATTGCCGGAATTGCCGAAGAGATCACAATGCGAAAGCGGTCTGAGGAGGCGTTGCAGGAGAGCGAAGAACGTTTGAAATTCGTGCTAAAGGGCAGCCAGCTTGGATTTTGGGACTGGAATCTTGAAACGAATGAAGTCAAGAGAAACGAGCGTTGGGCTGAAATGATCGGCTACAAGCTCCATGAAATTGAATATACAGTCAAGCAGTGGCTTGACTTTATCCATCCGGATGACCGGTCAATGGCCAATCAATCGATTAAAGATCATATAGAAGGCCGAACGCCAATGCATAAGGCTGAATACCGGATGCTCGCCAAAGATGGACAAATCGTGTGGGTACTTGATCAGGCTCAGGTGGTGAAATGGAATTCACTCGGTCAGCCCATCCGAATGAGTGGCACGCATACCGACATCACAGAGCGCAAACAGGCGGAGGAAAAGATACATCAGAACGAATTGCGGCTCAGAAGGATTGTGGGTATCCTGCAACATCCGTCAGAGACCATCCAGAACTTTCTTGATTATGCGCTGGACCAAGCCATCAAACTGACCGAAAGCAAAATTGGTTACATTTATCATTACCACGAAGATCGTAAGGAGTTTGTACTGAACACATGGTCCAGGGAAGTGATGGCGGAGTGCGCCATTGACAATCCGTCAACCTGTTACGAGTTAGAAAAGACCGGAATCTGGGGTGAGGCTGTCCGGCAGCGTAAGCCGATTATCATCAATAATTTGCAAGCAGCCAGCACTCTGAAAAAGGGCTGTCCGAAAGGCCATGTTCAACTTATCAAATTTATATCTGTCCCAATCTTCAAGGACGGCGGCATTGTCGGTGTGATCGGCCTGGCGAACAAAGAAACCGATTATGATGAATCCGATATCCTTCATGTCTCCATATTGATGGAAGCAGTTTGGAAAACTACCGAGCGAAAGCTGGCCGAAGAAGAACTTCTTCGCCTCAACGAAAACCTGGAACAGCGGGTGGCGCAGGAGGTGGAGAAAAACCTCAAACACGAGCGATTATTGATTCAGCAGAGTCGGCTGGCCGCCATGGGCGAGATGATCGGCAACATCGCGCACCAGTGGCGTCAGCCGTTAAATGCGCTTGGCTTGTTGCTTTACAACATCAAGGATGCATACCAATTCAACACGCTCGATGGTGCTTACCTGGATCAAGCTGTTGCCGACGGTCGCCGCATGGTTCAGAAAATGTCCACGACCATCAGCGATTTTGCCAATTTCTTTCGTCCGGATAAAGAAATTATCGTATTCTCCGCGCTGGAGCAAATCAGAGAAGCTATTGCTCTGGTGGAATCAAGTTTCCAACACAATAATATTTCCATTCATATCGATGTCTCGCTGGATATTAAGCTAATGGGTTTTCCCAATGAATATTCCCAGGTGCTCCTGAACCTGTTTTCCAATGCCAAAGAGGCGATCCTGGCGCACAATCAAACACTTTCCGGCAGGGTGGATATTGTCCTTGCAGAGCAAGACGGCCAGGGATGCGTCTCAGTGTGCGATAACGGCGGCGGCATTCCAATTGATATCCTGAACAGGATATTCGATCCATATTTTTCCACCAAGGGAAAGGGAGGCGGTATCGGTCTTTATATGTCGAAAATGATCATTGAGCGCAACATGAACGGTAGCATTACGGCGCGGAACATCGAAGGCGGCGCCGAGTTCATTGTCTGTGCACCGCTCGCAAAAGATGGCACGCATGACCAATTATGATAATGGTAATTTCGAAAACAAAAAGCTCATGGTTGCCTTAGGAGATTATTTGTAAGACTGAAGCAATACTGATTTTCATCCGTTTAAAAAAGGCATCATGGAATCAGGAAACAAAGCCAGTGCTTATGCAACAAACGCCCATAGCGAAGACAGGACTATTATGAAAAATGATGCTTTACAGGGAAATCTTTCCGAGCTGAAAAAGAATCACAAGATTGCACAAGCAGGCGGATGGAAATTGAATCTCAGTGCAAATATTTCCATATTTTTAGTGATTATGCTTTTTTTAACCTTTCAACAAACATTTGCTGCAGAATCCCGCACAGTTCAAGTCGGTTCCGATGATCATTTTCCGGTGATATTTCAAGATAGGGACGGAGTTGCCCAAGGTCTTTATGTTGATCTTTTAAACGCAATTGGCAGGCAAGAGAATATTCGGTTTGAATATGTTTTTGGAACTTGGGATGATACTTTAGACCTGATCAAATCCGGCAAAATTGATTTATTGCCTGGCGTTGCTTATACAGAGGAACGCTCGCAATTCATGGATTACAACAGAATTCCGATCTTAACTGTCTGGGGGGAGTTATATGCATTGCAGTCATCTGAAATAAAAAGCATATTAGATATTTCCGGCAAAAAGATAGGTGTAATAAAGAAAGATATCAATGCTAAAAATTTCCTGGAATTAACAAACAATTTTCATATTAAGTGTGAATTCGTGGAGTTGGCAGGTTATGAAGATGTTTTTAAAGCAGTTAAAACCAAAACAGTTGATGCCGGTGTTGTCGGTATTTCGTTCGGGGCTTCAAAACAAGGCGAATACGGGTTACGGTCAACCGGAGTCGTTTTTAATCCATACGATCTTTATATTTCCACTACAAAAGACAAAAATCAAGATTTGATATTTATTTTAGATAAATATCTTAGCGAATGGAAAAATCAAGATATTTCGGTTTTTAGTAACGCCAAACAAAAATGGATATATGGCTCTGTTGGTACTGTTGCCATTGTGCCCGACTGGATGATTAAAGTTTTTATTTTACTTGGAATTATGATTGTAGTCGCCTTGGTTTTTATCATGCTTCTAAAGTTGCAGGTTAAAAGAGCAACAACAACGCTGCGGGAGAGCGAAGCAAAACAGGCCAGGATGATCGCAAACATCGGCGACGTTATCGTCATCATTGATAAGAACGGAATCAACCGGTACAAAAGCCCGAACATCGAGAACTGGTTTGGCTGGAAGCCGGAAGAGGTGGTGGGGGCCAGTACCTGGGACAATGTACATCCGGAGGACCTGGCCGCCGCCCAACAATTCATTGACAACCTCATGGGGAAACCCAATACCACAGGAACCACGGAATGCCGCTACCGGTGCAAAGACGGCGGTTATAAGTGGATTGAGTTTGCATGCGTGAATCTATTGCACGACCCCGATATCCGGGGGATACTGGGGAATTACCATGATATCACCGAGCGCAAACAAGCCGGGGAGGAGAAGGCCAAACTTGAAGGCCAGATACAACAGGCTCAGAAAATGGAGTCCATTGGATCGCTTGCTGGCGGCATCGCCCATGATCTGAACAACATTTTGTTTCCTATCAGCGGCCTTTCAGAAATGCTGCTGGATGACATACCGCCCGGCGATCCAGCGCGCGAAAGCATGGAACAAATTTATAAATCCGCGCAACGCGGCAGTGATCTGGTCAAACAGATTCTGGCTTTCAGTCGTCAATCCAATCCCCGGAAACTGCCCATCCGGCTTCAGCCTATCCTGAAAGAGGTGCTGAAACTGGCCCGGTCAACGATACCCACGAATATAAAAATCAACAGCCATATCAAACAGGATTGCGGTATGGTCTCCGCTGATCCCACACAGGTGCATCAGATTCTCATGAACCTTATCACCAACGCCTATCACGCCGTTGAGGGAAATGGCGGAACAATTAATGTCGAGCTGAAAGAAACGACCCCCGGCTGGAATATCGGGATGTCCCATCCGGCTTTTGGCGAAAAAGATGATTTGCGTGACAATTCGGTACCAGAAGATATTTTGGTCGGCAGATACGCATGCGTCACCCTGTCAGACACCGGAGCGGGAATTGATCCAACGCTAATCGATAAAATATTCGATCCCTACTTTACCACCAAAGAACTGGGAAAGGGCACGGGACTGGGGCTTTCCGTGGTGCATGGCATAGTGAAGGAACACAGAGGGGATATTCGGGTCTATAGCGAAGTTGGAAAAGGAACCGCCTTTCATGTGTATTTGCCCATTATAGAGGATGACACGGACGGAAAAGATGCCGCTGTTACCAGAGAGTATCCGACTGGCAGTGAAAGAATTCTGCTGGTTGATGATGAAGAGCCGATTGTGCGCATAGAACAGATGATGCTCGAAAGACTGGGTTATCAGGTAACTACTCGAACGAGCAGCCCGGATGCGTTGGCTGCTTTCAAGGCCAATCCAGGTAATTTTGATCTGGTGATCAGCGACAGGGGGATGCCTAATATGACAGGGGATCAGTTAGCCGGAGAATTGATATCGATCAGACCAGAAATTCCTGTTATTATCTGCACTGGTTTCTGTGATGAAAACGACGAGAAGTGCTCCATGTACTTGGGTGTCAAAGGGTTTCTAAAGAAGCCTGTCGCAACTGGGGACCTTGCCGAAATGGTTAGAAAAGTGCTGGATGAGTTTGCCGGCTATCGCGCTGCTAAGGATAAGGGTTTCCATCCATCCTAAAAAGGAGACAATAATGCATAAAAATATTTCGTGTCTGATTATGGTTTTTTGGCTTTTTGTGACAGGAATGTCCGCTTTTATTTCGCCGGACTTCGCCGCCGGGAATGAAAGCAATGCGAACATACCCAAACCAGGCGGTGAACTGGTTATCGGAATGTTCAATTGTCCTACACATCTGAACCCCGCAATAGTTTCAGGTGTATATACAGGTATGCCGGGTGCACAGTTGTTTGCCGCTCCACTGCGGTACGATGAAAACTGGAATCCTCAGCCCTATCTTGCCCAAAAATGGGAAATCGCTGAAAACGGGCTTTCAGTGACGCTCCATCTGGTCAAGGGAGCCACATTTCATGACGGCAAACCGATTACATCAGAAGATGTTGCATTTTCCGTCATGACCGTTCAGAAATATCACCCGTTCCATTCCATGTTCGCCCCTGTGGAAAAAGTGGAAACACCTGATCCGCAAACAGTTGTAATACGTTTGAACAAACCACACCCTGCAATTTTATTGGCAATGTCCTCCGTTTTGCTGCCAATTATACCCAAACATATTTACGGAGACGGCAGGGATATAAAAACGCATCCGGCAAATATGGCTCCTGTTGGTTCAGGCCCGTTTAAATTTGTTGAATTTGTTCCTGAAAAGCACATTATTCTGGAACGTTATGATAAATTTTTCATCAAGAATCGTCCTTTTCTCGACAAAATCAGTTACAAATTTTTTAAAATATTCGATCAGTTGTCCCTCAGTGGAGGTGAAATCCAGTTATTGCCATATTACTTCAATCCGATGGGATATCAGTTACTTGAAAATGATAAAAATCTGATTGGTACGGATAAAGGGTATGAGGGGACAGGTCCGATGTACTGGCTTGCGTTCAATCTTAGGAAAAAACCTCTGGATGATTTGCGTGTGCGTCAAGCTATAGCGTATTGCATTGACCGGGATTTCATAATCAAGACGATATTTCATGGAAAATCGCAAAAAGTCACGGGTCCTATTATTCCGGATAGTCCTTTTTATTCGACTGATGTGGAACAATATCCAGTTGATGTGAAAAAAGCCAATGAGCTGCTGGATGCCGCTGGATACCCGCGTAACCAGACAGGTAAGCGATTCGGACTAACTATTGATTTTATCCCTGGAAATCCTGCGCTTATCCAATATTTAAAGGATGATCTGCTTCGTAAGATCGGCGTTGAACTAACCGTGAGGGCATCGGAAAACTTTTCCAAATGGTCAGATATCGTTTCCAACGACAATTTTATGATCACTCAGGATACTGTTTATAACTGGGGTGATCCCGTGATCGGTGTTCATCGGACTTATGATTGCAACAATATTCGTAAAGGGGTTATCTGGTCCAATACCCAGGGATATTGTAATCCAAAAGTCAACGAACTGATGGATGCTGCTGGGTCTGAAACAAATTTTGAAAAGCGTAAAGCACTTTATGCAGAATTTCAGAAAATAGTGGTTCATGATCTGCCAATACATTATCTGATGAGGTATCCTTTTATGACATTCTATAATAAAAATCTTGGAGGTATAAACGACAGTATCTGGGGAGTCCTTTCGCCCCTTGATGGCGTTTACTGGAAAGAAAAGCCACAGGAAAGATGAAATGCCGAATTTTAAAATCAGCATTGCCTCAAAAGTGCTGGCTGGTATGGTTTTGGTGGTGCTGATAGCGATAATCTCCGCCGGACTGCTCAGACTGACTTTCAGTTACTTTCAAAAAAGTTTTGCAGAGATTTCAACCCGGAAACTGCCGGGGCTGATCGATGCCTCGAAACTCGTCCGGGAAACCGAGCAACTGATGGCTAATGCGCCTGATATCATTATTGCAAAGAATCAATATATCCACAGCAGTCTGGCTCAGGATGTCGAAGATAAAATCAGACGCAAGGAAAATTTGCTTCTCCCCCTTAGGGAAGCAGGTATTTCTTCAGAAGACATCGATCTGTTGTCAGGACAGTTTGATCTTGTTTTTGAAAACCTGAAAATACTGATTGAAATCACAAGCCGCAGATTTGAATCAGAATACAGAAGCAGACAGATTTTTCTGCGGCTGTACCGGATTTCGCGGAATCCGGATACCATCAAAACCGACCCAGGATCAGAACAGAACCGGATGTTCAACTTATGGCGCGAGACCATGGATCAGGCGGTGATTGATATGTTATTCAGCGGAAACATATTGAATAACATAGATTTGAACATCGTCAAAAAAGAATTCGACTTGCTGCTTGCAGAGATAAACGCCAACAGTTTATTCGATTTTGGATCGGCCGCCAAGTCCGTTCAGTCGGAAGTGATCGGATATGGCAGCGGCAAACAGAATATTTTCGATCTCAGACAAAATCAGATTGCACTGCAAGAGGACACGGAAGAAAATCTGATCAAAAACAAATTTCTGTCCAGTGAACTGATAAAAACAGTCAACCGGATTTTCTCTCAAATACAGACGGATATTATCGAAGAAAACAATCGTTTTGACCGGGAAATCCGGTATATTTCCGTGATACTCATCGCCGTTCCCCTGTTTGGCGTTCTCATCGTCGTGCTGATTTATTTCTATATCCGCAAATCAATCATCACCCGGATACTAACGCTGGGGCAATGTATGCGTGATCATGTGGAAGGACGCCCAGTTCCAATTCCGATAAGCGGTGCGGATGAAATCACGGATATGGCTGCCTCCGTGGATTATTTTATAACCGAAATACAGCAGCGTGAAGAAAAACTGGAACAGGCGAAAAAGATTGCAGAGGATGCGAATCAGGCGAAAAGCGCGTTCCTTGCCAACATGAGCCATGAAATCCGCACTCCCATCAATGCCATTTTAGGATATTCACAACTCATGCAAAGGGATGCCACAGTTTCGCGGAAACAAAAAGAATATCTGGACACCATCAATCGCAGCAGCGAACATTTGCTGTCGCTGATTAACGAAGTACTCGAAATCGCCAAAATAGAGGCAAAACGCACGACCCTTTCACCTTGCAATTTCGACCTGCATCAGATGATTCATGATTTGGAAAAAATGTTTCGGCTAAGAACTGATGCAATAGATTTGACGCTTGAAATGCTGGGTGTAGAACAAATTCCCCAATATATTATCGCCGATGAAACAAAACTGCGTATCGTGCTGACAAATCTTCTGGGAAATGCGGTTAAATTCACCAGCAAAGGTGGCATAACAGCTCGTTTTTCAATCGAAAATGAGCCGCAAAACAAAATCTGTTTACAGGTAGATGTGGAAGATACCGGACATGGAATCGCCCCGGAAGAAGTCAATAAATTGTTTCAGTATTTTGTGCAAACCGATAGTGGCAGAAAAAGCCAGAGCGGTACCGGTTTAGGACTCGCAATCAGTCAGGACTGTGTCAGGATGATGGGAGGCGAAATATCGGTTACAAGCCAGATTGACAGGGGGAGTATTTTCCGGTTTTCAATTCATGTACAACAAGGAATCAAACGGGATTTCGAAGATAAAACAAAAACGCAAAAACAGCAAATAATTGGTTTGGAAACAGGTCAGCAAATTCCGAGAATTCTTGTTGCAGAAGATACTGACGATAGCCGCACTTTTTTGGTAACACTATTAAAATTAACGGGTTTTGAGGTGCGTGAAGCTGTAAATGGAAAAGAAGCTGTTGACATTTTTGAGCAATGGAAACCGAATCTTATCTGGATGGACGTTCGTATGCCCATTATGGATGGCATGGAAGCCACCCGAATTATTAAAGCAACCGAAGCTGGGAAAAATACAATAATAATAGCCTTATCAGCGCATGTATTACAGGAAGAAAGCCAGAAAGTTTTTGATGCCGGCTGTGATGATTTTATAGGCAAACCCTATCGTGAAGCCGCTATTTTCGCCATGATGGAGAAATACCTGAAACTAAAGTACAGGTATGATGAAAATGCTGAAGAAGTGGAGCAAAAAACAGTTATGGAAAACCTTACATTGGATTTGAGTTCCCTGGATGAAGATATATGCACGCAACTGCTGCTTGCGGCAAACAATACCGATGCCATTAAAATTGCTGATATTGCACAAAAACTGCGTAACCAATTTCCAGTTATGGCAAAAGAGTTGAATTTTTGCGTTGATCATTTTGATTATGAGACAGTAAAAAAATCGCTTGAGCAAAGGTCGGTGAAAACATGAAAAACAATGAAACCAAAGGCGTTGTTTTAATCGTAGATGACGAGCTGGATAATTTGCGGTTACTATCTCAATTACTTTCCGGACGCGGATACAGCGTCCGAGCTGCAAAAACAGGAATGGAAGCCTTATCATCCATCCAATCAGCACTGCCAGATCTGGTACTGCTCGACATTCGATTGCCTGATATAAGCGGGTACGAAGTTTGCGCCCAGTTGAAAAGTAGCGAAGCCACACGCGATCTCCCTGTTTTATTTCTTAGCGCTCTTAAAGAAACCGACGAAATTCTACGCGGGTTTGCTGTGGGTGCTGTTGACTATATTGCAAAACCATTTCAAGCCGAAGAAGTGTTGGCGCGTGTAAAAATCAACGTGGAAATGAAGCAGATACGCGCCATAATAGAACAAAATGCAGTTGACTTGCGGTTTGCCAACGACCAGATACAGATTGAGCTCGCCGAACGCAAGCGGGCTGAGGCGGAAAAGGCGGAACTCGAAGCCCAGAATTGGCAGCTTCAGAAGGCCGAAAGTCTGGGACGCATGGCGGGTGCCATTGCTCACCATTTCAATAACCAGCTTTATGCAGTGATGGGAAACCTGGAAATAGCCATGGATGACCTGCCACTGGGTGTAAATTCAAACGAAAGCCTGGTCTCAGCCATGCAAGCGGCTCGCAAAGCAGTAGATGTTAGCAGACTGATGTTGACTTATCTTGGGCAAACGTCCGGCAAGAAAGAACACGTGGATCTGTCCGAAGCCTGCCGTACAACCCTTACCATGCTTCATGCGGCAGCTCCGAAAGGAATGCTCCTTAAGGCCGATTTCCCATCTTCCGGTCCGATTATCCATGCAGACTCAGGTCAGATGCGCCAGATTCTTACCAATCTGATCACCAATGCCTGGGAGTCCATTTCTGACAATCGGGGTAGCATTGGCATGACAGTCAAAACGGTTTCTCATGCGGATATTCCAGCCTTAAAGTTTTTGCCCATAGACTGGCAGCCGAAGGAAATCGTCTATGCTTGCCTGGAAGTATCGGATAATGGCTGCGGAATCTCAAACAAGGATATCGAGAATATCTTCGATCCGTTTTTCACCACAAAGTTCACTGGTCGAGGTCTGGGGTTGTCTGTTATAATGGGAATTGTAAAAGCACACGGCGGTGGAGTCACGGTAGAAAGTGAACAGGGCCATGGTAGTGTTTTCCGTATTTTTTTACCGGTATCAACTGAAGAACCTCCTTGCCGGCACGACTTACCTACCATTTCTGGAGCATTACAGACCGGCAAAGCAGAAAAAGTCTCCAAGATTGAAGGCGGCGGCACGGTGCTGCTTATCGAAGATGAGGAGCCGGTGCGCGACATAGCTAAAAAGATGCTCACTCGCCTGGGATATACGGTACTTGAAGCAAAAAATGGGGTTGAGGCGGTGGAGATATTCCAACTGCATCAGGATGAGATATGCTGCGTTCTCTCCGATTTAACGATGCCGCGTATGGATGGCTGGGATACTCTGGCTGCGCTGCGCAAGCTTTCACCTGATATCGCGGTGATCCTGTCCAGTGGCTATGACGAGGCTAAGGTTATGGCGGAAGAACATACAGAAATTCCCAATGCATTCCTGGGTAAACCGTATCAGCTTAAGGGTCTCAGAGAAACGATCAATCAAGTTTTGACCGCTCCGGTTGGAGATAATGGACAATTGAATACGACGAAATGCCGTCATTCTACAAGACCTGGAAGGGCGTAACATTGCCTGGAATCCGGCGGCGGTCAGGATGTACGGCTGGAGTGAGGCAGAGGCTCTGGAGCGGAACATCCGTGAACTGATCCCGGAATGGCTAAAAGAGAACGAGTTGAAACGGGTACAGCAGTGGAAACTTGACCGTCTGGCTCCTGCTGTAGAGCGTGAGCTGATTGAAGCGGAGCACCGCCGCCAATGCAAACCGCTCTCATGAATGAGGTGGGGAATTTCAACAATCAGCTCTATGCCGTGATGAGGAACAAGGAAGGTGTTTTAGTATGAGTGATCAACAGACAACCCGTTTTCACAGTATAAAAAGCCATCGCCTGACGTTGGTGCTGCTCTTGGCCATTTTTGCCGCCGGAGCGCTGTTTACCTGGTGGATGATCGATCGAACCGAGCGTAAGATGCGCGACGACCTGCTCCAGCAGGCACGGTTGGTGGAACAGGCGGTGAATGTCGATCGCATCAAGAAACTCAACGGCACTGATACCGACCTGGAAAAACCCGAATACCTGCGGATCAAGGACCAGCTCACTACGCTCCGTTCGGTCATCCCGCAATGCCGGTTCCTCTACCTCTTGGGCCGCAAGGCCGACGGCTCAATGTTCTTCTTTCTGGACAGCGAGTCGGTTGACTCGAAGGATTATTCCCCGCCCGGACAGGTCTATGCGGACGCTTCGGAAGGCTACAGCAGCGTCTTTGCCCGCTACACCGAGAGGGTCGAAGGGCCAACCACCAACAGTCGGGGCACCTTGGTCTCCGGACTGATACCAATCTATGATAAGCAGACAGCTATGTTCGACCTCGCCACCCCGGCTGATGCCCAGGCGATGGTGCGCAAGGCCGTGGATTACTACAGGAAGAACGGTCTAGAGTCTATCCTGAGGGAAATCAACAATCCGCAGGGAGATTTCTGCAAGGGCGACATCTACGCATTCGCCTACGACCGAGGTATGACCATGCTGGCCCATCCGGTGAGGCCGGAACTGGTCGGCCAAAACCTCCTCGACACTAAAGACTGGGACGGAGGCAAGTATTTCCACAGAGAGATACAGAAAATTGCTCTGTCCAAAGGCTCCGGCTGGGTGGATTACGAATACAATAACCCTGCCAACAACTATCGAGATACCAAGACCACATACATCGAAAGAGTGGACGATCTGATCATCTGCGCAGGAGCGTACAAGGGAGCCGGGAGTACTCTTGCTGTACTGGGCATGGATATCGATGCACGCGACTGGAACTGGATGCTGGTCCGCGCCGCACTGCCGACAATTCTGCTCACGCTGGTGCTGGCTGCGATGTTGTTGATAGGCTCGGCGCTGTTTGCATGGCGGGCCCGGTTCGTTCATGCACCGTTACGCTGGTTGCGACATCTCGAAACGGGTTTGATGGTTGCGGTTGGACTGGTGCTAACCCTGTTTGCAACATGGATGGCCCATACGTTCGAATCTCGCTACTACAGCGAAACGTTCGAAAAACTGGCGGCAAGCCGGACAGAGCCGATCGCCACAACCCTGCGAACGCTCCGTGGTGCCGAACTGGAGGGTCTGGCGCACTTCTACGAGAAGGGCGATAATATCACTTCCGATGAGTTACGGCAGTTCACGACATATCTGACAAAAAACCCGTCGGTCTTTGTCTGGGAGTGGATTCCGGCCGTACCATCAGCGGACAAGGCGCGATTCGAAGCAATGGCCCGCGCCGCTGGCTTGACTGGGTTCGAAATCTGGGAGAAGGATGCACGGGGAAAGCGCGTGCCAGCCGCCGGCCGTGAAGTGTACTATCCCGTTTTCCAGGCTGCGCCTCTGGTGGGCAACGAACGCGCCCTGGGCTATGACCTCGGTTCGGATCCGCTGCGCCGCGCGACGTTGGAAGAAGCAGTGCGCAGCAATCTGCCCACCGCCACCGACCCCATCACTCTGGTGCAGGAAACGGGTAGCCAGAAGGGAATGTTGATATACCGGACCGTCTTTGGGGACGATAATCCTAAGCGCCTACTGGGCTTCACCCTGGCTGCGCTGCGAATGGGAACCCTGATTAGCGGGACTTCGGATAACATGGCGCTTCTGGGACTTTCGCTCGTGCGCAAGAACGCAGCGCCCGACCCGCTCGCCACCTCCTGGATTTCCGACAGCCCCCCGGCCAAAGGGCCTTCCATGATGAGGCCCATCTTTGCCTTTGGCAAGGTTTTCGCCGTGACCGCCCATGCGGGGCCGGAGTTCATGAAGATGCACCCGATGCGGGCTGGTTGGCAGACCTTCCTGGTTGGACTGGTTCTTACTGCTGCATTCGCCTTTGTCATCCGCCTGACCCTCAATCGACAAGATGAACTGGAGCGATTAGTTGCCGAGCGGACTGTTGAACTACAGAAAACCTCGGCGCAACTTAATGAGCTTAACGTCTCTCTCGTTGAGCTCACAGTACGGTCGAATCGCTTGGCGACTTTGGCCAACTCCGCCAGCGCCGCCAAGAGCGAGTTCCTGTCAAACATGAGCCATGAAATCAGAACTCCAATGAATGGCATCATCGGCATGACCTGGCTATTGCTGGATACCGAACTTGACGATGAGCAGCGGCATTACGCCGAGACAGTGCGCAGCAGTGGCGAATCGCTGCTCGGCCTGATCAACAATATCCTTGACTTCTCCAAGATCGAAGCCAAGAAGCTCGACCTGGAGATTCTGGACTTCGATCTGTCGAGCCTGCTGGACGACTTCGCCGCCATGCTTGCCTTGCGTGCTCACGAGAAGGGGTTGGAGCTGCTCTGCGCCGCCGATCTGAATGTACCCACGCTGCTGCGCGGTGATCCGGGCCGCCTGCGCCAGATACTCACCAACCTTACTGGCAATGCTGTCAAGTTCTGCTCAGTTGGCGAAGTAATGGTCCGTGTCTCGCTGGATGGGGGTGCAGGGGACTGGGAGCAGGGGGCGGGAGAGCAGGAAACCGTTCTGCTGCGCTTTTCGGTGCGCGATACGGGTATCGGCATCCCGGAAGACAAGATCAGCCTGCTCTTCAAAGAGTTCAGCCAAGTGGAGACATCGACCACACGCCAATACGGTGGAACCGGTTTGGGCCTGGCCATCTCCAGACAACTGGCCGAGCTGATGAATGGTGAGATCGGTGTGAGCAGCGAAGAAGGCAAAGGCTCTGAGTTCTGGTTCACCGCGCGTTTTGACAAACAGGTTGGTGGGGCGCATGAGGAAAATATCCCGTCCGCAGACCTGCGTGGCGTGCGCGTACTGATAGTGGACGATAATGCCACCAACCGCGAAATCATGACTACCCGTATGACATCCTGGGGCATGCGCCCGGCAGAGACACAGGATGGGTCTAAAGCACTCCAGGCCCTCTACCAGGCGCTGGATGAGAACGACCCCTTCCGGATTGCGGTGATCGATATGCAGATGCCGGGCATGGACGGCGAGACCCTGGGCCGGGCCATCCAGGCGGACGAGCGACTGGCAGACACCCGCGTGGTGTTATTGACATGCCTGGGGACGCTGGGCGATGCCCGGCGTTTTCAGGAGATTGGTTTTGCGGCATATTCGACCAAGCCGATACGGTACCAGGAACTAAAAGCTGTTCTGTCTCTGGCGCTGACAGATCGGGACGAAGCTGATGCAACGCTGCGGCCCATCGTCACGCGCCACACGGCCCGCGAGATGCTGAATCTGTTTACCGGCCGCAAGGCGCGCATCCTGCTGGCTGAGGATAACATCACCAATCAGCAGGTGGCTTTGAGCATCCTGAAAAAAATGGGTTTGCGTGCGGACGCTGTGGCAAACGGTGCGGAAGCGATCAGAGCGCTGGAAACCCTGCCCTACGACCTGGTGCTGATGGACGTGCAGATGCCCGAGATGGACGGGATCGAGGCCACAAAAATAATTAGGAATTACGAATTAGGAATTACGAATAAAGCGCAAACAGACGCTTCGTCCTCATTATTCGTAATTCGTAATTCATCGTTCGTAATTCCAATTATCGCCATGACGGCTCATGCCATGCAGGGCGACCGTGAGCTTTGCATGGAGGCGGGTATGAATGACTACGTCACAAAGCCAGTGTCACCCAAAGAGTTAGCTAAAGTGCTGGAAAAATGGCTGCCTAAGGAGAATGAGGAATGCAGGAAAAAGAATGCTGAAGGTGGAGATAATTCATCATTTGTCATTCCTGATTTATCCTTGATTTTCGACCGTGCGGGTATGATGGCCCGTTTGATGGGTGATGAGGACCTGGCCATGATCATAATCGAAAGCTTTCTGAAAGACATCCTGCAGCAGATCGAAGCGCTAAAGGGTTATCTAAAAGCCGGAGACGTTACAGGTGCTGAACACCAGTCCCACACCATCAAGGGAGCATCGGCCAACGTTGGAGGAAAACGCCTGATGGAGGTGGCTTACAAGATGGAAATGGCGGGAAGGGCCGGCGATCTGAATGCCGTAAATACCTGCATGGCCGAGCTGGAAGCACAGTTCGATGCGCTAAATCAAGCGATGACAAAAGAACTGTGCAAACGGAAAACACGATGAAGACACTGCGACACCCATGCCTCGGCATCAAAATATGAGCTGGAAGTGGGTTTTAAGTGACTCAATAATCTGGGATGAGTCATTGATATATGGTATGATAAGGTCGTTCTGGTGGAGCTTTCCGTTCAAATCAGGATTGATAATATTTTGTGGTGGATATATACTTCAGGCGGTCGCAATCTGTGGTTCCTAAGTCCAGCTTGGGAACCTGCGGAATAGCCGCAATGCTGAAAAATTGAGACTTTTACTGGCGTAGTTTACGCCAGTTTAAGGTGTAAGTTATCAAAAACAATAGTAAAATCATTTTATGAGGATACTCCCATGGCAAAGTTAATTCGGTTCGACTGGGCAATCAAGTACATACTGCGGGACAAAGTCAATTTTGATGTTCTGGAAGGATTTCTGTCTGCGTTGTTGAACGATGATGAAATCCGGATACTCAATATTCTGGAATCGGAGGGAAATCAGACGGAAGCGGATAACAAGTTCAATCGGGTGGATTTGATGATTGAGGACTGCCATCATCGGAAAATCATTGTGGAGATTCAAAATAGCAGAGAATCGGATTATCTGGAGAGGCTGTTGTATGGTGCATCCAAGGTGATTGTAGAACATCAGAAACTGGGCGAGAATTTTAAGAATATCAGCAAGGTGATTTCCATCAGCGTATTGTATTTCAATTTGGGGATGGGAGATGATTATCTGTACTATGGCACAACCGATTTTACCGGGGTGAATACGGGCAATCCGCTAATCGTAAGAGAGCGAATCGAGTTTCTGGACGAAACCTTGAAGAAGCGGTTTAAGTTCGTAGAGAAGCATATATTCCCGGAATATTACCTGATACAGGTAGAGAGATATCATGACGAGGTTAAAAAATCCATAGACGAATGGATATACATGATCAAAAACAACGAGATAAAAGAGGGGTCGAAGTCACGGAATATTGACAGGGCGAAAGAGAAGCTATCCGAGCTGAACATGCCTCCGCAGGAGCGGGCAAGATATGAACGATATCTGATCAATACCGCGATAGAGCGGGATGTGATCAACACAGCTAAAGAAGAAGGCAGAGATGAAGGCGAGAAATTGGGATTGGAAAAAGGCGAACAATTGGGGTTGAAAAAGAGCAGAGTAGATACAGCGAAGAATCTGTTGAATCTGAGCGTGTTGTCTATTGAGCAGATTTCGCAGGTAACAGGGTTGGCGGTAGAAGAGATAAATAAATTATGATAGCAATGTGGATCGGGTAATTTACAGTGTAAGTTATCAAAAACAATAGTAAAATCATTTTACGAGGATACTCCCATGGCAAAGTTAATTCGGTTCGACTGGGCAATCAAGTACATACTGCGGGACAAAGTCAATTTTGATGTTCTGGAAGGATTTCTGTCTGCGTTGTTGAACGATGATGA
>CAIMCT010000171.1 GCA_903839535.1 uncultured Desulfobacteraceae bacterium
AACAGTATGTCTGATTCGCTGCCATGAAATTCTTCATCTATGAAACTATTGTCCTTGAGAACAAGAGTATTCCAGTCAATCCGTGCTGTCAGAGCATCCGGAAGATATGCCTGAAAGAAACTCACTGCTTCTACCGGATCGGAAAACACCGCTTCAAAAAGTTTGGCGTGTGGTTGATGAACAGAGTGTTCCTGAGTTTTCAATTATTTATTCCTGATACTCTCGCACGGTAAGGCACCCGATGCCTGGGAGCCATCCCGGGATCACCGCACCCCAGTGCGGCTTGTGTGTACATTGTCGTCATAATTGCCGCACTGGGGTGCGGCGATCCCAGAGGCGATTTGCCACTAATCCATCATTAGGGCGAATACAAGATTCGCCCCTACGCTTATAGGCGTAGCCGCCGTAGCCGTTGTCGAGGCCGTGGTCGAAACCCAAAACTCCAGGCGTGGCTGCGAGGGTTTACCATGGTGTAGTTCCGGCCAAATGAGTTGATACTTAGTTTTGGACATCAAGCATTATTTTTTACAATAGCCGAAAGAGACTTAGCTTGAGTACTTATGTTTTTGCTCCATAAAAACAGTAATATTATTCAAAATGATTTTTGAAAGTATCAACTCATTTGACCGGCACTATACCCCCTCAAATCCGTTATAATCAGAATAAATGCCTTGTAAATGCCGTCATGGAGATTGCTCCACTTGTCCTTTTTTCTACAACGAACACATAATAAAAACAATCAAAATTATCACGTTACCTTATGGGTGCCACGGCAAACCGGAAAGACCTGGCTGATGCAGGATGTTCGCGGTCGGACTCCAGGGCGGCAAAACACCCATCCATTCAACATAGCCACGCACGCAGCATTGAAAGCAGATTTTCCGTCTCAAACGGTTTGGCCAGATAGTCATTGGCGCCCGCCTCAATACATAATGCACGGTCGCCTTTCATGGCTTTGGCTGTCAGTGCGATGATGGGGAGTTTTTCAAATTGTTTCTGCTTTCGAATTTCCTTCATGGCCTCGTATCCATCCATGACAGGCATCATGATATCCATAAGAACCAGATCAATACCAGTATCCCTGTTCAGACGGTCGATGCCTTCCTTCCCATTTTTCCCGACAACGACTTTCATTCCTTTTTCTTCCAGGATGTTGGTGATCGCATAGACGTTTCGCATGTCATCATCCACCAAAAGGATTCGTTTGTTTTCAAGTACGGCCTCCTTATCCTGGTCGCTTAAAATAGCCGTAACAAGAGCGCTTGCAGAATGCGAATCATCTTCAATCATCAGAACGGATTTATCTTCCGAGAAGAGATTTTTGCGGTCATCCTGCAAAGCCTCGTTCCCGGACGGGAGACATTCGGCATCTTGTACCAGATCAGTTTTTTTCTCCAAAGCCTGCTGGTTTTTTTCTGGATGTACTGAACGAGCTGCAGGCAGAACGAGAATAAAGGCGCTGCCTTTTCCTTCCTGACTTTCAAGCTTGATTTCTCCACCAAGATATTTAGCCAGCTCAACGGAAATGGAAAGGCCAAGACCGGTTCCGCCGTATTTTCTGTTGGTTGTTCCATCTGCCTGTTTAAAGGCTTCAAACACCAATTGCTGCTTGTCTTTGGGGATGCCAATACCGGTATCTGAAACCAAAAAAGCAATAGCATCGGTGGAAGTCAGATTCCGCCGTAAGACATGAATATCTTCGGCAGGACATATCGTAAATGAAACTCTTCCACTTGATGTAAATTTAAACGCATTTGAAAGAAAATTCTTGATGATTTGCTCGGTTCGCTGCCTGTCTGTCAAAATGGACATGGGCAAATTGTCATGCAGTTCAACGACAAAATCAAGTCCTTTCTTCTGCGCTATTACCTGAAAATTGCGTTTCATGACTTCGGCCAAATCACTTAAAACAACTGGTTCCAGATGCAACTCCATTTTCCCTGATTCAACCTTGGAAAGATCCAGAACTTCGTTGATCAGGATTAACAGGTCAGAACCTGAATCATGGATTGTTTGAGCGAATTCGATTTGTTTTTCTGTAAGATTTCCCCCCTTGTTGTCCGAAACGAGCTTGGACAGCAGGAGAATGCTGTTCAGCGGAGTCCTCAGCTCATGAGACATGTTGGCCAGAAACTCGGACTTGTATCTGCTGGTTCTTTCGAGCGCCCTGGCTTTTTCCCCGATAAGTTTTCCGGCCATTTCCAGCTCCAGATTCTTCTTCTGGATATCTTCTTTTTGTTCTTCCAACAGTTGGGTCTGTTCCTGAAGTTCCTCATTGGTCTGACGCAGTTCTTCCTGCTGAGTCTGAAGTCTGGATTCAGATTGTTTAAGCGCTGAAGCCTGCTGTTCCAGATCGAGATTGGATTTTCGGAGCGCTTCCTGTTGGTGTTGAAGCAGATCTGCCTGTTCTTGAGTTTGTTCAAGCAAGATTTTCATCCGGGTCCGGGCCTGAGCAGAATTCAGAGCTATGGCAATGCTGTTGGATATCTGATCCAGAAACTCAAGCTGGATATCTGAAAAATCCTGGAACGATCCCAACTCGATGACTCCCTTAACCGTGTTTTCAAAGATGAGGGGACAAACCACTATGCTGCGAGGGGCTGCATTTCCAAGGCCAGACTGGATTCGAATGTAATCCTTGGGAACATCGGATATCAGTAAACGTTGTTTTCCCGCGGCTGCCTGACCTACCAACCCTTCTCCCGTAAGAAAGTGATTTGAGAGTTTTTTGCGTCTTTGATAGGCGAAGCTTCCCGCCATGAACAGGACACCTTCTTCCTCATCCATCACATAAAAAGCGCCTATGGGCGCATTCAGATACTCACACAGATAAGCGATGACGTTTTTGGAAAGGGTCGCCATGTCCTGTTCCCCTCGCATCTGTTTATGAAGCTCCATCTGACCGGTTTTCAGGATATTCTGCCGCTCGTTTTCTTCTGTCATTTTACGAAGAGATGTGATCATCTCCGCAAGGGCGGAGCCAAGCTGGTCTTTATCTGAAAACGGCTGAAAAATGGTGAAATAGCCCCCTTCGGTGATATTTTTGAGTTGGCTGGCAATTTTCCGAATGTTTTCGACCATCAGATTTACTGCTTTCCCCAAAACATCTTCGCTGCTTTTTAAGGAAACCAATTGACTGAAATCACCAATCGCCAATGCCTGGCATATAGTCGTGATCTCCCTAAGAGACATCACCACATTCATAAAACTGGCATTGACCTTGCCGATTTCATCGTCTGCGGTTTCGATCTCATCATAGTCCATATTGCCTAAAGCCACTTTTCCAGCCGCTGCGGCGATTTGTCTCAGCGGACGAATCTGCCGGTGGAAAATAAACGCAATAACAAAGACGGCAAGGCCAGTAAGAATGGTGCTGATGATTATTTCCGTCCACATATCCGATTTTGCTTCGCTTGTAAGGGCAACCAGCCAGTTGTCCCTATCTTCTGAGGTAATCAGGATGTCCATGTTTGATGCATTCCCGATTCCCGATTTAACAACACCCGAAGAATCCCGGACAACAGATAGTGTGTGATCCTGGACGGAAGAGGCTATATGGTTTCTTCTGGAGATGGTGGTATAGGCGATAAGGACACCATTGATTCCCACAATACACAACAGAACTGGCACGATCAGCTTGGTGGTGATGTTGATGGATTTAAACCGCATGGCTGTCTTTTCCTGTAACGGGATAACTGCATCTTCCGACTTCTGATCCAGATATATAACATATTGATATTACAATCAAGAAAATATCAAAAAGGAAATTATTCAAACACGGAATATTTTTATTGCACTTATACTCTTTTTCGTTATAGTACAGCCCACAAAAAGACCTTCTGGCGTAAGCGTTCAGACTCCTCCCCCCAGCGGGGGGAGGTTGGGAGGGGGGAAATGCTGTCATGC
>CAIMCT010000172.1 GCA_903839535.1 uncultured Desulfobacteraceae bacterium
CGGCTCTACTTGCACTCCCTCTCCAGTAGGGGAGAGTTGGGGGGTTCAAAAGCGCAAATTACACCAGCTCTCAGTATATCAGAAAATGGAGGATGAATGATCTGTACCCAATTGGATAGAAAACTTCAAAATCAGGGGTTCACCCTGATCGAACTCATGGTCGTTATTGTCATTCTGGGAATATTGGCCATGTACATTGCCCCAAAAATCATGGGCAGGCCTGAAGAGGCCCGCCAGGTAAAGGCCAAAGTGGATATCGCCAGCCTTGAAACAGCCCTCAAGCTGTATAGGCTGGACAACGGAATGTACCCAACTACAGAGCAAGGTCTTCAGTCTCTGGTCAGCCCGCCCCAAACCGAACCTGCTCCCCGGAACTGGAAAAAAGGGGGATATCTGGAAAAAGGAAAAGTTCCCAAAGATCCATGGGGAAATGCCTTTGTTTATCTCTATCCGGGCATCAAGGGCGAGTACGATATTATTTCATACGGGGCGGACGGCGCTCCAGGTGGCGTGGAGCATAACCGTGATATTCAAAGCTGGGATATAGATTGAGGGTAAGCGTTCAGACCCCTCCCCCCAGCGGGAGGAGGTTGGGAGGGGGGAAATGCTGTCATGACTTGCCCTCCCCCCGGCCCCCTCCCGCTGGGAGGGGGAGTGAACGGTTACGATTGACAGTAATGACAGAATCAGACAGGCTGTCAGCATTCGGCGGATTTACCCTTATGGAACTGATTGTCGTCACATGTCTTCTCAGTCTGTTTCTGATGTTCTCCATTCCCCGACTGCAATCGGCGATGCCAACAGATCACCTTAACGCCACGGTTAGATGGATGATTTTCACGGTATCTGAACTTAAAAATATTGCAGTTCAAAACGATCGTTTTTATACTCTGCACATAGACATGGATCATCGCCTGATGTGGTTTGCCCATGAAGCCATGACAGATGCTGAAATCCTGGCGGCAAAGAAAAGTGGCTTCAGGCTTCCTTCAGATGTTCACATTATGGACGTGGAAATTCCGGATTCCGGTAAAACATCTTCAGGAATTGTGGCTATCGCTTTCAGCAACCGTGGATATTCCAGCAAGGCGATCATTCACCTGCAAGGCAAAGGCGGCGGCCTGGTTTCTCTGCTGATTGAACCTTTCATGCCTGGTGTCAGTTGCTACGAACGGCGCATTTCTTTTCAAGAGGGGTGAATGGGAGCGAATGGATGAGAAAAGGACGCAATGTTTGAATAGTTTCCCGAATAGTTTCCCGAATAGTTTCCCGAATAGTTTCCCGAATAGTTTTCTGAGCATCGCAAGTCGGGCGAGAGGGGCGAAATTCGAAACAGAGGAAGTAACGTTAAAGTCGGGCTTTACATTTATAGAGGTTTTGATGGCGGTCTCCATCCTGGCCATTTTACTGGTAGGTGTCCATAAACTGCAAAGCCAGATGGTTTCCATGAGCCAGACAACCCAGTTTACTACGATTGCACCGCTTCTGGCACAAAGCCTTATGGCTGATATGGAACGCCGGAATTTTAAAGATATCCAAAAGGATTCAGGAGATTTCGGGGGCGCTTACCCCGGCTACGTCTGGTCGCTGAGTATGGAAACCCTGGAATCTGAAGTCCTGAAAAAACTGGCATACCCGATGAAAAAAATTGACGTTTCAGTGTCTTTCAACAAAGGCGAGCGAACGTATCATCTTGGAGCCTGTCGTGTTGTTCCGGATAAACCTGCTGTAGAAACGCAGAACAATCGTCTCGGCCCTATATGATTATATGTTATTCAAAGGCGCGGGGATTTACCCTTCTTGAACTCCTGATCGCCATTACGATGCTGGTTATTGTTCTGACGACCTTGTATGGATCGTATCGCAGTATTCTGACTCGCAAT
This sequence comes from uncultured Desulfobacteraceae bacterium, assembly GCA_903839535.1. Classification (GTDB taxonomy): domain Bacteria; phylum Desulfobacterota; class Desulfobacteria; order Desulfobacterales; family Desulfatirhabdiaceae; genus RAAP-1. The sequence continues at coordinate 1,884 of CAIMCT010000172.1, forward strand.
CCATGGATAGAAGCTGATATTCAGTCTCAAGAAATGGCCCGAACCTGCCTTAATCAAATGCTGGCCGATCTTAGTGCTGTTTACGTTGTTCCTTTTAGTGAATATAAGCCGCCGCAATCTTCGGATCCGCCGAATCCATATAGCATTATCGCCGAAAACCTTTCGACTGGCAAAAAAACCTTTCCCCGGCTCGGATTTTCATCGTTATTTCATTTGAGGCTTGGTGATAGGCGACAGCAGGACATTGCTCATATCGTTTATTATGTTCAGCCGTTACCTTCTGACGCTTTTGTTCTCAGACGTTCTGAAACCCTCTATCCATATCCGCCATTTAAGGAAAATCCGGCTGATCCGGTATTGTGCAAGGGCATTCGATCTCTTAGTTATACGTTTTATGACAGCAAGGGAAAAGAACATCAGACTTGGGATTCGGATTCATCGGACTATGGCCGTCAGACACCTGCCTCCATACACATAACGATAGAGCTGGAAGCAAGACAGGGGACCCCCCTGAAAATGGAAACCGGACTGGTTCTTCCGGCTTTCAGAACTGACAATATCCGGAAAAATTGAGCAAAATCAGAACTGACGCGCCAAAATCAACTTACACAACAGGTTAAGAGATTTTATGAATTTTTATGCCATCATATCTTGTAAATCGTTCGTTCATTGGTAATTATAATATCCACATGCTTGTCATGGGATTCCATCGGGGCCTGGGGAATTATCTGATCTTCGAATGCGATGGAAACCTTTCGGGTCGTTACTGGAAGTTTGGGAATGAACCGGTCATAATACCCTTCTCCGGAGCCGACTCTTCCGCCTTTTTCATCGAATGCAATCCCAGGGATGATGGCGATGTCAAGGCATTCAATCGGCACCGGCTTGCATCGGGCTGTATCCGGCTCGAGCATTCCCCGAGACCCAGGTTTTAAATCTTTTCCGACATTATTGATTTTAAATAACCTGATTCGAAATTTCTGAGGATCGAAGGCTGGAAGAACGATAATTTTTTTATAATCCAAACAATATTTTATGATATTACGGGAAGAGACCTCACCCCGACAGCTAATATACATCATGGTAATGTTGGCCTCGATGAAATTGGCGAAACCAAAAAGACGGTATTCAATTTTTTGAGTTTTTAAAGCAAGTTCACTTTCCGAAAGAGATGCCAAATTCGTGATCATGTCTTTACGGATTTTGTTTTTGGTTTGCTTTATATCATCCATTGGGGGGGTTCTCCTGTGAAGAAGCGGTGGTAATATCATTGACTAAATGGATTGCAGTTGTTACACAGATGAGTATGAAATTCGATAAAAATATCATCAATAAATAACAGGTACGAAGCCATCAAACCCCTACTATAGGTATTGTTATGCTGGAAATCAAGTTTGTAATACAAAATTTGTTGATTGTGCAAAAAGCGTTGTCAGATCGGGGTAAAACCGCTGATCTGGAAGTCCTTTCCCAGTGCGATGCCAGGCGAAAAACGGTTCTTCTGGAGCTTGAAGATTTAAGATGTAAGAGAAATACCGTTTCAGATCAGATTGCTATCATGAAAAAAGCAGAGGACAACGCATCAAGTCTCCACCTCGAACAATTAGTTGCTGAAATGCGGGATGTCTCTTTACGCGTCAAATCACTGGAAAAAAGTTTTGCAGAAGTCGAAGAAAAACTCCAGGGTATTATTCTGGAAATTCCCAACATTCCCCATATCACGGTTCCTGTCGGAAAAGACAGCGCTGATAACCCTGTATATAAAACCAGCGGTATTCCCCGGGTTTTTGATTTCGCACCCTTACCACACTGGACGATAGGTGAACAGCTTCGAATTCTTGATTTTGAACGGGCCACGCGCATTACCGGCGCCAGATTTCCCCTGTATTTTGGAGCAGGAGCCAGGCTGGAAAGGTCATTGATCAATTTCATGCTCGATATGCACACCACCCTTCATGGATATACCGAAGTGCTTCCACCGTTTATCGTAAACAGAAAAAGCATGACCCACACCGGTCAGCTTCCCAAATTTGAAGCAGAACTCTTCAAGCTGGAAGGGTGGGATTATTTTTTGATTCCAACGGCCGAAGTGCCGGTAACCAATATTCATTCCGATGAAATTCTGGATGAAACCATTTTACCTATCTGCTATACCGCCCATACCCCCTGTTTTCGCTCAGAGGCTGGTTCTTATGGAAAAGACACGCGGGGGCTTATCCGGCAACATCAATTTAACAAAGTTGAACTCGTCAAGTTTACCACTCCGGAATCCTCATACGATGAACTGGAAATCCTTCTAAAAAATGCCGAAGCTGTTTTAAAAGCACTGCAAATTCCCTATCGGGTGATCACCCTTTGTACAGGCGATATGGGGTTTTCCTCGGCAAAAACATTTGATATCGAAGTCTGGATGCCGGCTCAGGGAGTATATCGCGAAATATCCTCTTGCAGTAATTTTGAAGATTTTCAGGCCAGGCGTGCCAATATCCGCTTCAAACGAAGAGGGCGGAAGGGAACCGAGCTGGTTCACACATTAAATGGATCAGGGCTTGCCGTGGGCCGAACAGTCGCCGCAATCCTTGAAAACTGTCAGCAGGCGGACGGCTCAGTGGTTATCCCGGAAGCCTTGCGACCTTACATGGGAGGGGTTACGTCCATAACACTATGAAACTAAGCGATTTTCCAAAAGATATTCTGCCTTTTATGATGCCTGAAACGCGGAATGACCTTATTTACAGATGCCTGGGGTGCGGCAGGGAACATGGGATTGGAACGCTACTTTATACCTGTCCTGATTGTGGCCAAGTTCTTTTGCTGTATGACCGGGAGTTTGAAAAATTAAAAAACATCCCAGGTAAAACCTGGCGGCGGATTTTTGATTATCGAAAACTTCTTACACTTCCGGCGCTAAAGGGAATTTACCGATATCATGAATTTATCGGGCCTGTTCTGCCTTTAGAATCCATCGTGTATCTCGGAGAAGGTCATACCCCGGTTATCGAAGCCAATGCTTCGATGCAGGAAAGGGCAGGTGGAAAATTCTATTTCAAAAATGATGGACAAAATCCAAGCGCTTCATTCAAGGACCGTGGGATGGCCAGCGCTCTCAGCTATATCAATTATTTAATTCAGCAAGGAATAGTGGACGATGTTCTTGCCGTGTGCGCCTCAACTGGCGACACATCTGCGTCAGCCGCGCTGTATGCATCATATCTTCAGCCGCACATCAAGTCTGCGGTAATTCTGCCACACAAAAAGGTCACTCCCCAGCAGCTTGCACAGCCCCTTGGCAGCGGCGCACGGGTGTTTGAAATTCCAGGCGTGTTTGATGATTGCATGAAAGTGGTTGAGGCCTTGTCCGAAAAATATGCTGTGGCGCTTCTCAATTCCAAAAATGCTTGGCGGATACTGGGCCAGGAGTCATATTCATTCGAAATAGCCCAGGATTTTGAGTATGATATGGCGGGTAAAGTGGTGGTTGTTCCCATCGGAAATGCCGGCAATATTACGGCTGTCATGAGCGGATTTCTGAAATTTTACCACACTGGCATCATTGAAACCCTGCCCAAGATTGTGGGAGTGCAATCGGTTCATGCCAATCCTGTTTATAGGTATTATCAGGAGCCAGATCCGTGTCAGCGAAAGTTTCTTCCGGTAACAGTCAAACCAAGCGTGGCCCAGGCCGCCATGATCGGCAACCCCGTTTCCATGCCACGGGTCATTCATCTGGTGGATCAATACAACCAGGCTGCTGGCAAGCCCCTGGTTTTTTTTGTGGAAGTGATGGAGCAGGCCATCATGGACTGGCAGCTCCAGGCCAACCGGAACGGCCATGTTGCCTGTACGCATGGCGGAGAATCCCTGGCGGGACTGGTCACTGCAAGGCAACTCGGGTATGTGGAAAAAGATGAAATCGCCATTTTGGACTCAACAGCCCATGCCATCAAATTTTCTGGTTTTCAGGAAATGTACTTTGAAAATCGGTTTCCGAATGAATTTGAAGTCTGTCCGGATTTATCCCTTGTCAATCTTCCGGAGCTGATTCGTCCGGACCATTTAAAGAAGGTTCCTGCTCCTGGAAAACCCCTTTGGGGCGAAGATTTTGACTGTTTTGTAAAGGCCGTGTCCCATGAAATTGCAAATAAGCTCAACCTGAAAAAGGTTTAACGCGCATGTCCTCAGCAGGATGTTGCAAAAAGGCTGCCTGTCTTGTTTGGTGCTGGTGTGTTCTTCAGCCGTTTTCTGTCTTTGCAGGGGTCATGTATCAAAAAGACTATGTCGTCAAACTGGATATGGGAAACCGTATCTGGTGCGAACCGTATATCGTTCAAAAAGATGATTCTTTTCCACAGCTCTTTCAGAAAAAAGGAGAAATCATTGACGAAAATCGTGAAGAATTTTTACAGATATTTAAACGTCTCAATCCATCTATAAGCGATATTGAAGCCATCCGGCCGGGGCAGCAGATATTTATTCCGCTAAAAAAACTGAGCCCGGAGCTGGGTCAGGAAACCTCAAGTCGAATTATCACTCTTCCGATGGTGACCATATCGGGTAACGCTCTTGTGGCGGCTGCTCTTGTGGCGGCTGCTCTTGTACCGGCTAAAACGAAGCCGATGTCCGAACCTAAGTCACCGGTCGGAGGAACCGGCTTTACAGAATACAGAATCAAGCCTGGGGATACCCTGTCTCAGATTATTAATCGCCATTTCGGCATCAAAAAAATGGCTTCGTTTGATGAAAAGCTTAGGCTGATTCGGAAAATCAATCCTGATCTGGATAACATCAATCGAATCCAGTCGGGGCGGATCATACGTATGCCAATATTCGATACTGCCTCGGATGTTTCCCATCTTGATCATACCGGGCCTCTTGAAAAAATTTCTTCGTTTCTTCAGGCTAGGCTGGTGCGAAAGGGGATATTTTATTTTCCCACGCCGGGGAAAGCTGATTTTAAGCTGGACTTGGCGAAGTTTCCGTTAATGGAGTTTTCAGATGGTCTGCGGATTTTGTTTAACCCCGACCATGCGCTGACAAATGATGAGCAAAACGTCATTCACCATTTCTGTCCTCAACTTAAGATTGTTGAAGTTTCTTACGATGCCTCATATAAGGAGATTCTTGAAAGGGTACTGAATGTTGCACCATACCTGAATGAGCGGGTTGAAAAAGAACAACAAGTCTCCACCCCTGAACTGCTTCAGGCAAAATCCTCTTCCGCCTCAGTTCTATCAACAGGAAGGCATGTTACTGTGCATGGCAGACAGCAGCTTATTGAAACGCTGATGCGGATATTGGGCATTTCTTATACTCAAAATGTCGAAATAAGCTTTCCCTATGCAGGGGTTCAGATTTCCGCGCGCGCCAATTGGATCCAATCCGACAAGGGGAAACCACTGTTGATTGATTTTGGATCGTTTTATGGAGATGCTGTTCATGCACTGGAAAAAGCCGGCTTTATTGTTATCCAGTTACCGGATGCGGATAGTGTTTACGATGGAGTTTCCAAGCTGCTGAATGCGCTTGCCGTTTCCTATTCAATGGATACGGAAATTCAGATGAATGGCAGGCCACCTCTGAGGATTCCAGGAATTTTGATTGAAAGAAACGCTCTTGTGCCTGCTGGTATGGCCTCTCTTATCCTGACAGATGCCGTTCTGAATCCTGAGGTGATCCAGGTTGTTCGGGAAAAAGGATTCACCATTATAACAGAGAAGAGAAAGACCAGGTGAGAAATGGTATGTCAGCGTAACGCTCTTGTACCGGCTATTCTTTGGCTTATAGGGATACTGGTGATTGGATTTCTTTCCGGGTGCGTGCCCAATGAGACCCTCAGAAAACAGGGAGAATCCTCCCGAAATCTTGGGGAAGCCTATATGTCTCAGCAAAATTATACGGCGGCCCTGAAAGAACTTCTAACTGCCGAACAGCTTACTCCTGGTGATCCTTATCTTCACAATGACTTGGGGCTGACCTACATGGCCAAGGATCGGCTTGACCTGGCGATTGTACATTTCAAGAAGGCGCTTGCTCTGAAAACCGATTATGCTCCTGCAATGAACAACCTGGGGACGGCCTATCTCGCACAGCAAAACTGGGATGCCGCGATCGTTTGTTTTAAAGCGATTACCGGAGATATGCTGTATGTCACCCCGCATTTTCCACTTTCCAATCTGGGGCTGGCCTATTATAACCAGAAAAAATATGACATGTCCGCAAAATATTATCAGCAAGCGCTGAAAGTAGAGCCTGGTTTTCCGCCAGCAATTCGAGGCCTCGGACGAACCTATCAGGCTCAGGGAAAACACGTTGAAGCTATTGTGCTTTTGGAAGAAGGTGTCAAGCTGTTCCCAAAATCGCCTGAACTCCACAGCGAACTTGGATCTGCGTACATGGCATCCAAAAATTATTCCGCGGCTGCAGCTTCTTACGCCAGGGTGATTGAGCTGTCGCAGGCATCTTCTCCTCTGGCCAGGGAAGCCAAGAAATCTCTTGATTTCCTGCGGACAAAATAATGAATTACTCTAAGGATATTACAATGAATGTTTTTCAATGTATTGGCTTTCAGGCAGCCGGGTTTGCCGCCGGACTTAAAAAAAATGGCGGGAGTGATCTGGGACTCATTGTTTCTCGGGTGCCTGCAACCGCAGCCGGAGTTTTTACCCAAAATCGGGTTCAGGCCGCTCCGGTAATTCTGGATCGGGAGCGTATCAAAACCGGTGTCTGCCAAGCTGTGCTGGTCAACAGCGGCAATGCCAATTGCTGTACCGGAGAGCAGGGAATGCGGGATGCCAGGGAAATGGCCAGGCTTGCTGCGTCTGCTCTGGATATTCCTGATGAATTGGTTCTGGTTGCCTCCACAGGAGTGATTGGCCAGCCGCTTCCCATGGACAAAATACAAAAAGCCTTGCCTTCCCTGGTTCAGTCTTTGAGTCCGGATGGTTTTATGATGCTTGCAGAAGCAATCATGACAACAGATACTGTACCCAAGCTCATCAGCCGAAAAGGGATGCTGGACGGCAAGGTTTTCACCATAGTCGGGACAGCCAAGGGTGCCGGCATGATCGCCCCGAACATGGCGACCATGCTCTGTTTCATAACTACGGATGTCGGTGCAAGCGCCGATCAGCTCCACCATTGCCTGTTTACATCGGTACAGCAGTCGTTTAACCGGATTACCATTGATGGCGATACCAGCACCAATGACACGGCGTTGATTCTGGCCAATGGTCTTTCCGGAGCCATCATTCAGAGTCCGGCGAATCTGGCCGTTTTTCAGGATATTTTAAACGATGTTCTGGTGACTCTTGCCAAAATGCTGGTCAAAGATGGGGAAGGAGCGACCAAGCTGGTGGAGATATGCGTCCGGGGTGCAGCCACCGAAAGTGATGCCAGAAAAATCGCGGATACGGTTGCCAGTTCCAATCTGGTCAAGACTGCTATTTTTGGCGAAGATGCCAACTGGGGAAGGATTCTGGCAGCAACTGGAAGAGCCGGGGTTGCATTTGAACCGGAGCTAATGGACATTTTTTTCAACGATGTGCTGATGTTTTCACAGGGCAGTGGCCGGGGGGTGGCGGTTGAAGATGAGGTGACGAAGGTTCTCAAGCTTTCAGAGTTTGTCATCACCATCGACCTTCACAGCGGTGAGTGTCAGACATCCGTTTGGACCTGCGATTTTTCTGTCGAATATGTAAGAATTAACGCTGACTATCGGTCATAATGTCAGAAGACGCAAAAGTGGAGCCTGTATCCTGCAGGCTAATTCGGCTGCAAAAATATCTCTCCACTGCGGGAATATGTTCCAGGCGTCACGGCGAGGAGCTGATCCTTGCCGGAAAAGTGTGCGTTAATGGCAAGGTAATCACAGAATTGGGAACACGGGTTGATCCTCTGACCGATACGGTTGAATTTGACGGAAAACCTGTTCTTGATCGGCAGAAACTGCTCTATATCGCGCTCAACAAGCCCAATGATTATGTAACAAGCTGCGAGCAACCTGGCGAAAAATTAGTTACTGATCTGGTGAATATCCAGGGACGGATTTATCCGGTTGGACGCTTAGACAAGGATTCCACCGGGTTGCTGCTGCTGACCAACGATGGTCAGCTTCATCACCGGCTTTCTCACCCATCGTTTGATCATGAAAAAGAATATGTTGTCACGCTTGCAGCTCCAATTTCGGACAGTGCGCTTCAGAAAATGGCGAATGGAATGCTCCTGTCCGGAAAGCGTACCCGTCCAGCGGAAATTCGTCGCATTTCCCTTCGGCGGTTCAGCATCATCCTGAAGGAAGGAAAAAACCGGCAGATCCGGCGCATGGTTCAGAAAGTAGGGCAGGAGGTTTTGGGGCTTCAGCGCATCCGGATTGCCGGTATCCGGCTGGGAAATCTTGACCTTGGTAAATGGCGTTTTCTTACACCCAAGGAGATCAAGCTGTTGACTCAGATTTGATTGATAATGAAGCACCAAACAGCCTGCAGGATGCAGGCTCCACTGTATATGTTGGATATAGTAGAGCCTGCATCCTGCAGGCTGTCATGGGGAAAATGATGATAAGTGAACCTGCCGGCAGGTTGAAACTGTTGATTCGGGCCCAGTATTTTCTGTATTTCGGGGTCATGGGCATTTATCTGCCATATTTTAACCTCTATCTGTACCACATCAAGCTGAGCGGTTTTCAGATCGGCGTGCTTTCGGCCCTGCGTTCCGTGGTGCTGGTGCTGTTTCCTGTACTATGGGGGATGCTGGCGGATCAGCTTCAGGCCAGAAGGGTCATCTATGTTTTTTGTAACATCGCCAGCGCGATGATCTGGTCTCTTTATCTGTGTACTACCCGTTTTGAATGGTTGGTGGTTATCACATTAGGGTATGGGATTTTTTTCTCCCCCATCATATCATTTTTGGAAGCCATCACCATGGATGTGCTGGGCAAAGAGAAACTGCGATACGGTCAGACCCGTGCCTGGGGTTCCATTGCCTTCATTGCCGTTGTTATTATAGTCGGCGGAGCGATCGACACCTATCCGGTTGGCATCATTTTGCCACTGATTCTGGCGGGAGGAATTATTCAATCCCTGGTTTCCCTGGGAGCACTGTCCGTCCGTAACACCAAACTCAAAGGCAAAGGGCTTTCCGGAGGCGGCGGGCGTTTGATGAGCCGCAAGAGCATCGTCTTTTTGATCTGCGCTTTTTTGATGCTGCTCAGTCACGGAGCCTATTATGGCTTTTTCTCCATTCATCTGGATAAACTTGGTTTTGGAAAAACATTTATCGGCATCTCATGGGCTGTAGCATCAGTTGCCGAAATTTTCATGATGATCTATTCAAAGCGGATATTCAAGCGGTTTTCCCTGGAAACCGTCATGGTCTTTTCTTTGAGCATTGCAGCAATGCGCTGGTTTCTGCTCGCCTTTGTTGACAGTGGACCCTTGATCCTGCTAACTCAGGTGCTTCATGCATTTACTTATGGAGCATTTCACATGGCCAGTATCTTATATGTGGACGCCCTGTCCTCCGAGGCATCCAAAACACTTGGACAGGCGGTCAACAACGCGGTCAGCTATGGCATGGGACTGATGGCGGGATTTTTTTTGAGCGGATATCTTTACGAAAACATCGGCTCTCATGCTCTGTTCATGACCAGCGGGGGGATTGCGCTATCTGGGTGCATGATCATGAAACTGTATCAAATTGGCTTTCAAAACCGGCAAAAGGAGTCTTTATGACGCACGAGGAATGTGGCCATGTTTATACAAGTCAAATCGCGACTGCCATTGACACCATTCGAAGATATGTTTCGGAAATAACCAGCCAGATGCCCACCGATGCGGAGATTGCGAAGGCGCTGAACCGGTATTTTGTACTCAAGGAAATCTGCGAACACATTGAGATGCAGCGGAACAACCCGGAATGGTAGAGAGTCAAGAATGAATGATGGTAGGGGCGATCCTTGTGATCGCCCTTGTGATCGACCTTGTGATCGCCCTTGTGATCGACCTTGTGATCGACCTTGTGATCGCCCTTGTGATCGACCTTGTGATCGCCCTTGTGATCGACCTTGTGATCGCCCTTGTGATCGCCCTTGTGATCGACCTTGTGATCGACCTTGTGAGATCGCCCTTGTAGTCATCCTGCAGGCCGTCATGTAAAGCCTCTTGTGCAATTTCTTCGTTTTCCAGCGCCAGTCTGATGGGGAGAAAGATTATGAGCAACTACTACTTGTTTCAGGATAGAAAGAAATGTATCGGCTGCCATAGCTGCGAAGTCCAATGTGAAAGCTATAAATCCCTGCCGTCCGGTCCGAAACTCTGCCAGATTGTTCAGGACGGACCCCATGTCATCGACGATTTGCCCATGATATCCGATGTACGGTTTGCCCAGGGTATCACACATGGGCGGTCTGTCCATGATATCAAGCATATACTGATGTCCTGCTTCCATTGCGAAACGCCATGGTGTGTGGCCGCCTGCCCGGCAGGCGCCATGAAAAAGCGCCCCCTGGACGGTATCGTTTATGTGGACCCATTGCTATGCATTGGATGTAAAACCTGTATTGCCGCCTGTCCCTGGGGATCGGTTCAATGGAATCCGGAAAAACGCCAGGCGGTCAAATGCGATTTCTGTATGGACCGAATTGATCGGGGACTAAAACCAGCCTGTGTTACGGTATGTACCTCGCACTGCCTTGAATTTGGCGCGATCGAACAAAAAATGCCGGGGTTGCGAAAAAAATCGCTTGCCCACATATCTGCACCTAAAGATGTAAAGGCCGAAATCCTTCTGGAAAAGAGATGCCCGGTGAATGCAGCAATTACCGAAATTGAGCGCATCCTGGATACCGGAAACCTTATTGATCCCAAAAGTCGGAGAAGGACTGAAAAAATCCTTGAGCTGATGCAGGATGTGGCCTGGGGAAGGGCCGGATCGGACCACCTGCAATCCATGGAATCCTTTGCGCAGAAAATCATAAAAGAAGGCCCGGATGATATCAGCATAAAAACCGGACAATTCCTGGAATTGACGCTGACCGAACACCACGAGGTGTTTGTAAGTCATCTGCAAACCAACAATTGTGCAACGGGTGAATGTGTCAAAATTGCGCCGGCTCCATGTCAAATGGCTTGCCCTGCCGGTATTGATATTCCGACCTACGTCACCCTGATTGGAATGGGGCGGGATGCGGAAGCCATCGAAGTGATTCGAAAAGATAACCCATTCCCATGGGTTTGCGGGCTGGTCTGTACCCGGCCATGTGAATTCATGTGCGTACGGGGCAGAATCGACCAGCCGGTTTCCATCAAATATTTAAAGGCGTTCGCTGCAGAGAAAGCGATGCTGGAAGGGCGGTATGTTAACCCGCCCAAAAAACCTGATAAAGGTCAGAACGTATGTATCATCGGTGCAGGGCCTGCCGGCATGAGCGCTGCGTATTACCTGAGTTTAATGGGATACGGCATCCGGGTTATCGAAGCACTGCCAACAGCCGGGGGAATGATGTTGCTTGGCATTCCCCGATACAGGCTTCCATGTCGAATCATTGACCTGGAAGTAACCATGCTCGAAGAACTGGGCGTGGATTTTCGGTTCAATACAAATTTTGGAAAAGACGTAAGCCTGGATTCTTTAAAGGCAGAAGGATTTGAAGCCTTCTTTTTTGCGATTGGCGCGCACAAATCATTTGATCTCAATATCCCAGGTGAAACGGCCCAAATATTAAATGGGCCTCAAGCCATTCAGGCCATTGATTTGTTGCGCCGAGTGGCGTTGGGAGACTGGGACCAAAATATTAAATGGCCGGGTGAAAGAGTTGTGATTGTTGGAGGCGGAAATGTGGCCATTGATGCCGCCAGAACTTGCCTGAGGCTGGGCTGCAAGGACGTGAGGATGGCATACCGCAGAACGCGCTCAGAAATGCCCGCGGATGTCGAGGAAGTTGAACAGGCCGAGGAAGAAGGTGTTCAGATTTCGTTTTTGACCATTCCTGTCGCCATAATTGGAACTGGCATCGGCCAAAATGACCGAATTACAGGGATTCGCTGTGTTCGCGCAGAATTAATCGCACAGGAAGGCGGTAGCCGAAAAATTCCGGTTCCGATTGAAGGCAGCGAATATTTGATTGAAACCGATGCGGTGATTTCCGCTATCGGACAGCAGGTGGATCAGGACTGTCTGTCATCAATTCCCAAGCTCAAATGGACCCGCAGAAATACCCTGTTCGCCAGTAATGTCAACATGAAAACCTCGGTTCCCGGAATATTTGCAGCCGGAGATGCGGTTTCGGGGCCGGCGACAGTTATTGAAGCCATCGGTGGGGGTAAACGTGCAGCGGATGCCATTGATCGTTATCTGTCGAACACTCCGCAGCCCAGGATGCCACCGGTTCCGGTTCGAAGGGGAAGAATTGATTGGATTGAGATGTCGGCCAAGGTCAAAATGGCTTTGCAGCGACCCGTCATGTCCCTGTTGCCCATCGACCGAAGGCGAAAAACCTTTCAGCAGGTCGAAACCGGTTACCCGGAACAGAATGTACGGGAAGAAGCCGCCCGCTGCCTTCGCTGTGATATTTGCTTTAGATGCGGACGCTGCGTGGAAATTTGCCGAGATAAAATGAAGGTCGAAGCCCTGAAGATGGGTTACCTTGATTTTGATCGTCCCGGCCCGACCGATTTTTCCGTTGCCGAAAGGCGATGTATTTTATGCGGAGCCTGCGCCGCCAATTGCCCATCAGGGGCCATGAGAATGGAAGATTCCAGTGGAGAGCGGGTACTGTCATTGTGCGGGATGATTCTGAACCGGCAGAAGTTAATCCATTGCGAGAGCTGTGGCGCGGTCATGGGGACTGCTGGGTATCTGGAGTATATTCGAAATAAACATCAATCCGTCATACAGGTTGCCGATCCACGGACGCATTGTTATATCTGCGCCCGGAAAACGATGGCCATATACACGGCATCCAGGCTGCGTCAGTATGATTAATCAGATATCGCCCCTGTTCATAATTCATAATTCATCATAAGGGAGGTTGGGTCTTATGGGGTTTCGTAAAGGACAAAAAGTCGAGATTTATAAAAAATCAGCAGATGATGGATGGGAAAGTTTCATGGATGCTTATGTCGGAACTCATGGCATTATTACCGATCCCGATACCGCCATTAATGATTCCGACGCCCTGGTTGAGGTTAGCCTGGTTGGGAAAGGCACATTCCGATTTCCCCAGGACTGTCTGAGATGTATTTAGATAGCAAACGTTGACCGTGAACGGTCAACGTTGTATTTCATGATACCATTTTTTTAGAAACGGAAATTGATCATGCGCAAATTGTCCGGCATCATGTTTGACAGACGGGATCATGGCTTGTTGACCATCGTCAATGATGTGTTGAACCGGCATAAACTTCAGGAATATAATAAACGCAAGTTTTACCCCCATTTCCATCCTCATGGCATAAAGAAACTGGCTGAATCCAGAGGGCTGCGCATCGCATATAGCGTCATCCATCTGCTGGAGTCCCTTGAGGTCGGCAAACAGGACGAGCGCATCGGTGCCCTGCGCGCGCTGCGAGACGAGGTACTCAACGCTTCGGACGGAGCCATGCCCAAAAATACGGCCAGGGCGCTGCTCCAGATCATGAAGGAACTTGTTCGATCTCAGGGAGACTACAACCGCCAGCTCCAACTGGCCCATGATTTCAGAGTAACTGCTACTGGCAGGCCCCGCATTGTGCGAAAGCAATTGCGGCGCTACCATCTGCTGGAAATGCCCGAAGAATGGAATCAACTGGCATTTGACGACCATGTCCACGATGTGAATACCAAAGGCCGTAAGTCCGCTACGCATCTGATCATGGATGCCTGGATCAAGGGCGTTCGCCGGCTGCGTGTAATTTACTACAACTACATTCAGGCATCATTTGCCGCTGAACTTCTAGAAGCTGCTGAAATCATGGGAATTACGATGCGTATCGGCATCGAATATGCCGCCCGGTTCCGAGGCCGCTATGTGCAATTGATCTGGGTTCCCAGAGGGTTTATCGATACCCAGGCATTTCTCTGCTTTTTGACTGAAGCGCCAGTCCGGGCGCTTATGGAAGAAGGCCGCCAAATTTCTGAATACCGCCAGCAACAGGTCTTGCAGGTTCTGGACACCTTCAACCAGCGGCATCTTCCAGTCATAAATGAAACATTTGGCATTTCGCTGAAGCCCATTGATCCACCCGCTTTTTTGGCATTTGTCAAACCTGGCCAAACTTCCTTACTACATCTGGCGAAATTCATTCACACTCAGCTTCTTCCGGAACTGGAGAAAAAAGTTGTCGAACTGCGCATTCAGTGTGATTCTGCAAGTCCGCAAGAGCAAATCCTAAATGAAACGCGGGTGGCGGAAATGAATGGACTGGACTTTGAGACCATTCTGGAGCGCTTCCTGAGCTTCTCGCAGAATCCGGATCTCGTCGATCCTCAAACTGTTCAGGACGGGCCCGATGTTCCTCCCTTGCTTAGACTGTCTCCGCGCGAACTTCTTTATCGCCTGGTTCAATTGCGCACCGCATATCGCATCACCCTGAACCTGACTGATCTGGGGCCTGATGATGTGCTGGAGCTGATCTACGATTGCGAAGGCTTGATAACGCGGCTGGAGACATTCAACCTCAAGGACTACACGAGCGGGAAAATGACCCTTGTTCCCGAGATCAGTCGTATGCAGGTTGCTATCAACGAAGGCAATGTCATAACGCTGAAACGCATCATCCTCAATATCATGGACCAGACAGCGGCATCTTCCCGTCCGGACAGGGACGACCGTCTTGAGAAATTGGATGCGATCCTGCACGATATCAATACGCTGCGCCTGATGTACAAGGGGACCCCCTTGAAATCCAGGATAGGCAGCGATTCGACCGGAATGTCGCCGCGCATGCATGGTATGGGACTAGCGATCATGGAATCCTTGCCGAGCCGGGCGATCAGGGATATTTTTCAACCGGGTGCGGAGCGCATGATCATTCCTTTCAGGATGACCGCTTATCGTCGGGTAACGTATATTCCGCGAAAAGGCATCACTCCACTGCTCAATCGTTTCTTCAGTTGGGCAGGATCAATTCCTGGCCTTAGTTGGCTGGCCCACGAAAATCATAAGGACTGGCTGGTGCTGGAGCACACCACCCGCATGGAATCTCCGGGCAACATCGTCACATTGGGCGGGATTCATGAAGATACTGGAAACGAGCTTTATCTTTGTCCGCCACAGGTGAAAAAGGAAGCGCTGCGGCTGTCCTGGGCATATTTAAATACCTTGGCGAAAATCATCACTAAAATGATAATAGGATTTATCCCTGCGTTTCTGGTCTTTGCCCTTCGCTATGACTGGTGGGTACTCAAATTCGGCGGTGCATTCATCTGGTTCGGCATTACTGGCGTACGCAATATTCTTCAGTCAATTTTGGGTGGCGGCGGACTGCGCAGTTCCCCGCTTTTGGGCTGGAAAGATTACATTAGTTGGGAGCGTATCGGCGATTCGCTGCTCTATACGGGCTTTTCCGTTCCGCTGCTCGACTGGGTGGTTAAAACCCTGATTCTGGATAAGTCACTGGGAATCACGACAGCCACTAGCCCTGCAGCCTTGTATGCAATAATGGCGGTCTCAAACGGACTCTACCTCACCTGCCACAATGCATTCCGGGGATTTCCCAAGACCGTCATTGCAGGTAATTTTTTTCGCAGCATGATTTCCATTCCCATTGCCATTGTTTTTAATGGCGTTATTGCCGATTTTTTGTCGGTAGCCGGGGTTTCTGAAATTGATGAGGTTTTGCAGAAATGGGCGGCAGTCATTTCCAAGGCTGCTTCGGACTTTGTCGCCGGTGTCATTGAAGGTTCCGCCGACCGGTATCGGAATATCCATCTTCGCCTACGCGATTATCGGGACAAATTGACCCTGCTTCTGGAGGCATATACCAGCCTTGAACTGCTCTTTCCGGACAAAAAAGTCCTGGAAACGCTCAGTGACATGGACAAAAGCCTGTCTGGCGATGCCAAGGACCTGGAGCTAATCATGATCATCCATGCCCTGGATATGCTATTTTTCTGGAATTACCAGCCACGGGGCCGCACCGCGCTGATCATGCTGGCCAAAACCCTTTCTGATGAAGAACGCCAGATTCTTTTGGGCTCGCTGCATATCCTTAAAAGGCAGCGTGAAATCAGCATGCTATTTATCGACGGCATTATCGGCAAAAACTTTTCCAGCGGACTGGCCTTTTATCTGAACGCATCAAAGCAGTATCTGGAAGATGTTCAAAAGATACTGGGTGATCCGGTAAAACAAAAGGCTATTTCTGAACACGGAGAATTGAAGTGAACCTTACCCTATCCATTGCGCAAATGTGTGTTGCGGTCTCTCAACCCGAAGAGAATCTTAGAAAAGCCGAACTCTGGATTGCCGAGGCATCGCGAAGGGGCAGTGATGTCATCTGTTTTCCGGAGATGTGGACTACGGGTTTCAACTGGCTGAACAATGATCGCATGGCTGCTGCACACTATAAAGTCGCCTGTCGTGTTGCTAAGATGGCAAAAACATACAATATCTGGATCAATGGGTCGATGCTGGCGCTAAACGAAGCGGGAAAAGTCTCCAATACCTCATTTTTATTCAATGACAGGGGCGAGCAGGCAGGAGTCTATCGAAAAACCCATTTGTTCAGTTTGCTTCATGAGGATGTGCACATAGCGCCAGGAGAGCATTTGACGGTTATTGACACCCCATGGGGGCGAGTAGGATTAGCAATTTGCTATGATATTCGTTTTCCGGAACTATTTCGAACATATTTCCTGAAGGGTGTGGAAATCGTGTTTTGTCCAATGGCCTTTCCCTATCCGCGCCTTGATCATTGGAAAATTCTGGTGCGCGCCCGCGCAATTGAGAACCAGATGTTTATTGTCGGAATCAATCAGGTCGGCAGTGAGGACTTCGGGTCCGATGGCGTTGTTACCTATTTTGGTGATTCGGTGATTATTGACCCTTGGGGCAAGACCGTGATCGAAGCCGGAGAGACCGATGAAATGCTGCTGACTGCCACGATTAATATGGATATGGTCAAAGAGATTCGGGCTAAAATGACGGTTCTGAAAGACAGAAGGCCGGATATATATGAATTGGGATGATAATCCGCTCTGCATTTAAAAGACGTGAATAGTTAATGGTGAAAAGTGAATGACTTCACCGTTCATGTCTCTAATAAGGGTTTTATCGATTGAAATCTTCGACTGTTTTACAAGGGGGACGCTGGGATATTTCCCAGCCAGAAACCCAAGAAATAGGAGAATTTTTAGGGCTTGGTTCTAACTTTCCGCCATGCGGAACCCGAAGCAATGATTTTGCATTTCCATATCTTTCAAATAAAATGAACTTGTCATTCTTGGCTTATAATGGCATATACTGCCAACTGTCACAATCTGCACTTTTGGACCCCCACCCCAACCCTCCCCCGCTGGGAGAGGGAGCATAAGGAAAGTGCAGATTATGCCCGTTTGCAGTATAGTTCTCTAATAAACGTTCATGGCATGGTCTTGCCCCCATGAATGACCAAAATATATAAAACTGGTAGCCGACACAAGAGCGTTTCTCACGCAAAGGCGGTAGGGGCGACCGGCCGGTCGCCCTTACTTATTTCATGTCTTTCGTGTGTTTCGTGGTTTAAAAGTATTTTCACGGTAAAGGAACAG